>NZ_DFMC01000002.1:154380-335583 GCF_002375335.1 Methylophaga sp. UBA3603
TGACTGAAAAAGCGCCACTCTGCGTGGCCTACATGGATGTAGGTCAGGGGCGTGAGCAGGATGCGGAAGCTTTGCTCGTCGCTTATTTAGAATTACTAAAAATCGCTCCTCGTGCCTTGATTGACGCTTTTTCAGCTCACAACAGAGGCGGAGATGAAAGATAAACAAGCCCTGAGTAAAACTGTTTTCTGGTCGTACTTCAAAGCATTTTTAATAAGGCACCGTAAAAGCGAGACTTGTTAATTACGAATGCAAACGATAATCTATCTCATTAATATCGCATGTTAAAAAACTACTCTTCCTGATAAATGGGCCTTTAAGAGTTGTTATTCGACATTAAATAAGTCAGTGAAATTTTCTGATCTTTTATCATTAGATCCTAGCTAAAAACCGTGTATGGAACACCCCAATATGACCCTGTCTTACTCTGGCCGAATCTTTTCGCTGGTGCTGGCCGCAACATTAGGTGGCTATTTATTAACCTCGGCAGTGATGATTTTGATTGCCGCCATTCTGCCTTTATCCCGTGCCGATGCTGTGATTACCAGTGCATTACTGAGCTTTGCTGTGTACACCGCCGCGGTCATATGGATATTTGCGGTTAAAAATGCCAAACGTGCCTGGATAGGAATGATAGGTGCAACAGTGATTATTGGCGGCTTGGGTTTGCTGTTAACGGAGTGGTTACGATGAGCAAATCGACGGATGTAAGCCTTGAGCAGGGACGTTTTCGTCAAACGATGGCCTGGTTGCATACCTGGGGCAGTTTAGTTGCCAGTTGGGCATTATTCGCCATTTTTCTGACCGGCACTATTGGTGTGTTTGATGATGCCATTACCCATTGGATGACGCCTGAGCGAGCATTAATCGGTGAATTTGATCCCGAAACCAGTACTCAAGAGCAACGCCTGACCGCAGTAACACAAGCTGAAAACTTTCTACGAAATGCCGCGCCCCAAAGCCATTTTTGGCGCATACGGTTGCCCAGTGAGGCCGATCCAGCAATTGGATTATCCTGGGAAGATGACAATGCCGAAATTCAGCAGCGCCGGTTACATCCTGTCACTGGTGAAATAATTCCTGATCAGCAACAGCGTGAGACTCAGGGCGGTCATCACTTTGTGCATATGCATTTTGAGTTTCATGCTGGTATGACCGGTATCTGGCTGGTGGGATTTTTTACCATGATCATGCTGGTGGCTTTGGTCAGCGGTATCATTATTCATAAACGTATCTTCAAAGATTTTTTTACCTTTCGCTCGGGTAAAGGCCAGCGCAGCTGGCTCGATGCACATAATGCCTCTTCGGTTTTATCGTTGCCATTTCAATTGATGATTGCCTACAGCGGGCTGGTGATCTTTGTGTCGATCTATATGCCAGCCGGGGTATTGGCCAATTATGACAAACCACAGAGTTTCTTTGCCGAAGTGTTCAATCAGCCGGAGCATCGACCAGAGACCGGTATTGAAGCGGATGTTCTATCGTTGACTGAGCTGTTTAAACAGGGCGAAGCGTTAATGGAGAAACCGGGTAGTTTTATTAATGTAGAGCACCCCGGTGACAGTAGTGCGGTTGCTAAAGTCTTTGGCTTGTTTGAGCAGGAGAAAAATAATGGACGGTTACTCTTTTTGAGTGCCGGGCAGGTTATTTTTGATGCGGTAACAGGTGAAATGATTCATATTGAAGCACCGGATACATTTGATAAAAGTAATGCCTTTGCCGCACAACGTATTATGCGGACCTTACATTTTGCCAATTTTGGTGGTTATACCGTGCGCTGGATTTATTTTATTTTGGGCATGGCGGGCACCATCATGATGGCGACCGGCGCCATTTTGTTTATGGTGAAACGTCGGCAAAAATCCTTGAACGAATTTGGGGCGCAAACGCCAAAGGTCTACCGGGCTATTGAAGTCCTGAATATCAGCGCTATTAGCGGATTAATGGTCGCCTGTGTCGCGTATTTTTGGATAAACCGGCTGTTGCCATTGGATGTGCCTGAGCGCGCCAGCTGGGAAATAAAACTATTCTTTTTTATCTGGCTGGGCAGCTTATTACATGCGGCTTTACGACCCGCTTCTCGTGCCTGGATAGAGCAATTATCCTTATTTGCTGCGTTATGTTTATTACTGCCCATCCTCAACTGGCTGACGACAGGACACCATTTAATCAGCCATTTCATTGAGGGTGACTGGCTGAATGTCGGCTTGGAATTAACCGTCGTGTTGTTCGGTGTGTTGGGCGTTTGCTCCGTCAAAATACTGAAAAGCAAACAACATAAAGCCGCGATACAAGGTTCCAGCCGTTATAAAACCAAGTCGGAGGCAGCGTAATGCAAATGTTGTTGATGATGTTGCTTGCCACAGCATTATGTTATGCCGGTATGGCGGGGTTAAGTCTGGCGATGTCGAGACACTATTCGCAAGTAAGCACAGCTAAATTATCTGCCAGTCGTGCTCGTCAGTTGCGAATCGCTTCCACTTTGTTGCTGATAGTTTCCTTATGGCCAGCGATCAGTATGTGGGGTGTTGTGGTGGGTATTGTTGTCTGGCTGGGCCTGTTATCGGTGGCAGCGCTGCTATGGGTCGGTTTATTGGCTTACTGGCCACGGTTTGCAGCAACAAAAGCGCTTATTCTGGCTTGGGTTGGCTTATCTGCTTGTGTCGTTTTGTGGCTAAATTAATCTCGAATTTGATTCATGGAGTTTTTATGAAGAAAATCAGACTGGATTCGATATTAAGTTATATCGGGATTATAGGTTTAATGATTAACCTGGCATTGAATCTTTATGCCTATTTTTTTATCGATCCTGTTTCATCCTCGCCGTTGGAAGAGGGCTGGTGGTCTATCTGGCTGCCCAGTTTCATGGTTTGGATAGTATTTTTAATGGTCGCTTCGTTTATTGGTGCCAATCGTAAGGATTAATTCTGTTCTTCAGATTTCTCATGCCCTTCAGTGCTGTTTAGATCTTCGGGGATGTGTTGTATTTGAGCATCAATTTCTGGCTCTTGGGCGTTTTCCGGTTCTTCAGTGTTTTCCTGTGTTTTAGTACTCTCCTGTTCTTGAACAGTTTCCGATTCTTCAGGGTTCTCCTGACTTTCGGTCATCTCCTGAATAAACTGCGGCGCTAGACGCTCATACAGGCTTTGTTGTCCTTCAGTATTCTCCGGTTGTTGAATGTCGTCAGCATCTTCAATGTTCTGCTGATCGTCGATTGGCTCCTGAAAGAATGGCGGTTTGAGACGCTCAAGCAGACTTTCCCGTTCATCAAAGCTGGCTTCAACGGTAAAGCGTTTTATACCAATCAGCTGTCCTGAGTCTGTGACCACTTTAACCTGCCATTTACCGACCGGATCCTCTGGGAAATTCAATTTCTGTGTCCAGGCCCGATAGCCTTGTTCACTGCCGCCTTCGATATTCAGCGTGATTCGATCGACTTGTTTACCGTTATGGATCCACAGGTGATGAATTTTTTCCTGCAAGCCGCGAGGTGCGCGGATAGCTGTCCAGGCATATATGCCATCGCGTTTCAGGGATTGCACATCAAGGCGATCAATATGAATGCTGTGCGTGCGTTGTTCACGATCAACCTGTTGTACCAGATTAAATTCAGTTAATCGCAATGCTGCGGGTGGGACTAAGCTGGGGACTTGCCACAAGCCAGCGGCTAAAGCGGCCAACATTAACGTCATTAACGGCCGTCGCCACCAGCGACCATTGGCAACAAACTTCACTAAACTGGGCAGACTGAACAACAGGGAAGCAATCAGAGCAAACGCCAGGCTTTGACCAGTAGTCAGCTGTAGCAAGATGGGGAGAGCAACCAGTAATACAGCGAATAAAGCCAGCGCATGAAAAATAACAAATAAAGATCGACGCGGTGCCAGTTGTTTGTAATACAACGGATCAATCACCGAGATCAGAGCACATAAAATCAATAAAGCGGTAAACCCTGCCTGAGTGTGATTCCAGGTGGTGACGGCAAGAAAAAACGGCAACACAAAAAACAAACTTTCCTGATGGACTAATTGAGTCAGGTAATGCATTAAAGCGGGTGGAATATTGAGTCCAAAACGGCTTTTAAAACTTTCCCGCAGCCAGTTTTCCAATACCAGAAACACCCAGCTGACCAACATCAGGATAGCGATAACCTGCGCCAGTGACTCTTTGCGTTCCACCAGAAAATAACTGGCCACACCGGAAATAAAACCAATCGCCGCAATCAGCCAAGGCCAGCGTTTCGCCAATTCAATTAGCGAAAATAGTAATGATTTTAATGTGACCATTTGGGGTCAGACACCGATCAGTGATGATGATAAATGATGATATTCAACTTAATCATCGTATAACGCTTTCAGTCTGATTATTATTAGTGATCATATGACTGAAAGGCGAATACTGAACTAGTCCATCTGTTCAGGCAGTAGATTTACAGTTCGCTTCGGGCGATTTGAATAGCTTTTTTAACTTGTTCTGGCGCTGTTCCACCCAAATGATTACGGGCGGCAACCGAGCCTTCGAGCGTTAATACCGAAAATACATCGTCGCCGATCTGATCACTGAATTGCTGCAGTTCCTGCAGTGTTAACGCCGACAGATCTTTTTGCTGTTTTATGGCAAAGGCTACTGACAAACCAACTACTTCATGAGCATCACGGAAAGCAACACCTTTACGCACCAGATAGTCTGCCAGATCGGTGGCGGTCGCATAACCTTTCAGAGCCGCCAGACGCATGTTGTCTTTTTTGACGGTGATTACTGCGAGCATATCGGCATAGACACGTAACGAGCCAAGCAATGTGTCGATGGTGTCAAACAGCGGTTCTTTATCTTCCTGATTATCTTTATTGTAGGCCAAAGGCTGGTTTTTCATCAGCGTCAGCAGGTTAAACAGATTACCGTAAACCCGGCTGGTTTTACCGCGAACCAGTTCCGGCACATCAGGGTTTTTCTTCTGTGGCATGATTGATGAGCCGGTACAGAAGGCATCACCCAGATCAACAAAATCAAACTGGGCCGAGGACCAGATAATCAATTCTTCCGAGAACCGCGACAGGTGCATCATTAGCAGTGAGGCGAAGCTGTTAAATTCAATGGCAAAATCGCGATCACTGACCGCATCCAGTGAGTTACGGCAGATACGCTCAAAACCGAGTAATTCAGCCGTGTATTCACGATCAATCGGAAAGGTTGTCCCGGCGAGTGCTGCAGCACCTAATGGCAGGCTGTTGACCCGTTTTGTGCAGTCATCCAGACGTTCCAGATCACGGCTGAGCATCTCAAACCAGGCCAGCATATGATGACCAAACGTGACAGGCTGCGCCGTTTGCAGATGGGTAAAGCCAGGCATAATGGTATCGAATTCACGTTCAGCCACATCCAGCAAGGTAGAGCGCAGCCGCTGTAATTCACTGCGAACAGGCACAATCATATCGCGCAGATATAAACGCACATCGGTTGCCACCTGATCATTACGTGATCGACCTGTGTGCAGTTTTTTGCCGACTTCGCCAATCAATTTGATTAGTCTGGATTCGATATTCATATGCACATCTTCCTGTGCAATGGACCATTCAAACTGATCGTTATCGATTTCGCTTTCAATCTGCTGCAAGCCAGTGATGATTTGATCGCGTTCAGTTTCTGTTAAAACGCCCACTTTACAAAGCATAGTGGCATGCGCGACGGAACCCTGAATATCCTGCTGATACATGCGTTTATCAAACATCACCGATGCAGTGAATTCCTCAACGAACTTATTAGTAGGCTGGGTGAGACGGGCGGAAGAAAGCTTTTTATCAGATGCGGTCATGGCACGGGCCTGTGATTGCTGGCAGAAAAAGACCGCATTATAACGCGGCTGTTCGTGGAACCGCAGGGGAAAATGTTAGAATCGACAACACTGTTAACTATAATGTGGATTTTTGTTTCATGAGTCAGCGTACTGTTCGAATTGCTACCCGTCGCAGTCCCCTTGCCATCTGGCAGGCCGAGTTTGTCCGTGACAGTTTGTTGGCGTTGCATCCACACCTGAATATCGAACTGGTTCGTATTAAAACCCAGGGCGATATCATTCTTGATACCCCATTGGCCAAAGTGGGCGGCAAAGGCTTGTTTGTCAAAGAACTGGAACAGAGCATGCTGGCCGGTGAAGCCGATATAGCGGTGCATTCGATGAAAGATGTACCGGTGGAGTTTCCGGAAGGTCTGCATTTACCGGTTATTTGTGAACGCCATGATCCGCATGATGCTTTCGTCTCTAATCATTATGACAATGTTGATGATTTACCTGAAGGTGCCGTTGTCGGTACTTCCAGCCTGCGCAGGGAATGTCAGCTTCGTCACTACCGACCGGATTTGAAGATTGTACCGTTGCGCGGCAATGTAAATACCCGCCTCGCCAAGTTGGATGCGGGTAATTTTGATGCGATTATTCTGGCCAAAGCCGGATTGGAAAGACTGGGTTTTGATGAGCGTATTCGCAGTGCTTTAACCCCTGAGCAAAGTTTGCCTGCGATTGGACAGGGCGCACTAGGTATTGAAACCCGTATCAATGATGACGAAATGAATGCATTAATTGCCCCGCTTAATTGTGAGCTGACCTCAATTACTGTCAAAGCTGAACGGGCATTAAATCGTCGCTTAAAGGGAGGCTGTCAGGTTCCAATCGGTGGCTACGCTATCTTAAATGGTGATGATATCTGGGTTCGTGGGCTGGTTGGGCGCCCAGACGGCACCGAAATGCTGCAGCAGGAAATTCGTGGCAAGGCCAGTGAATCCGAACAACTTGGTTTAACATTGGGTGAGATGTTACTTAACCAGGGCGCTGATAAAATTCTGGCTGATGTTTATGATGCCTGAGCACTCGGCTCTGGCATTGGAAGGCCGCAAGATTCTCGTAACAAGGCCAATTCGACAGTCGAATGGACTGGTCGACCTCATCGAACAGCAGGGTGGAGAGGCCATCGTCTTTCCGGTTATTGAAATTACGGCGATTGATGTCAAACAATGGGGCGAATGGAATCCGCAACAAACCAATTGGCTGGTATTTGTCAGTCGTAACGCTGTTGAACAATTTCTGAAGGGTAATCCGCAACCATTTCCAGGTCATGTTAAATTGGTTGCTGCAGGTGAAGGTACTGCGCAGGCATTACGGGAAAACGGTTTAACGGTGGATTTACAACCTGAACTGTCAAACGGCAGTGAAGGTTTGCTGCAGTTACCCGAGTGGCAACAAATGACTCAACAGCAGGTCGTAATTGTGCGGGGGGAAGGAGGACGTGAGCTGATGGCAGATACCTTGCGTGCCAGAGGTGCTAAGATTAGTTATCTGGAAGTTTACCGTCGACAATTACCCACGGTATCGTCCGAACTTCAACAACAAGCCTGTTCAGCCGATTGGCTAACAGCAACCAGTGCCAATGGTGTGACAAACCTGTTAAATTTATTATCAGCTAGCTGCCCGCAGGTTTTACAAAAACCTTTGTTGGTAGTCAGTGAACGGATCAAGGCTTTTGCCGTACAACAAGGATTCAAACGGGTGCATGTCAGTTTAGATGCCAGTGATGGTGCAATCATTCAGCGACTTATAGAGATGGGATCAGATCATGGAGCCTAACAGCAAATCTGAGCAGGTCGAAAAGCCCGCCAAAAAAACTGAAAAAAATGTCTCAGAAACACCCAAAAAGACAGTTTCAGTAAAGTGGGCGCTGCTAATCATTTTAGCGATAGTGATAACGCTGCCCGGGGCTGGTGCACTTTGGCTGGTATGGCAGCAGAAACAGCAACTGATGGAAGTGGAAAGTCGTTTTGATGAAATGGCCGAACTCGAAACGGATATTTCGCAACTGACCAGCAGTCAGCGCCAATTAAACAATCAACTATCGACATTTAAGCAAACTCAGCTTGAACAAGGTGACGTACTGACCAAGCTACAAAACCAGTCACCCTTAACAACTGAGGAAATCGAGCTGGAATGGGCATTGGCGGAAATTCGTTATTTGCTCAATCTGGCCAATCAGCGCGCTTTGTTGGCGAATGATACCAGTGGGGCAGCACTTGCCTTATCACTGGCTGATCAACAGATCCGTGAAATTGGTGATTATCGCATGCAACCATTGCGTGAGCTGATTGCAGAGGAAGAACTGGCACTTGAAGCAGCCGGAGAAACCGATGTAGCGGGAATTGCTGCCGATATGCTGGGGTTGATGGGCTCAATTGATAAGCTACGTGTTGTTACTGGCCCTAAGCAGTCTTACTTCGACGAAACTGAAAAAGAAGCAACAGAACAATCAGCCTGGCGTGAAGTGATTGCTGATATTTGGAGACAGCTACGTTCACTTGTGGTTATTCGTCAGCAGGAAGATGCCCCGGCCGCAGTATTAATGCCTGAACAACGCTACTTCCTGTATCAGAACCTGCGCTTGCAACTGGAGACCGCTCGCTTTGCTGCGCTTTCAGGCAATCAGCGAATGTTTGAGCAAAGCCTGCAATCGGCCAGCAGCTGGCTTGAACAGTATTTTGTGGGTGATCATCGCGATGCAATGCTGGAAAGTTTGCAAGCTATGCAGAACCAGGCCATTAGTATTGAAACACCGGATATTTCGGGCTCACTTCGCTGGTTGAAAGGATTTGAACCATGAAATGGCTGATTATTATTGCAATTGCACTGGCATTAGGCGGTATGTTTGTCTGGTTGGCTGATTTCGAGCCAGGCTTTGTGTTGGTGCAGTACGGACAGTGGACGCTGGAAACTTCGCTAATTGTATTTACCGTGGCTTGGTTAATTCTGCTGTTATTGGTTTATTTTACGCTGCGCAGTCTGGCGGTCATTAAAAGTACGCCAAACCGCCTGTCGCAATGGCAGGAAAACCAGCGCCATAAACGTGCTATTAAAGCGTTAACCAATGGGCTGATAACACTGGAAGAAGGCCGTTGGGCAGAAGCTGAACGATTGTTATTGCGACATGCTGGCAACAGCGAGACACCGTTATTACATTATCTGGCAGCTGCACGTGCTGCACAGAAACAACAGGCGCCAGAGCGGCGTGACTCCTATTTGAAACTGGCTCACGAAACGACCCCCAGCGCTGATATTGCTGTCGGGGTGGTACAAGCAGAATTACAACTTTCGGCCGGACAGAAAGAACAGGCTTTAGCTACCTTGCAACATCTTCGTCAAGTTGCGCCAAAACATCCCTATGTTTTACAGCTTCTTCAGCAGTTGTATCAGGAAACGGATCAATGGCAGGAAGTGCAATCAGTGTTACCTGATTTGCGTAAACGACATGTTTTGGATGCCAGTTCAGCCAATGCTTTGTCGGCAGAAGCCACTGTGGGACAATTGCAAAATGCCTTGATACGTCAGGAATGGCAGCGAATGGAACAGATATGGCTGCAATCTCCGGCGAAAATCAGACAATCTGAGCACGTATTGAAAACATATGTGAATGGTTTGTTATTGCAGGGCGAGCAACAGCAGGCAATGCAATTGATTGAAGAATATTTACGCAAAAACTGGAGTGATGCGCTGATTTATCAGTATGGCAAAATTCTGCAGGGTGGTTTATTGAAACGTCTGGCCACGGCCGAGAAGTGGTTAAAACAACATGAGGAGAACCCCTGGTTATTGCTGACGTTGGGAAGACTGGCGCAGGCAAATAAGTTGTGGGCCAAGGCAGAAGCTTATCTACGGGCCAGTATTGAGCACGGTCCTCGCGGTGAAACCTATCAGGCGCTGGCAGAAGTATTAATGGCGCAGGATAAACGTGATGCTGCAGCCAATGTTTACAAACAAGGGCTGGATGTCATGCTACAGAATAATCCCAATAAAGTGATCTAATCTTTTTCAAGAGTTTAAATAAAAACGGCGCTTGAAAGCGCCGTTTTTATTTTTGGAATTAACGTCTTACAGCCGCATCGGCATAACGACATATTGCCGTGTGAATTTGGGATCATTTGGGGTAATCAACGCACTGCTGTTTTCATCGGTAAATAACAGTTTGACCTTGTTATCAGGAATGGCGTTGAGCAGATCCAGCAGATAAGCATTATTAAAAGCGATTTCCAAATCCGGACCGCTATATTCCACTGCCAGTTCTTCCTCAGCGGATTCCTGTTCCTGATTGGTCACGGTAGCTTTGAGCAGATTGCTACTGAGATTCAGCTTTACGCTGCGATGCTTGTCATTAGCCAGAATCGAAGCTCGGGATAATGCCTGTTTAAGCTCATCTCGTTCGGCAATGACTTCCTTATCACCACCGACCGGTAAGACACGTTCGTAGTTAGGGAATTGGCCATCAATCAGCTTGGAAGTGAAATGCATATCCGGCAGTTCGACTTTAAGTTGCTGGGGGCTGATCGCCAGGGTCACGTTATCC
Organism: Methylophaga sp. UBA3603; assembly: GCF_002375335.1. Classification (NCBI taxonomy): domain Bacteria; kingdom Pseudomonadati; phylum Pseudomonadota; class Gammaproteobacteria; order Thiotrichales; family Piscirickettsiaceae; genus Methylophaga; species Methylophaga sp. UBA3603. Next base: position 164,760 of record NZ_DFMC01000002.1, read on the forward strand.
GCAACATCACCTAATAACCGTCCCAGTTCCAAAATCGCTTTACGGGGTACGATGACACTGTGTTTTTCATTGGTTTTTTCTGCGGTTTCAATGCTGCCTAAAGCCAGTCGATGACCATCAGTAGCTACAGCACGCAAGATATTTTCTTCGCGTTCCAACAGCAGACCATTCAGGTAATACCGTACATCCTGGCTAGCCATGGCAAAACTGGTTTCATCCAGCAGATCTTTTAATGCTGATTGAGGAACTGTCAGCTGATCAAGATAATTTGCACCTTCGCTATCTGGAAAGTCTGTTGCCGGTAGCGTGGCTAAAGAAAAACGACTTTTTCCTGCCCGAACCAGTGATTTGTTGTCTTCAGCCTGAAAGCTAATAGTGGCGTTTGCGGGTAAGGCGCGAACGATATCCAGTAGTTTGCGAGCAGAGACAGTGGTTTCACCTTCTTTTTCGACCGCTACCGGTAACGTTGCAATCATTTCCAGTTCCATATCGGTACTGGTCATGGTTAATTGCTGATCACGGCAACGTAACAGAATATTAGACAAAATAGGCAGGGTGGAGCGCCGTTCAACGATGCTGCACACCAGTTGTAAGGGACGGGCAATAATGTCTTGGCTCACAGTAAATTGCATGATGTCTCTCTCGGCTAGCTGGATAAAGTTCGAAGTAAATTACGGTAGTCTTCCGCGATGCGGCTATCAGTTTCTTTCAGTTCCACTACTTTACGACAAGCGTGCAGAACAGTGGTGTGATCTCGTCCACCAAACGCTTCACCGATTTCCGGCAAGCTATGACTGGTGAGCTCTTTTGCCAGCGCCATTGCTATTTGTCGTGGACGGGCAACCGAACGCGTGCGTTTTTTTGCCAGTAAATCCGATACCCGTATTTTGAAGTATTCTGCAACAGTTTTCTGGATACTTTCCAGTGTGACCAGTTTTTGGTGCAAAGCCAGCAGATCTTTTAAAGCATCCTGAGCCATATCAATCGACAGTGGCTGGTTGGTAAAGCGCGAGAATGCCATGACGCGTTGCAAGGCACCTTCCAAATCACGGACATTTGACTTAATGCGTTTGGCAATAAAAAAGGCCACATCATCCGGTAGGGTAATCAGATTTTGTTGCGCTTTTTTGATCAGAATAGCGACACGGGTCTCCAGCTCTGGTGGTTCAATGGCAATCGTTAACCCCCAACCCAAACGAGATTGCAGACGCTCATCCAGATTTTCAACTTCTTTGGGAAACCGGTCACAGGTCAGAATGATTTGCCGTTGGCCTTCCAGCAGACTATTAAAGGTATAAAAGAACTCTTCCTGAGAGCGTTCCTTTTTGGCAAAGAACTGGATGTCATCAATTAATAATGCATCGGCACTGCGGTAATGTGCTTTGAATTGATCAATAGCGTTGTTACGCAATGCGGTAATCATGTCCTGTACAAAGCGCTCGGAGGATAAATAAATCACTCGTGCTTTGGGATTGTTCTGGCGAATTTTGTTGCCGACCGCCAGCATCAAATGGGTTTTGCCAAGCCCGGTGCCGCCATAGAGGAACAATGGATTGTAACCGGAGGTACCCGGTGCTTCAGCAACATGTAAAGATGCTGCGCGGGCAATCTGATTGGATTTACCTTCAACATAATTATCAAAGGTAAACAACGGATTCATCGGGCTGCCAATCGCGGGGGAAGGTTCTGTTTCCGAAACTGCTATTGATGCGGGGGCTTTATCCGTTGTTTTGACACGACGTTTGGTTTTTTCGGCGGAAATGGAATCTTTGGTACCGACTTCGATTTCAATTTTATTGATGCTGCCGTTGGTCAATCCTTTGATCAGCGCATTTATCTGTTGTTCAAGCTGTTCGTGAACCCAGGCCTTAACATAAGGATTTGGCGCCAACAAGCGCAGACTATCTTCCGTTTCGATGGCTTGCAGGGGCCGTAACCATGTGTTCAGCTGTTGTGCCGAAAGATCACCTTCGAGATGGGATAGGCATTTTTCCCAAAGGGGTGAAGACACAGCAACTCCTTGACTAATATAAAGGTTTACAGAAAACAGACTAATAACTGCAGGCTTTTTTCGTGATAGTATAGCGCGACAGACAGGGCATCTAAAGTTATCTGCATGCGGGGCTTTTGGCAAGTAAAATAATGTTGCATGGTCGGATGAATGCGGTTTGACTTGTTATGCCTGCAAACTCTATAATCCCATGTCTTTTGCCCCGGCTGTTTCCGTTCGAGAGACGCTTACCGGCTGCAAAACCATTGTTATTCCTGGAGTTGGTGAAATGAAAAGAACTTTTCAGCCTAGTAATCTGAAGCGCAAGCGCACTCATGGTTTCCGCGCACGTATGAAAACTGTCGGCGGCCGTCGTGTTATTAATGCCCGTAGAGCCAAAGGCCGCGCAAAACTTTCTGTTTAATTCTCTCTGTTCTCAGAGGGTGCATGACTTGGCCACTTTCAGCCGAGCCATGAAAATGAATAGCCCGGGAGATTTTACCCGGGTTTTTCGTCAGGGTAAGCGCACTGGTGGCGGTGGTCTGACGATTCTAAGCGTTGAAAACTCTGTCGGGCATCCCCGACTGGGACTGGCTATCGCAAAGAAGCATCTTAAACTGGCCAGTCAACGTAATCGGGTAAAGCGAATCATCCGGGAATCTTTCCGGCAGCATCAATCAGCTTTATCCAATATCGATATTGTGGTGTTATCACGTCCTGATATTAGTCAGCGGGATTCGTCGCAATTATGGGCAGCATTGGAGCGACATTGGTTAACCGTGGTGGCACAATGGCAAACATCCTAATCGCTTTTGTTCGCGCGTATCGCTTTTTATTAAGCCCGTTCATGGGCATGCACTGTCGCTTTCAACCTACTTGCTCCCAATATATGATTGAGGCCATTCAAACGCATGGCTCGCTTCGTGGTGTGTGGCTCGGTTTACGCCGAATCTCATGCTGTCATCCTTGGCACGCCGGCGGCGTGGATCCTGTTCCTGAACTAAAGACAAAAAAACACAATGGATAACCTCAGAACTCTGTTTATTTTTGGCCTGTTAATTGTTTCTCTGTTGTTGTGGGAAGCCTGGCAAAATGACTATGTGCGCCCGCAACAGGTTGCAACGCAAAATAACGCAGACCAGCCTGTTTCAGAAAACGCCCAGTCGCAGGATGATTTACCCGAGTTACCAACAGATACTGCAGATGGCTTGCCTGCAATGCCGGAAAGCGAACAAGCCACAGCGACTTCAGCTAATCAGCTCCGTGTAAAAACCGATGTAATTGAAGCGACAATTGATTTACGTGGGGCGGATATCCGTGAACTGGCATTATTACAATATCCTGTTGATGTAGATTTGCCTGATGAGCCAGTACAGCTTTTAAATGACAGTCGTAAGAATTTCTTTGTTACTCAATCAGGTTTACGAGCCGAAGGCTCGGCACCGACACATTATGAAACCTATACTGCGGAAAAATCCGAATATGTTATGGGGGAGAATGAAAATAGTCTGAGCGTTCCGATGCGTTGGGAATCTGATAACGGGCTGACCGTGATTAAAACCTATACTTTTACCCGTGACAGTTACCTGGTAGATGTCACTTATCAGATAGAAAACCAGTCTGGCGAACGTTTTGCTGCTTATCCCTATGCACAATTTAATCGTAATCAACCTGAAGATGATAGTTTCATGATCTATACCTATACGGGTGCTGTTTTTTCCAGTCCGGGTAATGAATACGAAAAAGTGGATTTTGGTGAACTGGAAAAAAATGATTTTCGTCGTGATGTGAATGGTGGCTGGGCGGCGATGATTCAACATTATTTCGTGGCAGCCTTAATTCCTGCTGAACCATTACAGGAAATCAGTCTTTACGGTAAAGCGATAAACAACACTAATTATACGGCCGGTATCCGTTTTCCTGCGGTAGTCGCCGAAAATGGTGAGCAAGCTCAGGCCTCTTATCAGATTTACCTTGGTCCGAAAGAACATCAACGTCTTGAGCCAATTGCAGATAATCTGGATTTGACCGTTGATTACGGTATTCTGACCATTATTTCCAAGCCGTTATTTATCGTCATGGAATGGCTACATAAATTAACGGGCAACTGGGGCTGGTCCATTGTATTACTGACCATTCTGATCAAACTGGCGTTTTATAAACTGTCAGCAGCCAGTTACCGTTCGATGGCGTCAATGCGTAAATTGACACCCAAGCTGGCCACACTGAAAGAACGCTACGGTGATGATAAGCAAAAATTCAATCAGGCAATGATGGATTTGTATCGCACCGAGAAAATTAATCCGCTGGGTGGTTGTTTGCCGATTCTGGTGCAGATGCCGGTCTTTTTGGCTTTCTATTGGGTCTTAGTGGAAAGTATTGAACTGCGTCAAGCCGATTTCATCCTGTGGATTAATGATTTGACGGCAATGGATCCCTATTTTGTCTTACCAGTGCTGTTTGGTTTATCGATGTGGTTCCAGCAAAAGCTGAATCCGATGCCTCAGGATCCGGCGCAGGCGATGATGATGAAGATCTTTCCGATTGTCTTTACCGTCTTTTTTGCTTTCTTCCCGGCAGGTCTGGTGCTTTACTGGGTGGTCAACAACCTTCTATCAATAGCTCAGCAGTGGTATATCACTCGTAAAATGGGTGCGTTGTAACCCTTTCAGCAGGATAAGCAGAACTCCACTGTTTACAGCTGAGTAAACAGAGTTATTTATGACAGAGCATTACACCGACACTATCGTAGCCATTGCCACTGCGCCCGGCCGCGGTGGTGTCGGTGTTGTGCGTTTATCCGGCCCTGAAAGTGCTCAGATAGCCGAGCAAATCTGCGGCAAACTGGCACAAACCCGTCAGGCAAAATTCACCCACTTTCGAGCAGCCGATAAAGAAATTATCGACAGTGGCATTGCGTTGTATTTTGCCGGACCCGCCTCGTTTACCGGTGAAGATGTCATCGAGTTGCAGGGGCATGGCAGTCCATTGGTGATGGCTAGACTATGTCAGCGAGCAGTTGAACTGGGTGCCAGAATGGCTAGGCCCGGAGAGTTTTCTGAACGCGCATTTCTCAATGGCAAGATGGATCTGGCACAGGCTGAAGCCGTTGCAGATTTAATTGAAAGCTCAACCGAACTGGCTGCTCGTAGTGCAATGCGTTCGTTGCAGGGGGAATTTTCCAAAAAGGTTAATGACTTCTTGCAAGAACTGACCTATTTAAGAATGTTTGTTGAAGCCTCCATTGATTTTGCCGATGAAGAAATCGATTTCCTCGGTGAAGCTCAGGTGGATAAACAATTACAGCAACTACTGGCAACCCTGGCAGGTATTCAAGGCAGTGCCCGACAAGGCCGCTTATTACGCGAGGGCATCAGTGTGGTGTTGGCCGGACAGCCCAATGCTGGCAAATCCAGTCTGCATAATCGGCTGGCGGGCCATGATGCAGCTATTGTGACTGAAGTAGCCGGTACAACTCGTGATGTATTACGAGAGCAAATTCATTTGGGCGGTTTGCCACTGCGTATTTCCGATACTGCCGGCCTGCATGATGCCACCAGTGATATCGTTGAGCTTGAAGGTATCCGCAGAACGCAGAACGAATTGGCACAAGCTGATCATATTCTGCTATTAATTGATGATAAGCTTGGCATGACGGAACAGGATACAAAAATCCTTTCTGCTTTACCGAGCGATAAATCATTTACCTTGATTCGAAATAAGATCGACCAAAGCGGCCATGCTGCTGAAATAACGAATGAAAATGGCATATCAGTGATCTATCTATCCGCAAAAAGTGGCGAAGGGATGGATTTGCTGACACATCATTTATGCGAGGTAGTAGGTTTTCATCCGGAAGAAGAAGGGGTGTTTATGGCGCGTCGTCGACATCTGGATGCTTTGCAGCGCGCTCAACAAGCCATTGAAGCAGGCTATGACTGTCTGACAGGTATGGGCGCGGGTGAATTACTCGCGGAAGAACTGCGTATTGCTCAGTCTGCTCTGGGAGAGATTACCGGGACATTCACGACTGAAGACTTACTAGACCGCATCTTCTCCAGTTTTTGTATTGGTAAATGATCTTTTTGCAGGCATGTCATGTTCCCAAATCAAGACACCCAAATCAGTGATTTGCATGAAGTACGGCATCAACATATCCTCAAATTAGTTCAGCAAAGCGGGGTCAAACAGCTTTTGGACTTAGGCTGTGGCTCAGGTACTTTTCTGTGGCAGCTGTTAAATGAAACGCAGATTGAGCAGGTTATTGGTGTTGAACAATCCAGCTTATCTATTCTGCAGGCGCGTGAAAAACTGGCAGCATACCTTCAGCAAACTCCATCCAGAATAAGGTTAATTAACGCATCATATGCTGAACCGCATCCAGAGCTTTATGGTTTTCCGCTGGCAGTGATGATTGAGACCATTGAGCATATTGAGCCGAGACTGTTATCCAAGGTTGAACAAAATGTTTTTGCAGTGATGCGTCCAAAACAAATCATACTGACAACACCTAACTACGAATACAATCCGCTATACGGGCTATATCCCGGACAGTTTCGGGATCCGGATCATCAGTTTGAATGGACTCGGCAGAAATTTCAGCAATGGGCCAGAGGCGTTGCTGCCCGTCATAATTATGAAGTACATTTTTCAGGAATTGGGCAGGCAGATCTGCAATTAGGTTCACCCACCCAGATGGCAGTATTTCACTAGGGCTTGTTGATCTTTCATCTCACAATAGAGGCGGAGATGAAACCTAGGTCTGAAACTCAACTGTCATGGAATTGCCACTCAAATGCCATAGTCTGAGAAGCATGATATCGTCTTGCGTTACAATGTTTAACCATTCCCTTAGGCAAACCCAAACTAAATAGGAGCCAGCATGCTACGCCTATACAAAATTGCTCATGGCTTAATTAAGGAAATCAAAGTTGAAGGCGAGGTATTGGGGCATCATTTAAAAGAAGCCGACTGGATTGATGCGTTGGAGCCCGATGATGATGAACGCGCATTACTCGCGACTTTGTTCAGCGATGAAGTACCCGATGTCGATGATGTAGAAGAAATTGAGGCCTCGGCTCGGTGCTTTACCGATCAGGATGGTCTGCATGTGCATTCATTATTTCTGGGTTACTCAGAAGGGCGACATCACACGGTTTCGGTCGCGTTTATTTTGCAGCCGGATAGACTTATTGCCATTCGTGATGGTGAATTAAGTGATTTTCGATTATTACGAATGCGAGCTCGCCGTGGGCAGGTGAGTTGTGAGACACCAACGGATTTACTGATCACCCTGTTGGAACAAAAAGTCGAAAATCATGCCGATAATCTCGAAGATATCCATCGCCAGCTAGAACGGGTCAGCCATCTGGTTTTAGAAGATGAAAGTGCTGATCTGGAAGATGCCATCAGTCAGTTAGCGCGTTTGGAAGACAGTAACGGAAAGATCCGTTTATGTTTAATGGATACCCAACGTGATATTTCTTTTTTGTTGCGTCACTTACGAGAGCCGGGTGCATCACGGGAAACCTTATATGAGATATTGCGAGATTTGGAGACATTGATGTCGCATACGACATTTTTATTCGATAAGATAAATTTCTTGATGGATTCCACTCAGGGGTTTATCAATATCCAACAGGCACAGATCATTAAAACGTTCTCGATTGCCGCGGTGGTGTTTCTACCACCAACATTGATTGCCAGCATTTATGGAATGAACTTTAAATATATGCCGGAGCTGGATTGGAGCTTCGGTTATCCATTTGCTATTGGTCTGATGGTGGCAGCAGGCATGGCGCCCTACCTTTATTTCAAACGTAAAGGCTGGTTGTAAAATCTTCATAGGAGTAACACAGATGAGTCGACATTTTGATAAAGCAGAAGGTTTGAGTGAAACGCATGATCCGGCCACACATGATTATGTGTTTAACCAAACAATGTTCCGCATTAAGGATCCAAAACGTACCCTGAAGTTTTATTCTGAAGTGATGGGTATGACACTTATCAAACGTTTTGATTTTCCGGAAATGCAGTTCACCTTATATTTCATGGCGGCTATTTCACCGGAGCAGCGGCAGGATTGGTCGGACGATAATGATGAGCGCATCAAACAAACCTTTGCCCGTCCAGCTATGCTTGAATTAACCCATAACTGGGGAGATGAAGACAAAGATGAGGTGGCTTATCATAACGGTAATAGTGAACCACGGGGCTTTGGTCATATTGGCTTTGCCGTTCCCGACATTGATGCTGCCTGCGCGCGCTTTGAGGAGTTTGGCGTTCCATTTGTCAAACGCCCTAATGATGGCAAGATGAAAGGTATCGCGTTTATTCAGGATCCAGATGGCTACTGGATAGAAATATTTACTCCTGATCGTCAGCCGAATTTGCTGAAAGATCACCTTGCTTAAGTTCTTCAGTTTTAGTTGAGCCGCTTCCAAGTGGTGGGCTGGCAAAAACCTGGATTCTATCAGGCAGCTTTTTAGCCTCGTACATTGCCTCATCGGCATATCGCACCAGTTGCATGGCATTACTGCCATGCAACGGATATACCGCGATACCAATACTGACGCCGATATGCAGGATTTTGCCGTCCACTTCATATGGCAGTCTCAGACACTCGCAGATTTTTTCGGAGGTCTGCTGAGCATTGGCAACATGATGAATATTTTGCAGTAAAACGACAAATTCATCACCGCCAATACGTCCGACAATATCTGCCCCACGTAAACATTGTCGAATACGGTTGGCAACCTGTTGCAGTAGTAAATCACCGATAGCGTGTCCATGCCTATCATTGACCGGCTTAAATTTATCCAAATCCAGAAATAATACTGCGAGGGCCTGTTTCTCACGCTCACTTAATACAATGGCTTGATTTAGATGCTCGGTAAAGCTGGCACGATTGGGGAGGCCGGTCAGGGTGTCGTGATGCGCCATATGCGACATACGCTGCATCATCAGTTTATGTTCAGAGATATCTCTGGCAATTCCGGTAAAGGAATCCACCTCGCCATTATTATCAAATAACGGTGCGGTATTACTGCGATGCCAGCACCAATGCCCATTAAAATGTTTTATCCGGTACTCAATACCACTGTGTTTCTGTCGACTGAGACGTACTTGCTGCAAAAAATTGTGGCAGGCCGAGACATCATCGGGATGAACAAATTGATCAAAATGTCGACCGATAACGTCACTAATTGGATGACCAAGGATTTCGGTCCAATTGGGTGATACATAGGTAAGCAGGCCATCCAGCGACAATGAATAGATAATGTCATTGGCATTTTCAACAAAGGCCCTGAACTTTGACTCGCTTTCGTTCAGAGCTGTCTCGTAGCTTTTACGTTGCGTAATGTCATTACCATAGCCGGTCCAGACAATAGTGCCATCAGCTTCACGTATGGGAGTGTCATAGGCTTCAATCCAGATGGTATGGCCATTTTTAAGGACCATGCGAAATTCACTATGCCAGGCACTGGCGGTTTCAGCAGATTGAATGCTTTCATTGATGACCCGTTGATAATCATCCGGGTGAATCATTTTCAATAATACAGAGGCATCTTCAGCAACCTGTTGCTGGGTTACACCAAATAAAGCTTCTAATCGGGAGCTGGTGTAGGTGTATTGGAATTTACCGTCAGGGGTTAAACAAAGCTGATAAATAAAGCCGGGTAGATAAGATGAAACAGCACGTAAATGATTGAGCAACTCATTATCTGTTGAAGTGGACCGGCTCTGTTTGCCGTCGGGCGGGGAGTGCATCATGCCTAGTTAACACCATTTATTTTTTATTTAATAATAGGCTGATGCATTTACCCATTCAAGTATTTATGTGGCATAGCGCACAGAGGTTCAGTATTTCCAGGTTGCAGGAGGCTCACTTTTCAAATGATCTATAAATACTCTGGTGCGCCTTGATAAATGTCCATAGGGATACATTAACCAGATCGGCAAACTGGGACCATGCCAGTCCTCCAGGCAACGTTGCAATTTGACGGTGTGCTGACTTATGCTCAATTCAGCTAACCAGTTCGGATAAAGTCCCAACCCTTTACCTCTAGCAATGGCATCAGCCTGCATGATGAATTGATCGGCTGAGATCTGGGATTGCTGTGGGGGTAATTGAAATGGTTTTTTATGAGGATGTTTTAATAGAATATTCTGTGTCGAGTGCTCCAGAGTATCAACCCATTTATGTTCAGTCAGTTGATGCGGGTGAAGGATTTCTCCTGCCTGTTGCAGATATTCCGGGCTGGCATAAATACCCTGTGAAAGCTGACCCAGACATTCATGGCGAAGCCCATTCTCTGTTACGGGGCCCAGCCACAAAATGACTGATTCACCAACGGTGGCCTGAGGCAGGTTGAATCCGGTACGCATTTTAAGATGCAATTTTGGATGCTGCGTCATCAGCATTTCTACTTTCTCGCTAAGCCAGCGGCAGCTGAAAGCATTATGAAAGGTGAAATCAAGCGTGCCACTTACCTCAAGTTGCAGAGCATCCAGTGCTAACTGACTTTGCTGGGCAAGATCGATAAATTGCTGACAATACTCGGCAAATATCTGGCCTGCCTGAGTTGGGATAAGTCGATTGGATTCCCGTCGAAGTAATTGCTGACCAACACGTTGTTCCAGTTGGCTGATACGTCTGCTTAACGTGGATTTAGGAATAGCCAGTTGTTCTGCGGTAAACGTTAAACTGCCAGACCGAATGATTTCAACAAAGGCTGTCACCGCTCTCATATCTGGCAAAACTGCACGATCATTCATATGTAAGCCTGTTCAGGTTTATGCAACGTTATGTTTATGATTCAATACTTTTCATTACAAATAATAAGCATTATCATTTGCATTAAAGGTTTGGATTGTAATTGATTAAGTGAATGATCGCCAGGGATTGTATATTTTCATCTTCGAATAAGTCCCAGGCTGATGCGAAATTCACTTGGTTTAAGCATAAAGGGAGCTTGGTTAAGAAAGCATTAACAATAGGGTCTGCTGATCTGTTATAGCTGTCTCTGAAAGATAAACAGACCCTAGGCGCCTTATCTGAAGGTTTGAATGGTTCCCCAATTTATTGTTTGTTTGCCCTTTCCCGATGTTACTGCAAAGTGCATCGGGTTTTTTTTGTCTCTAAATCGTTGTGGATTTTTTATTCATCTCGTTTTCATACTTTTCGTTAAGTTAATGAAAACCTAAAGCAGTGATGAAAAAGAAAGCACAACTAATTTCATCAGCTGGGTGTTTTCAGGTCATTATTATGGATTTCACCTTTGTCATTGAGCATATCGTCATGCTCCTGCATTTTCCATGGCAAAATGCCTGGCGATATATGAATGAAATGCATGTATTTCTCGAATTGATTTAGAATGTCATCAATGACTTCCTGCTGATCAAAGTTAAACACATCATAGGCCGCGCCACCCCTCCGCATAAAGACTTCTGCACGGTAATAGCGCTTGTCACCATCTTCACTTCTTGCCATTTGTGGATAAGCAAAGGTGGGCATGGCATAGCCACGCATACGAATTTCATAGATGAAATCCAGTTCTTCTTCTCGAACCACTTCTATATACGCGCGATGCTGGGTGTCATCAAAAAATACAATAACCGGCCAACCTTTCTCTTGCAAAACCGTTTCAACTTTCTGCATGGCCGGATGAGCCGTCGTTTTGATAAATTCTGCCACTTGTTGATAATCCGGATAGTGAATCAACCCTGCCAAACGTTTCTTCCAGTTACCCGGCCGGTGTTGCGAGCTATGCATGAAGGCTGACAAACTGGCTTCACGATGACCTTCAATCGCTAAAGCACGCCACATTCCAATCGCTGCCAGCACCATAATGATGGCAAACGGCAGGGCACTGGTAATACTCATGGTTTGCAAGGCACTTAAGCCACCGGCAATTAGCAGTGCAGCCGCCACCAGACCTTCCAGAGATGCCCAGAAAACCCGTTGCCATACTGGCGTGTTACTGGCGCCACCAGACGCTAAGGAGTCAATGACCAGCGACCCTGAGTCGGAAGAAGTAACAAAGAACGTCATAATCAGAATAACGGTAATAAATGACACTATTGATGTTAGAGGTAATCGTTCATATAGCTTGAACAAGGCAATCGCAGTGTCATTCTGCACTTCCGTAATGAGTGCGGTATACCCCTGATTCATAATCATATTGAGGGCCGTATCCCCAAAAATGGAAAACCAGATAAAGGTAAAAATGGTCGGCACCAGCAGCACGCCAAAGACGAACTGCCGAATGGTGCGACCTCGGCTTATTTTGGCAATAAACAGTCCGACAAACGGTGCCCAGGCAATGGTCCAGCCAAAGATAAATAAAGTCCAGTTACCTATCCAGTCACTCCGGGTATAAGCCTGCAGATTGAAGGTCCGCTCAACAATATTGTTCAGGTAACTGCCAGTGTTTTGTAAAAATGTTTCCAGAATGAAAATACTCGGTCCAGCCAGAAACACAAACAGCATTAATGCAACGGCCAGAACCATGTTGAGAATGGATAACCTTTTAACACCTTTATCAAGTCCAGCCACCACGGATAGAATAGCCAGTAAAGTGATACCGGTTATGGTCACAACCTGAACAAAGGTACTGACCGGGATGCTGGGCCATAAATAATTCATACCAGCATTGATCTGGGCAACGGACAGGCCAAGCGTTGTAGCAATGCCGAATAGGGTCCCTAAGATAGCAATAACATCCACAGTATGGCCGATTGGACCATAGATTCGCTCGCCGATAAGCGGGTAAAGGGCAGAGCGCATTGATAACGGCAAGCCATGGCGAAAGGCAAAATAAGCTAAAACCAGACCGGTTAGACCGTATATGGCCCAGATATGAAAGCCCCAATGGAAAAAGGCAATTTGCATGGCTTGTTTAGCCGCATCAACCGTTTCGGGGGCTCCTTGAGGTGGCGAGGCATAATGCAATACCGGTTCGGCCACCCCGAAGAATAACAAAGCAATCCCGTAGCCAGCTGAAAACAACATCGCAAACCATGCAGGAAAGCTGTATTGCGGTTCGGCATGATCGGGGCCTAATTTGGTTTTTCCCCAACTTGAAATGGCCACGGTTACGATAAAAACAAGAAAGAAAGCCACTGCCAGCATGTAAAACCAGCCAAAGGTTTTGGTCAGATAACTGAGTGTCGCAGCAAAGGCTTCGCCCGCTAATTCTGGATTGCTGATTGTGCCTATTACTAACAGTAACGTAATAATAACGGCAGGAAAAAACACAGGAACCAGAATAGTAGAGGGGATCTTTGAATCAGCTTGCATGCTCAAACTCCGATTTTGATTCGAATGAATCATTAGCGTCATGCAATATTAACGTGAATGGTTTGACCAGATGCTGACAATGCGAAGTGAGAGATAGACGCTTACATCATCGGCATATTGCATGCCGGGTGGTGTTGGGGAAAATCACCGTACAAACCGAATACAGTTTGTACGGTGAAGTATTCGTCTAGCCTTTAGGACCGAGAAAGAACCAAATAATAAATCCTATTACCGGGAAGAACAGTAATATCAAAATCCATAACACTTTGGCTAAGGTACCGGCACCACTTTTCGCTACTTTGAGAATGGCCCAGATAACAATAATCAGCCAGATTAAACCTAATATGCCACCGACTTCTAGATCCATTTTGTCGCTCCTTTGCTAGTTCAGATAAAAATTTAATTCCGTCTTAGCATAACGATAAATCAATTGTTAAACCAACTCTTTTCATGGCGTTGCCGGTTCAATCACCTCGCCGGAGTATGCTTTTAGGCCTCCACCCAATGCTTTATAAAGTGTTAACTGGTTACGTAAACGTGCCAGCCGGGTATCAATTTGAGCTAACTGGGCATCAATATGACTGCGCTGCGCATCCAGAACTTCCAGATAGCTGTCCACCCCGGCATCGTAACGGATTTGAGCTAATTCCAGGCTGCGATTGGTTGCTTTGGTTAAATCCTGTTGAGCATCCAGCTGGGCATCCAGGGTTTCTCTTGCCTGCATTTCATCAAGCACCTCTTTGAATGCCCGCTGAATGGTTTCCTGATAGCGGGCAATATTGATGTCTTTTTCTAACTCAGCGACATCCAGGTTTGCATCATTCACACCCCAATCAAGTAAAGGAACTGATAGCTGTGGAGAAATCTGCCACAAACGATTACCGCTATCACTCAGATCAGAAGGGGTTGAGCCACCAATACCAATGGCGGTTGTCAAACTGATACGTGGAAAAAAAGCTGCTCTTGCAGCACCAATATTGGCATTGGCAGCTTTAATCTGATGTTCGGCCTGCATCACATCCGGTCTGGCCAACAACACTTCAGAAGACAGATTCACCGGTAAGTCCTGCAATAACGGATCATCATCTTCCCAATCAGCCTGCCAATGCTGACGATCCAGTCTTTGTCCAACTAACAACTCCAGCGCGGTAAAGTTTTGATTGGCTTGCTGCTGAAAACTCGACTCGGCAATACGCGCTTCATGTAATGCTGTTTCAGCTTGTCTTAACGCAAGTTCTGATGCCAGACCAGACTCAAAGCGTTTGTTGATCAGTTCATAACTTTCTTCCCGGGCTTCGCGTGTGGAGCTGGAAAATTCCAGCTGGGCAACGGTGGCCTGCCAGCTGAACCAGGCATCGGCCACTTCAGAAACTAATGTCAGCTGAATACTTCTACGGCTGGCCTCACTGGCAAGAAACTGTTCCAGAGCGGCTTGCTGCAAACTGTCAATCCGACCAAAAAAGTCGATTTCCCAGGCCGAGATTCCAACACCAATCTGGTATTCCTCATAAATTCCACCGCCACCAACAGTCTGGGTGCCGGAGCTAACGCCTTCAGGTACGCGTTGACGAGTGGCGCTTGCAGTGCCATCGACTGCTGGCAAAAGTTCGGCACGTTGGATTTTGTACTGTGCACGCAATTGCTCTACCTGCAACACCGTGGCCCGAAGGTTACGGTTATTTTCCAGTGATAATGCAATCAGTTGTTGCAGCTGCTCGTCTTGGTAAAATTCCTGCCAGCCTGTATCAGCAGCTAACGAGGCATTAACGACAGCGTCACTGTCTTCCAGCATCACTGGATTCGCAGGACGTTGATAATCGGGAATCATCGAGCAGGCGCTGAGCACTGCTGATAATGTCATTACAGAAATCAGTTTCAATTTGGCATTCATGCCGATTCTCCTTGAGAAACCTGCTGTTTAGCAGGTGTTTTACCAGTAATTTTTTGTGCCAATGTAAAGATCACTACAAAGAACACAGGAATAAAAAATATTGCCAGGCTTGTTGCTGCCAGCATGCCGCCAAATACGCCGGTACCAATCGCATTTTGTGCACCACTGCCTGCACCGCTTGCTAACATCAGCGGAGTCACCCCCAGCATGAAAGTAAGTGCTGTCATGGCAATTGGGCGCAGACGCATTCTGATGGCTTCCAGTGTCGCCTCCGATAGCGACTTACCCTCTTCATAAAGGGATTTAGCAAATTCGACGATTAAAATGGCATTTCGAGCCGATAAACCTATGGTGGTTAATAGGCCAACCTGAAAGTAGATGTCATTGGACATTCCTCTGCTTAAGGCAAACAGCACAGCTCCAAGTACACCCAGCGGAACCACCAGCATGACAGAGAAAGGTACCGACCAGCTTTCATATAAAGCGGCTAAAAACAGAAATACCACCAGAATCGATAACGCATATAAAAGTGGTGCCTGGGCCCCGGATGCACGTTCCTGTAAAGACAGGGCTGTCCATTCATAGCCAAAGCCCTCAGGTAATTGATCAACTAGTTCTTCCATGGCTTGCATGGCTTCACCTGAGCTTAATCCTGCGGCGGCTTGTCCCTGAATGTTCATCGCAGGAACACCATTGTAGCGTTCAAGGCGTGGTGACCCGTATATCCATCGCGAATCACTGATGGCTGATAAAGGCACCATCTCTCCACTAATATTACGCACATACCAGTCTCCTACATCTTCGGGCATCATGCGAAACGGGGCATCACCCTGTACATAGACTCTTTTGACACGACCTTTGTCAATAAAATCATTTACATAAGTGGACCCCCACGCTGTTCCAAAAGTGCTATTGATATCATCCAGCGAGACACCAAAAGCCATGGCTTTTTGATGATTAATATCAATTTTGAATTGGGGGCGATCCTGCAAACCGCTGTGCCTCACCTGATTTAAACGTGGATCCTGATTAGCTTGCATTAACAGAGTGTCTCGGGCTTTGACCAGTTCTTCATGACCCATGCCACCTAAATCCTGCAACATCATATTAAAGCCACTGGCATTACCCAGCTCACGGATGGGAGGAGGGGCAATAGCAAAAGCCACCGCATCCTTAAACTGACTGAAATAGCCCGAAGCACGATTGGCAATTGCCTGAGCACTTTGTTCTGGCGCTGTGCGCTGATCCCAACTTTTTAAATTAACAAAAATCAGACCACTATTCTGCCCGCGACCACTAAAGCTATAGCCGATAACAGAAAACACTGATTCGACGTTATCACCTTCCTGTTCAAGGTAATAATCTTCAATGCGATTCATCACTTCAATAGAACGCTGTTTCGAGGCGTTGACCGGTAACTGCATTTCAGTAAATAAAATGCCCTGATCTTCATCTGGGAAAAAGGACGAAGGCAACTGGGTAAATAAGTAGGCCAGACCTGCCACAATCAATAGGTAAATCAGCATGACGCGTGCAGAACGTTTGATCAGATAGCCAACGGCACTCTGAGTTCCCTTGCTGGTTTTTTCAAAGCTGCGATTAAACCAGCCAAAAAAGCCACGTTTTTTGGCTGGGTCGTGTTTAGCATCTTTTAATAATGAAGCACATAGAGCTGGGGTGAGCGTTAACGCGATCAAAAGTGATAAAGCCATTGCCGCAACAACGGTAATGGAAAATTGCCGATAAATGACCCCGGTTGAACCCGGGAAAAAAGCCATTGGAATAAACACGGCAGAAACCGTTAACACAATACCGACCAAAGCTCCGGTAATCTGATCCATGGACTTACGCGTGGCTTCTTTGGGTGATAATCCATCTTCATGAATAACACGTTCGACGTTTTCCACCACCACGATGGCATCATCGACCAACAGCCCGATGGCCAGCACCATGGCAAACATGGTCAGCATATTAATGGAAAAGCCAAACGCGAAAAGGATGCCAAACGTTCCCAAAATAACCACTGGTACGGCAACCGCCGGGATCAGCGTGGCCCGAAAATTCTGTAAGAACAGATACATGACCAGGAATACCAGAATCATGGCTTCAACCAGAGTCTTGACTACCCCTTCAATGGATATTTTGACAAAAGGGGTGGTGTCATAAGGGTATGTGACTTCCAGGCCTTCAGGGAAAAACGGTTCAAGTTCCGATATTCGGTCACGGATCATTTGAGAGGTTTCCAGCGCATTTGCACCCGACGCTAGTGTAATGCCCAGACCAGCAGCCGATTGTTTGTTGTATTCGGTTTCAAATTGAAAGTTTTCACCACCCAGTGACACATTGGCTACGTCTTTAATGCGGATTTCCGATCCATCCTGGTTGACCCGTAGCAGGATATTTTCAAATTCACTAACCGTTTCCATCCGGGTTTCAACCACGATGCTGGCGGCAATCTGCTGTCCTTCAACGGCTGGTGTTCCACCAATCTCACCCGCTGCAATCTGGACGTTCTGCTCGCGAATCGCGTTAACGACATCTTCTGTGGTTAATTTATAGTTGGCCAGATTGTTGGCATTTAGCCAGATCCGCATCGCATATTGCGAACCGAACAAATTAATTTGCCCAACTCCATTTACCCGGCTGACAGGGTCCTGAATATTGGCCGCCACATAGTCGGCAATATCATAGCGATCCATTTTTCCATTATTGGAAACAAAGCCCAATACCATTAAAAAACCGGTACTGGATTTAGTGATCCGAATCCCTTGCTGCTGAACATCCTGAGGCAATAAAGGCATGGCCGCCTGCAGTTTATTTTGCACTTGAACCTGAGCAATATCCGGATCAGTATCTGCCTGGAAAGTGACCGTAATCTGGCCAACACCACTGGAATCACTGGTGGAGTTGATATATTGCAGATCATCCAGTCCCGTCAGGTTTTGCTCGATTACCTGAATTACTGAATCTTCGACTACTTTGGCTGAGGCGCCAGGGTAGGCGGTACGGATTTCAATCGCTGTTGGGGCTATGCCGGGATATTGTGCTATCGGCAGCTGAAAAATCGACAGCAAGCCAGCCAGCATGATTAATATCGCAATAACCCATGCAAATATCGGATGATCAATAAAAAAGCGGGCCATGATTACTCCTGAGCTTGCTGGAGGGAGTTTTCAGTATCAATCTCAATCTCCACGGCTGAATCGACAGCAATTTTTTGCAAACCTTCCACAACTACTTTTTCTCCACCGGAGAGCCCGTCAGAGACCAGCCATTTATGACCAATGGAGTGTCTGACTGCTATTGGCCGTTGTTCAACAATATTGTCATCGTTTACCAACATTACGCTTGCGGTTCCCTCGCGAGAAAACATCACGGCTTTGTGGGGAACCAAAATGGCGTCAGGCATGGTTCCTTCATTGATTTCAGTTTTCACATACATGCCTGGTAACAGCAGGCCATCCGGATTGGGGAATTTAGCCCTCATCACCAGACTGCCAGTATCTTCATTAACATTAACTTCAGAGAATTGCAGTTCACCTTGATGTTGATAGGTTGAGCCATCTTCCAGCGTTAATTTAACTTGCGCGGTATCTTCTTCTGAAACTCTCCCGGAGAGTAATTGCCGGCGTAAACGAAGCACCTCTTTTGATGCCTGCGATATATCGACATAAATCGGGTCGGTCTGCGTGATGGTGGTTAAAGGTGATTCCTGTTGGGCCGTGACCAGGGCACCTTCGGTCATAGTCGACCGACCGATGCGACCATCTATAGGAGCATTTACCTTGGTATACCGTAAATTTATTTCAGCAGTTTGAATATTCGCCTGCGCCACGGAAACTTCTGCCTGTGCCTGTAAATACGCTGCCTGGGCATCATCATAATCTTGCTGACTGATGGCTTTGTTATCAATCAGTCCTCTAAATCGTTCTGCACGGGCTTTAGTTGATTGAATATTGGCACGGGCTCGGGCCAGTTCTGCTTTAGCCATTTGTAAAGCGGCTTGAAAAGGGGCTTCATCGATTTGATACAACTGTTGACCGGCTTTAACGTCAGCGCCTTCTTCAAACAGTCGGTTTTGAATAATGCCATTTACCTGGGGTCTGACTTCAGCCTGACGGAAAGCTACCGTTCTTGCCGGTAATTCCGTTTTGATCGTGACCGTTTGTGGAATCAGGCTCACCACATCCACTTTCGGAGCAGCTTGCTGTGTATTTTGCTGAGTATCTTGAGAGTCGGAGGATTGGCATGCTGCCATATTGAGCGTCAATAAACTTATCAGCATCAATTTTTTAACAGATAAAAAATGGCGTGGCATTTACTACTCCTGATTGTCTTGTCCGTCAGTATCATCATTCTGTGAAGGTGAGCAGGCGATCGCATCCCAGCTGGCATCAATAATATTAGTCAGGGCATCGTTATCAACTTTGATAACGTCGATTAAATGTTGGCGGGCGAGAAACAGATAGGGTTCAAAACTCAGACTGATCAGAATATCGTCGGATAAGTTTTTAATTTGTTGTGTTGCCCGTCCCTTTTCAAACAAATCCTTAAGCGGTTGCAGCCCATCCCAGGCATGACTACGCTGGCTACGTAAAATATCCGGCGGCAGATGATCAAATTGTGCCTTGCTGTGCGTGATGCAGGGATTTTCGATGCAAAAGCGCCAGAGATTGCAGCACATTCTTCGATATTGTTGTTTGAGTGGTTGCTGCTGATCATGGCCCTCCAGTGTTGCTTTGATAAAGTCATCAATTATGTGGGTATTGAGCTCACGGATCAGTTCATCCCGATCTTTGAAATAAAGATAAATGGTGCCAGTGGCAACACCAGCCTCTTCGGCAAGTTGTTTAATCGAAAAACCATGAAAACCGTAGTTGGAGAGCAACTTTAAGGTGGCACAGAAAATAGCTTCACGTTTATCGGCAGTGCTTTTGGCTGGAGACATAGTTGACTTATTATGAATGAACGTTCATTCATAATATACATGCACTAGGTTAAGGTAAAGTTAAAAAAACGGAAAAAATTATTTTGAATGTTCACTTGCTGTTATGCTTCATAGCCGCCAGCATTGGTGGATATGAAAGATAAACAAGCACCTGAACTTATTTTGTCAATCGATTGTATATCGGCTGTAAAAGTTGCTTTTCTCCATCCAGGACTAATGCATGTTCAGCACGCTGTTGGATAAGTTTGAGATGACGAGAAACTTCTGATCCAAAAACGGCGGGTGAATTATCAGCTAATGCTGCAAGCACTATCTGTAAACGAAGTTGAACTTCGATCATTCCGGCGCCATCTCGACCGATGGGCAAAAATATATCATCAAACAAATCCCCAAGGTTCAGTTCAGGAATCCAGACATTTGGATAAAGCAGTTTGTCTTCAATTTCATCAATTTTATAGTCTTTCCAATGAATCAGAATACGAATGGATCGGTTCAGAATATCAATTGCAGTACCGTGATCATTGACTGCTGGTGAGAGCGCCCGAGAAGCTATTTCGGCTAATACCATTAGACCAAATCTGGGATCCTGAGAAAAAGATCGTTCATCGCCCAAGGTTATTGATGCAACTATTGCCGACTTGGCCTCTTCAGAGTACTTACCTTTAAACCAGGCTTTGGGTTTAGCTGGATGCACAAATTCACCTGGAAGAACCATCACACCAATTTCGGCATCATGATATTTGGCACATTGCTGAAGAGCCCCAACATCAATATGTCTTACATAACCGATAATATCGCAAAATATCGTGGTGGTATCCTCTGGAATTTTATCTTTGTTTTCAAGTCTGCGTCCACCTAACGTCGGATGTTCAACTCTTTGCCGAATAGTCTCCAATGCCGATTTTTCTACTCTACCAGAGGTTTCCCCAAGACGGCCTAATTGCGACAAATGCTCTATCCAGCGCAATATGGTCACCACTATTAGGATAATGACACCAATCGTAACGGAAAACAGAATCAGCCTGCCATTATCATTATATATGTCCGTACTTAAGGCGATAATTCCAACCAAACTGAAAAGGAAGGAACCAATGAATGTTGCCAGTACATTTTGTGTCGTGGTGTCTTGTTGAACCAGTTTAGTGGCTCGGGGAGTCGCACCATTACTGGCTGCAGAATAAGCTGCCACCATAACGCTTAGGGAAAAGGTGGTTACCGCCAACATGCTGGAAGCGAGAATATTCAGGATCTGACCAACTGCATCGGCACCAATATTAAGTGGCAGAGGGCTATTGATAATACTCTGGGCAGGAATGGCGATCAGCGCTGTCACGACAGCAAGCACAGCAAACAAAGCAGCACGAATCCATAAGGTTCGGGTCAGTTGAGACAGCAACCATCGCCACTTGGATATCATCGTAGTGCTTCCCTTATCTCGTGCGAATAAATTATGCCAGTCAAATTAAGGGCAATAAAAAACCGCTATATCATCTACCAATATAGCGGTTTAATGGTGCTCTTTGGAAGGCAGATTATGGAGAAAATGATGATCCGCAACCACATGTAGTGGTCGCATTTGGATTACGAATCACAAATTGCGAACCTTCAACACCATCAGTGTAATCAATTTCCGCGCCTACAAGGTATTGATAGCTGGCCGGATCAATAAGCAAAGTCACACCGGATTTTTCGACTTCGGTATCACCTTCACTGACTTCTTCTTCAAATGTAAAACCATATTGAAACCCGGAGCAACCACCGCCAGTGATAAATACGCGCAGTTTTAATTGATCATTACCTTCTTCGGCAATGAGTTCGCTGACTTTTGACGCAGCCGAATCGGTGAATAGAACTGGACTTGGCATTTCGCTCGTCATGATTTACTCCGTTGATATCTAAGATTGTTCATTTATTATCCAATTCTGACTAAAATAGTCAAGTATTAGGGTCTCTTTATCTTTAAGCGCTACCAATTATTGAGGCCGTTTTTCAGTCAAAACAGAAGCGGCTCTAGAATATCAACAGCCCCTAGGTCTGTTGTTCAAGATTTAAATTGGGATCAGTTTGGGAATGTTCAAGGCTCAAGTCGGTTTCTTCCGCTTCGCCGACATGAATCAATTGTCCGTTGACTTCACTGCCAACTGCCACTTCCAGCAACTTATAAAAAACATTGCCATTGATACGTGCTTTATTAGCCAGTTCAATTTGTTCAACTGCATATAAATTGCCTTTGACATCACCATTGATAATTTGAAATGGCACCCGGACTTCGCCTTCTATGCGGCCTTTTTCACTCAGCGTTAATAATGCGGGCTCACCTTCATCAGCAGTAATATTACCAGTGATTACACCATCTATTCGTAAGCCACCGCTAAAGTGAATATCGCCTTTAAAATGGGTGTTCTCACCAATTAATGTGTCAATACGGGCGGCCTTACGCCGTTTATTTTTTTTGCTGCTGAACATGAATTACCTCATTGCCCGACGGGTGTTTCTGTTTGCCAATCAAAGCTGCGTGAAATTAGTATTTTGTCTTTCTGGCGCAAACTGACGCTGATTTGTTCAGGATCTGACAATTCACCAAGGTTGAAGACACCCTCAATAACCTGAACATGACGCAGATTAAGTGGATGCTCGGTGATGTTGAGATCGATCGCTTTGGCTTCGTCGCCTTCACCTTCAGTATTTTGCAATCGGATAATCACCTCACCGGTAATCGGTTCGCTGATATTTTTACCCTGGGTAATGACCAGCCGATAGCGAACCTGATCTGAGTTCTCGGTTTCTGGCCGTAACTGCAAATCGCGGATTTGCAGTTCACTGGTACTGTTACCCTGGGTAATATTTTGATAAAAAAGCAATTCTTTATTTAACTCAATTACTTTCTTTTGCAGTTGTTGCAATCGATTCTGTAATTGCTGGGCTGTTGCCTGATGCATGGCCTGAACTTGTTCCTGGTTTTGCAGCAGCTCCGACTGTTGTATCAGCTCGGTTTTCATTGCAGCAATCTGTTCCTTCATTTGCTGATTTTGCTCGATCAGCTGGGCTGTATTGCCGCTGTCACGATTAAACCAGTACCACTGGAGAAGTCCACTGATAACGATAGCTATTATTAACCAGACAACAAAGCGCAGCGGGCGCTTTGGTTTTATAACGTAACTATCGAGAGGTGAGCTCATCAGGGTAGAGTTGCTATGTGGTTAATGCCAAGACGCTCATCAAGACCGAACATGATATTCATATTTTGTATCGCCTGTCCTGATGCGCCTTTAACCAGATTATCAATAACTGATAACACCACAACAGTATCAGCATTTTCAGGTTGATGTACGGCTATTCTGCAAACATTGGCACCGCGTACACTCCTGGTTTCAGGATGAGAACCTGCGGGCATTACATCAACAAAGGGTTCATCAGCAAAACGTTGCTCAAATAAGCTTTGTAGATCAGTTGATTTGAGTAGCTGGCTATACAAAGTGGCATGGATACCACGAATCATCGGTGTGAGATGAGGTACAAACGTCAGACCCACTTCAGTGCCATGAATCTGATTCAGACCCTGACGTATTTCAGGTAAATGACGATGACCGGCAACGGCATAGGCCTTCATATTCTCGCTGGCTTCAGTCAGCATAGTGCCAAAACTGGCTTTGCGTCCGGCACCGCTGACACCTGATTTCGCATCAGCAATCAAATGTTGTGGATCAATCAGGCCTGCTTCCAGTAAAGGCATATAGCCTAACTGCACAGCAGTCGGATAACACCCGGCAACAGCCACTAACTGTGCTTCGCGAATGGCTTCACGATTGAGCTCTGGCAATCCATAGACGGCCAGTTCTGCTAAATGTGGGCAGGTATGGGGAGTGTTATACCATTTCTCCCACAACGGGATATCCTTCAGTCGAAAGTCAGCTGATAAATCAATCACTCTAACGCCACGATCGATTAACGATGGCACACTGGCCATAGCAACGGTATGAGGGGTGGCAAAGAAAACCACATCACAGGCTGCTAATGCATCGTCATCAGGAACGGTAAAGCACAAATCAACATGGCCGCGAAGGTTAGGATACAAATCACTCACCGGCATACCCGCTTCGCTGCGTGAAGTGATGATCTCCAAAGAGACCTCGGGATGAATGGCTAATAAACGAAGCAGTTCAACACCGGTATATCCCGTGCCACCAACAATTCCTACTTTAATCATACGTATTCTTTGTAATGAGTCAGGTTCCACATCATAAAAGAGCTGCGGCGAAATCTAAAGCTTTACCTGATTAAACTGCTGCTCTAATTCGTATTTGCGGTTCAGGAAAAACAGACTCGAATAAGGTGCCTTAGGCACAAACTGTAATTTATCAATGAAATAAATCGCAGGTTTATGACCCGTATAGTGTTGAAATAATTCAGCCAGAAGCGGAATGAGCTGCGGATCACCGAGATCGGTTTTAACGGTTTGTGACTTCAGGCTTAATGCCAGTTGAGCACCGGTAATCTGCCAAATAACCGAGAACGTGGCTGACTCTGGTCTGGAGGGTTGGATCGGATTTATTTGCCAACGCTGTTGCTGTCTTAAAAGTTGATAACAATCGCATTGCACTACCGCATCACCCACGCTATTACGAATAAACAGTTTCAACTGGGCAAGGATCTGCGCTTCCGTTAATGATGGATAGGCAAATTGCTGCAGACGTCCGAGTTCATCAATAACATAGATCTCTGTGGTATCTGTCAGGCGATAGGCAAACAAACTGACTGTCTGCGGTTGTTGATATAGCAGCATCGAATTAAGCAGATTGTCACTATCCAGATAGCTATCGACGCGGGTCGGCAGGTAATGTTTTTGTTCCTCTGCGAGAGCATGCTTGAGGTCTTTTTCTGCTGCAAACTGTTTTATTTGCAGTTGATCATCTTGCCATTGCAGCTGAGATAGATGGTCTCCCAGCAGCATCAGATAACGACCTTGCCTTGGATGATATTGATAATGGGTCAATACGGCGTCAAACAATTGCTGCAAACGGGTATTAATCGCCTGACCAAAAAAGCCGGTGGCGCACCAGCATGAAATATGGCTGCTCAGTTGTGCGGTTGGCTGCCATTTAAGTACCTGGCTTAGGGCTTCAGTGACCGCATTATTGCCATCAAAACGGTAATGATGCCATTGTCCCCAACTGGTATAGAGCAACAGATCCAGACTGCTGACAAGATTCTGTCTGTTTGAAGTATAACTTAAGGGATCATTGTTCAGACTGGCCATCTGTATCGGACCACTTTGCTGGATATCATTACCAGTCGTTTGCAGATTGGCAAACAGCATTAAACGCTCCGCTTTAGCCGGTTGCAGAAATACTTCCTTACTCACGACGCTCTGATGCAACGGTAATGATGATTTCAACAAGTTTTGGGTCAGTTCAAGTACCAGATTAATGTTTATCTGCTGCTTTTGATCTGCCACTCTTAACCAGCTACGTGTGGTCAGAATATGATTGCGAACGGCCCACACCAGAAGATATGTCAGCGATTTATGCTGTTTCAGGCCAACCTGTTTCGCGTCATTAAGCGGTATTGAGCTGAGTTTCCATTCCATTTGATCAGTGAACCGGTAAAGGTAAAGTTGCTCCGGCCCATCTGTCATTTGTAGCGCAACTGGTAATTGTTCAATAATTGACTCGGTAGTATCCAGCGACAGCGCGAGTGCTTTTTCCAGCACCTTGAGCTGACTCGCATCGCTGCCCGGATGCTGCCTGGCAAACTGCTGCAGATCTGATGCGAATCCATTTAGTTTTGGGCTAAGACTCGACCACCATTGATGACGTTGGGGATAATCCCAGGTTGAACGGCTATCTTCTTTTTTTAAGATTTCGGCCGACCAGTTCCAGTCTTTATAAATGCTTTGCAGGCTATGGCGGCGCCAGGCAAACTGGGGATGTTTTACCTGTTGGGATAAGCGTTCTCCACACAAAACATAATAAGCCTGCCTTGCTAGTTGTTGCACATCATTCGCTGCGTTTCTTTCTATTTCGGTCAGTTTGAGACTGGCAGGTTCTACTTGCAGACTATCGGTTTCGCCATGCTCGACCTTTTCTTTATAGCGGTCAGACAAATGCACAATCTCAGGAAATAATTTCAATTGAGACTGTATAAAGATTAAATCCAGTAATGCTGTTACATCACCATCAATAGCTTTGCTAAACATCTGGCAGGCCTGATTAAACAGGTGCTCAGGATGGGGGGAGCGATCAAAACCAAAATTCAGCAAACTGATTTGGGTTAAGCCTCTTTGCGACAATAACCTTTCAGCAATTTGCAAATATGTCTGATGTTCTTCACTGGTAATTAACCACCAAAGCGGGGCGCTGCCGGCAATACACAGACCCTGTAAATAAAATGCTTCTCTTTCCGCACTTGAAATAGTCTCGTTTTGGCACTGTGTTTCATCCAGTAAT
Source organism: Methylophaga sp. UBA3603 (assembly GCF_002375335.1). NCBI lineage: Bacteria > Pseudomonadati > Pseudomonadota > Gammaproteobacteria > Thiotrichales > Piscirickettsiaceae > Methylophaga > Methylophaga sp. UBA3603. The sequence continues at coordinate 191,337 of NZ_DFMC01000002.1, forward strand.
CGAAATCGCAACTCAATGCCCAGTGTTGCCGCCCACTGAACAATACCTTCAACTTTGTTTTGCAAAATAGCCAATTGATCAGGTTTTAAGGCGGCATGATGCAACAGCCATAGATCAAAGCTGGCAGGGTCTGGATAGCGGATTTGTCCTGCAGGATTAAGCAAATAGATACCGCGTAATGCATAACGTCTTAACGCTTTGCGGCGATGACTGAAATTTCGATTCAGATTGATAGCACTGTTGAGCGCTTCGCTATCAGGTTGGTAATCCATAATGCCAGCCGGGCAGTCATCACTGACAAACCCCGGCAGCAGTTTATGGTTGATATGAAATAATAATGGCAACAGGCGATAGAACATCGCCTGTTTGTGTGGTGCCAGCTCTATTAAACGGCTGATTCGGGCGCGGTTATGTGCCTGAAATACACGTAGAGCCTGGGCGCGATCCACAAGTCACTCAAACTTAGTGGCGGAAATGCCGCATGCCGGTAAAGATCATTGCAATACCATGCTCATCCGCTGCAGCAATGACTTCGTCATCGCGCATCGAACCACCCGGTTGGATTACCGCACTGATACCTGCTTCGGCAGCCGCATCAAGACCATCACGGAACGGGAAGAAGGCATCGGATGCCATTACTGCGCCCGGAACAGTCAAGCCTGCATCATTGGCTTTAATTCCAGCAATGCGACTGCTAACCACACGGCTCATCTGGCCGGCGCCAATTCCAACCGTCTGCTGATTTTTGGCATAGACAATCGCATTGGATTTCACAAATTTGGCTACACGCCACGCAAATAGCAGATCAGCCAGTTGTTCTTGGGTAGGCTGCAGTTTAGTGACAACTTTTAATTCAGCTTCGCTGACAATCTGGATATCACGATCCTGAACCAGTAACCCACCTGTCACACGTTTGAAATCAAAATCAGTGGCAGGAGTCGTCGGGAAATCACCACTGCACAGCAAACGCACATTGGCTTTGCCAGCGACAACGGCTTTGGCGGCATCACTGATTTTAGGTGCGATAATCACTTCAACAAACTGACGATCAATAATGGCTTGTGCCGTTTTTCCATCCAGTTCACGGTTAAAGGCGATAATGCCGCCAAATGCCGAAGTCGGATCGGTTTGATAGGCCAGCTCATAGGCAGTCAGCAAATCATCTGCTGTGGCGACACCACAGGGATTGGCATGTTTGACGATGACGCAGGCTGGTTTGTCATTAAAGACTTTGACACATTCCAGCGCGGCATCAGTATCGGCGATGTTGTTATAGGACAATTCCTTGCCCTGTAACTGGGTAGCGGCACCGATTGAACCGGTTTCAGCCTGCTTCTCCACATAAAAAGCAGCTTTTTGATGTGGGTTTTCCCCATAACGCATCGCTTGTTTGAGCTGGAACTGACTGTTAAATGTACGCGGGAATGCGGCTTTGCTTTTATCAGCCTGAATAGTGCCAAGATAATTGGCAATCGCACCATCGTAGTGTGCTGTATGTTCAAAGGTTTTCAGTGCCAGATCAAAACGGGTGTGATCATCCGTTCCACCCTGCGATTGAATCTGTTCAATGACTCGCGAGTAATCAGCCGGATCTACAACAACCGTCACATCAGCATGATTTTTTGCTGCTGCACGCAACATGGTCGGGCCGCCAATATCAATATTTTCTATAGCGTCTTCCAGCGGGCAGTCTTCACGCGCCACGGTGGCTTCAAACGGATATAAGTTTACGACTACCAAATCAATTTGAGCGATGTCATGTTGCTGCATGATGTCGTCATCCTTGCCCCGACGACCCAGCAGGCCACCATGAATTTTCGGATGCAGGGTTTTAATGCGGCCATCCATCATTTCCGGAAAACCGGTGTGTTCGGAGACTTCTTTGACGTTCAGGCCGGCTTCGCTAAGTAATTTAGCCGTACCGCCGGTGGAGAGTAGTTCAACGTTCAGATCTTGCAGTTGTTTGGCAAATTCAACAATGCCGGTTTTGTCAGAAACACTCAACAGTGCGCGTTTAATCGAGTTCATCAGGATTCCAGATTGGGATTCAGGCTTGTTTACAAGCCGTATTGCTTGAGTTTTTTTCGTAGCGTGCCGCGGTTAATGCCCAGAATTTCAGCAGCGCGACTTTGATTGCCTTGGGTATGGGCCAAGGCGGCTTGTAACAGAGGTACTTCAACCTCGGTCATCAGCATTTCATATAAATTAGCAGGGGAGTGGCCGTCCAGTTGTTCAAAGTAGGTTTTCAGTGCATTGGTGACACATTGATTTAAGGGCGCGTGTTGTTGTTCCGCGGTTACGCCCAGATCAATACAGTCAGCAAATTCGTCGTTCAATGCTTTATTCATGCGGCCAGTGAATCCTTGTCAGCGAGTTGCGCAAAAAATGCATCTGTAAAAGCCAGCTGTTGTTCAGCTTTCTCCAGTGTATTCATTTGTTGGCGAAAGGCATTGCCATTGCGTAACCCTTTGCTGTACCAAGCAATGTGCTTGCGTGCCATGCGCACACCGGAATATTCACCATAGAAATCGTACAGCGTGTTGAGGTGACAAATCAAGATTTGTTGCACTTCTGTTACAGAGGGTTCTGCCAAATTCTCACCGGTTTGCAGAAAATGATTTATCTGCTGGAATATCCAAGGGTTGCCTTGGGCAGCCCGACCAATCATCAAACCATCAGCACCGGTTTGCTGTAAAACCAACAAGGCTTTTTCTGGCGATTCGATATCACCATTGGCAATGACAGGAATGGCGATACGGGATTTGATTTCAGCAATGGTGTCGTATTCGGCATCACCTTTATAGGCATCGGCACGGGTTCGGCCATGTACTGCCAGAGCCTTAATTCCAGCATCTTCGGCAATTCGGGCAATCCTGACGCCATTACGATTATCACGATCCCAGCCGGTACGGATTTTTAATGTCACCGGAACATCAACGGCATTCACTACAGCTTCCAGAATCTCGCCGACCAGCTTTTCATGTTGCAGCAATGCCGAACCTGCCATCACATTACAGACTTTTTTCGCCGGGCATCCCATATTTATATCGATGATGTGTGCGCCTTCTGCCACATTGTGGCGTGCAGCTTCAGCCATCATCTGTGGATCGGCGCCGGCAATCTGTACGCTGCGTGGTTCTGGTTCACCTTCATGGTTGGCACGTAACAGTGATTTTTTACTGGCCCATAACGCTTTATTGGCAGTGATCATTTCTGAAACCGCCATTCCGGCACCGAGTTTTCGACACAATTGGCGAAAAGGACGATCAGTGACCCCGGCCATCGGTGCCAGAAACAGATTATTTGGCAGGGTATAAGGACCGATAGATAGCGCTTTATCAGCCATGACGAACTCCACTCAAACGCACCCATTCTTCCAGCACAACCGCGTTATCCATCTTAAACTCGGTCTGGTAATGCTGGCTAACGGTATCGGCCTGCACATCCAGAATTCCCGATAACACCAGTTGTGTGTCAGGTCGGGTTAATTCTACAAAGCGTGGCATCAGTTCCATTAAAGGACCCGCCAGAATATTCGCTAGCAGTAAATCACATTCAACCGTTGGGCAACGCTGTGGCAGGTAGGTCTCGATGATCACACCATTACGTTGTGCGTTGGCTTGGGTTGCTTCCAATGCCTGTGGATCAGTGTCTACACCAATCACTTTATTGGCGCCTAACAAGGCGGCGGCTATCGCCAGGATGCCACTGCCACAACCATAATCAATTACGGTTTTACCGGTTAAATCGGCTTTATCCAGCCATTGCAGACATAAAGCCGTTGTCGGATGCGTTCCCGTACCGAAGGCCAGTCCCGGATCCAGCAGAATATTGACGGTGTTGGGCTGTGGCGGTTCATGCCAGCTGGGCACGATCCATAATTTCTCACCGAAACAGATGGGTTTGAAATTTTCCATCCATTCGCGTTCCCAGTCTTTATCCTCCACGGCTTCAATACGATGGTCAGGCAACTCGCCAATCTGGGAGCGAAGGGCAGTCAGCAGTGATTCTGTGTCTGTCTCGGCATCAAACAGGGCGATGACCGACGTCGCAGACCATAAAGGGGTTTCACCAATAGCTGGTTCATAGATAGGTTGATCAGCGTTATCCTGAAAGGTAACAGCGGCTGCACCGCATTCAGACAGAGCATCAGATAATGACTCTGCCTGCTTCGGTGAGCTGGTAAAAATAAGTTGGATCCAGGCCATAACGAACGGACTTAAAGTCCGAGTTTCTTTTCAAGGTAGTGGATATTGGTGCCACCGGTCTGGAAATGCGTGTCATCCATAATGTCACGTTGTAGTTCAACGTTAGTTTTAATGCCTTCAATACCAATTTCTTTCAATGCAGTACGCATCCGCGCAATGGCTGATTCACGGGTATTACCATAGGCAATGAGTTTGCCTATTAACGAGTCATAATTAGGTGGAACCTTATAGCCACTGTACAGATGTGAATCCATACGAATACCCGCACCGCCCGGAGCATGATAATGGGTGACCAGACCAGGACTTGGCATAAAAGTACGTGGATCTTCAGCGTTAATTCGGCATTCAATGGCATGACCACGGATAATGATGTCTTCCTGGCTGAATGATAATGGCATGCCAGAAGCAATACGAATCTGTTCGGCAACCAGATCAATACCGGTGACCCGTTCAGTGACCGGATGCTCTACCTGAATGCGGGTGTTCATCTCGATGAAATAGAACTCACCGTCCTGATAAAGAAATTCAAAGGTACCCGCACCGCGATAGCCAATGCGGACACAGGCATCGGCACAGACTTTACCCATGCGAGCACGCATTTCAGGGGTAATACCCGGAGCCGGTGCTTCTTCGACGACTTTCTGATGACGACGCTGCATTGAGCAGTCCCGTTCACCTAAATGCACTGCATTGCCATGCTCATCGGCCAGAACCTGAAACTCAATATGACGTGGGTTTTCCAGGAATTTTTCCATGTAAACCATATCATTACTGAAGGCAGATTTTGCTTCACTCTTGGTCAGGGAAATAGCATTGAGCAGATGCGCTTCACTATGCACTTCACGCATACCACGTCCACCACCGCCGCCGGCGGCTTTGATGATAATCGGATAACCAATTTCTCTTGCCAGACGCAGATTGGTCTGATCATCGTTACCCAGCGGGCCGTCTGAACCGGGAACACACGGAACCCCGGCCGCTTTCATCGCTTTGATGGCTTCAACCTTGTCACCCATCATCCGAATTGTTTCAGAACGCGGACCGATAAAAATAAAGCCGCTTTGTTCAACACGCTCAGCAAAGTCTGCATTTTCAGACAGGAAGCCATATCCGGGATGGATAGCCGTTGCATCGGTAATCTCGGCGGCACTGATCAACGCGGGGACATTCAGGTAGCTGAGGTTCGATGCCGCTGGACCAATGCAGACACTTTCATCAGCCAGTAATACATGTTTCAAATCACGATCCACATCAGAGTGAACAGCAACCGTTTTAATGCCTAATTCCCAGCATGCTCTGAGAATACGCAAAGCAATCTCGCCACGATTAGCGATGACAATTTTATCAATCATGTTGTTTTATCCGCAGTTTTTGGTTTGCCATAACAGCCGAAGCTGTCAGCAAAATTATTCGATAACGATTAATGGTTCGTCATACTCAACCGGGTGACCATCTTCAACCAGGATGGCTTTAACAATACCGCTACGATCCGCTTCAATCTGATTGAACATTTTCATCGCTTCGATGATGCAAATCACATCACCGGCGGATACCTGCTGACCTACTTCCACGAAAGCCGCCGCATCGGGTGAGGGTGAACCGTAAAAGGTACCAACCATGGGCGAGCGCACAGCATTGGCTTCGTTAGAGGATTTTGTTGCCGCTGCTGCCGTCGCGGTGTTTGCCGCTTCACTGGCAAATGACGGTGTGCTCTGTGCAGCAGGTGCGGGTTGTGGTGCAGCAAAATATTGTTGTTGTGGATAAGCGGAACTGGCGCGGCTGATACGAACAGATTCTTCACCTTCAGAAATTTCGATTTCAGCAACATCCGATTCCTGAATCAAATCAATCAATTTTTTTATTTTACGAATATCCATGATTTAGCCTTAAGGGTTGAGTTGTTTAGTGGCAGCTTGTAATGCCAATTCATATCCCTGAGCACCGAGACCGCAAATCACGCCAACAGCCAAATCTGAAAAGTAGGACTGTTGCCGGAATGCTTCACGACGATGCACATTGGAAAGATGTATTTCTATAAAAGGTATTGCGACCGCAGCTAATGCATCACGAATGGCTACGCTGGTGTGAGTAAAAGCTGCGGGATTAATTAAAATAAAATCATATTGCTGACGTGCTGATTGTATAGCCGAGACCAATTCATGTTCGGCATTGCTTTGCAGTGAATCAAGTTGATGGCCATCAGCCTGAGCTAACTCAGCCAGGCGGGTATTGATATCGTCTAACGTGGTGGCACCATAAATTTCAGGCTCGCGCTGACCCAACAAATTCAGATTGGGGCCATGCAATACTAGAAATTTCGCCATAATAACAACACACCAACACTGGAAATATAAGCCGAGATTTTGCACCAGCTAACGCTTTATTGTCCAGCTTTTTAACTAAAAATCCGGCTTTTTGTCGCTAATTTCGTCGAAATAGAGAAGTTCTTGCAGTTTTAATTATCTGGCCTGGAAATCCGCCAGATGAGCGTTCAACTGGGCGGCTGAGACGTGCCCGACCAGACGATGTTCAGCCGATTCTTCTGCATTTTCGTCAAAAAACAACATGCTGGGTGGACCAAATACCCGCAATGATTTTAACAAGGTTTGATGCGCATCAGTATTGTCTGTGAGATCCACTTTCAGCAAAGTAAAATTCTGCAACGTGCTGATGACCTCGGCATCACGGAAAGTCGTTTGTTCCATGTTTTTGCAATCGGTACACCAGTCGGCATAAAAATCGAGCATCACCGGCTTATTACTTTGCTGCAGCTGAGACTGCAGTTCTTCCAGTGAGTTGACATAGGTAAATTGCAGAGCGGGTTGAGGGGCTGTTGTGCCGGGCGAAAGGCTTAATTTATGCAAAGGCTGCAAAATGGATTGTCCGCCGCTGGCACTGCCGATGAGCATTAATGCACCCGTGATAAGTGATAAAAGTCCCAGACCTTTCCAGAATTTTTGCCAGCCAGTTGCTTCAATCGGCAGATTGTTGAGGGCACCCAGATACACTGCGGTCATCACCAGCAGGGCGCCACTCATAAACAGAATGGCCCAACCCGGCAGAATGCGATCCAGCATCCATATCGCCAAAGCGAGCAGCATCACACCGAAAAAAGCCTTGATATTTTCCATCCAGCGTCCGGCTTTGGGCAGCAAGGTTCCGGCTGAGGTGCCAATAATCAGTAACGGAATTCCCATGCCGATACTCATAGCAAATAATGCCGCACCTCCCAGCATCGGATCTGCGTGCTGACTGATAAATAATAAGGCACCTGCTAATGGTGGAGCCAGGCAGGGCCCGACAATTAATCCTGATAGCAGCCCCATCAATGCCACGCCGGCTAATGTACCGCCCTGCTGACGGTGGCTGAGTTGATGCAATCGTTGTTGCAGAGCATGTGGCAACTGCAATTCATAAAAGCCAAACATCGATAACGCCAGTAACAGCAAAATGCCAACAAAGCCTGATATCACCCACGGATTTTGCAGCATAGCCTGGAGATTGCCGCCGAGTAAGCCGGTTAAAACCCCTGCCACGGTATAGGTAACGGACATGGCCAGTACATAAGTCAGTGACAGAATAAACGCCCGGCGGGTCGTAATATGCTCACCCTGGCCGACAATAATACCGGACAAAATCGGAATCATTGGGAAAACGCAGGGGGTAAAGGCCAGTAATAAGCCGAGCCCCAGAAAACCAAACAGAATTTGCAACAGATTGTCATTTTGCAAACGCTGTGAAATTTCATCCTGCTGACTAAGGGGCGTTGAAGATAGCAGTGAGGTCGGGGCCGAAGTTTGTGTCTCAGTGGTTGCAGTCTTGCTGACTGTGGTTATTGCCGGTAACTCCAGATCGAAGGTTTTGCGGGTAGGGGGGTAACAGATACCAAACGTTTCAGAGCAGCCCTGATAATGAGCTGTTAATGTGATGCGGGTCGGTTCGGACTGAGTACGTATCAGCGGCAGCTTGATTTGCACATCGCTGGTATACACCTCGGATAAACCAAAATATGCATCATTTTTCATATGCCCGCCGGGCAAAGTAAATTCGCCCAACTGTACAGAGTCATCCCCGATTATTTCGAAGCGGATTTTATTCTGATACAGATAATTTCCTTCCATTATCTGCCAGCCTGCCAATATCGTTTCGGGATCAGTCACTATCGCTTCAAAGTCAAAGGCTTCATCAACTTCAGGAGGAGAGTCTGCACTGTCGAAACCAAATTTCTCCAACAGGCTCGGGCGCGCCTGTGCGGAAAAACTGCTGAGCAGCATGAGCAGGATTAAAAATTGTTTCATTACATTATCGCCACTGATTCATTGCAGTTACAGACCATTCTAACAGTCGAACGTTACACGGGTGAGTGCAACAGGATGTCATGTTGTCTTTAAACTGTAATAATTGCCTTCTTTTTTGGCGAAACACAGGTGTCTTGTGGAAATCAAAACCATTCATAAACTTGAAAAACAGGCCTACAAAAAAAGCCATGCCGAATTAGCCCGAATAGGCTTCGCTCTATTTTTCCTCGCTGGCATTCTTGCATACAGTTTTGCTACCTCCGGTGGTGTTCCCAATAACCTGTTTCTAGCCATTGCCGCCGTGTTTGGTGGTTATATGGCGATGAATATCGGTGCCAACGATGTAGCCAATAACGTTGGCCCGGCGGTCGGCTCCAAGGCGCTGACTATGGGCGGCGCGATTATGATCGCAATGATTTTTGAGGCAGCCGGTGCCTTTATCGCTGGTGGCGAAGTGGTGTCGACTATTAAAGGCGGCATTATTGATATCAAGCAATTTGGTACCGATACCGAAACCTTTGTCTGGGCCATGATGGCTGCATTATTAGCAGCGGCTTTATGGCTTAATCTGGCAACCGTCGCCGGAGCGCCTGTATCAACTACTCACTCAATAGTGGGGGGGGTAATGGGCGGTGGTATGGCTGCCGCTGGCTTTGGTATTGTTGACTGGGGCACTATGGGGGCTATTGTCAGTTCCTGGATTATTTCGCCATTGATGGGAGGCATTATTGCGGCCTCTTTTTTATTGGCTATCAAAAAAACCATCATTTTTCGCGACGACAAAATTCAGGCTTCCTATCGTTGGGTACCGATTTATGTTTCGGTGATGGCCTGGGCTTTTTCCACTTATCTGGTGATCAAAGGGCTTAAGCAGGTATGGGGGCAATTCATAACTACGCTGAATGGACTGCCAATTGTCGATATAGCTCCGCAAGCCAACCCCAGTTTTTTGGCTGCTGCATTGATTGGTTTTCTGATTGGGGTGCTGGTGTTCTGGATCGTTAAAAAGTCTCTGGCCAGTAATCTGCAATACATGAAAAATGATCGTGCCAGTGTCAATGCACAATTCACTATTCCGTTAATCTTTGCTGCGGCCTTATTAAGTTTTGCTCATGGTGCGAATGACGTGGCAAATGCCATCGGTCCTCTGGCCGCAATAAATGACGCCATTATGTCAGGTGGTATCACCGATAAAGCCGGTATTCCGCTTTGGATTATGGCCGTGGGTGCTTTAGGTATTGCCATTGGCTTGGGTCTGTATGGTCCAAGGCTGATTCGTACCGTAGGTGGTGAAATTACCGAGCTGGATCAGATGCGAGCCTATTCAATCGCTATGGCTGCTGCTTTGACCGTCATCATTGCCAGTCAGCTCGGATTGCCGGTCAGTACAACGCATATTGCCATTGGTGGGGTATTTGGGGTTGGGTTCCTGCGTGAATGGCTGGATGAATCAAATAAAATCGAACGCCAGATTGATCGCGAAAAAGCCGAAATCAAAGATGATAAAAAGATGCTTAATGCACTGCGCGGCGAATTGAAAAAACTGGAGAAAAAACCCTCCAAAACCGTGGATGAATATCAACGTATTACCGAGCTTTATCGATTGATTGATGAGGAAGAGTCCGCGCTGAAAAAAGCCAAAAAAGTCCTCAAAAAAGAAAAGAAAAACCTGTTCGTTAAACGCGATATGGTGAAAAAGATCGTCACAGCGTGGGTGGTCACCGTTCCAGCAGCGGCAACTTTATCAGCCTGCATCTTCTTTATGATTAGAGGCATCATGCTGTAATCAAATCTTCATTAAACTGACATATTATTTTCAGCTTATTTGTCAGGACGATTTGAACATGCTGAATAAACTTAAAGCATTGCCCATTGCGATTCAGCAATATCTGGTCGTGACCTTCAGCTACTGGGCGTTTACCGTTTCCGACGGTGCGTTACGCATGCTGGTGGTATTGTTTTTCCATCAACTGGGCTACAGCCCGCTTGAAGTGGCAATGCTGTTTGTTCTGTATGAATTTTTCGGCATAGTGACAAACCTGGTCGGTGGCTGGCTGGCCGCCAGAGTAGGGTTAAACGTCACCATGCATCTGGGCTTGTTATTACAGGTCATTGCATTGGCAATGCTGCTGGTGGATCCGCAGTGGCTCACTGTGGCGTATGTCATGGTCGCGCAGGCACTCTCCGGTATTGCCAAAGATTTGAATAAAATGAGTGCCAAATCCAGCATCAAAATGCTGGTGGCTGATAACGCCCAATCAACCTTATTTAAATGGATATCCATCCTTACCGGCTCCAAAAATGCCCTGAAAGGTGTTGGTTTTTTTGTCGGTGCGGCCCTGCTTTCCTGGATCGGTTTTCGTGGCGCGATACTGGCCATGGCGATTGTGCTTCTGGTAGTGCTGATTTTCAGCATCGTCATGTTGCAACGCGATCTGGGTAAAGCCAAAAATAAACCAAAATTCAGTGATATCTGGTCAAAAAGTGCACCGGTGAATCATTTGTCGTTGGCAAGGTTCTTTTTGTTTGGTTCTCGAGATATCTGGTTTGTGGTGGCCTTACCGGTGTTTTTGCATGCCCAATTACAGTGGTCACCTATTTATGTCGGTGGTCTGCTGGCGGCTTGGGTAATTGCTTACGGTATTGTGCAGGCACTTGCCCCTAAGCTGACTGGCTTTTCCAGACAAAACGCTCCTGATGGCTATCATGTCTGGCTATGGTCCTTACCCCTCTTTGTGTTGCCGTTATTGATTGCCGCCTCGGTATATTTTGAATGGGCTGTCATACCTGCTTTAACTGTCGGCTTATTAATTTATGGCGCTATCTTTGCGATCAATTCTGCAATCCATTCCTATCTTATCGTGTCATATGCAGATGCGGCTGGGGTTTCCCTGGATGTCGGTTTTTATTACATGGCTAATGCGGCTGGAAGATTGTTTGGTACATTATTATCTGGCTGGGTCTATCAGGTTTCCGGGTTAGCAGCCTGTCTGGTCATTTCTGCCTTAATGATTCTGTCCGCCAGTTTTATTTCAAAAATGTTACCGCGCAAAGACCAGACTGTATAAAGCTTTCAGCGTTGTTATCAAATTGTCATATTTAGCCGTTAAGCTTTATTCTTAGAAAAATAGTTCAGGAAAAAATCGGATATGAGCATATCAGTATTACTGGTTGAAGATGACGCCGCCATTCGTGACATGATTAATTTCAGTCTGCGTCAAACGGGATTTACCTGCGAAGCAGTCAAGGATGGCGAAACGGGGCTGGATTGGTTGAAAAATCAACAACCAGACATGATTTTGCTGGACTGGATGTTACCTGGAATTGATGGCATCGAGTTTATCCGCCGTCTGCGTGCCAATGAGTTTTTAGCATCCATTCCCGTGATTATGCTCACCGCCAAAGGCGAAAGTGAAGATATGGTGAAAGGTCTGAGCGTCGGTGCTGATGACTATATTAATAAACCATTTTCCCCACCTGAATTAATTGCACGAATTAAAGCGGTTTTACGTCGTTGTCGTCCGATGGAAGATGATGATGCCCAGAAATTGCAGATGGGTGAACTGGTTATGGATACCAAAAGCCACCGGGTCTCGGTGAATGGTGAACGCATTGAATTGGGACCGACCGAATTCCGTTTACTACACTTTTTTATGAAAAACCCAGAGCGAGCCTATAACCGCTCCCAGCTGCTGGATTTTGTCTGGGGCGATACCGTATATATAGAGGAGCGCACAGTGGATGTGCACATTCGTCGTCTGCGTAAGGCGCTGGAACCCAGCGGTCATGACAACCTGGTACAAACCGTTCGCGGTGTCGGTTACCGTTTTTCTGCTGAATAGCAGGATCGTCTGATGCAATGGGATTATTGGCGTTTACTGACCGTGCTCAGTCTGGCCGGTTTTGTGGGACTGGTCGTTGGTCATATGATGGCTTTTCTGTTTGTCGCTGCACTTATTTACATTTTCTGGATGCAGAGTAAATGGAACCAGTTGCAGGCATGGCTGGATAAACCTAAGAAAAACAGTTCTCCGCAAGCCGAAGGGGTTATTAATGACGTGTGTCGGCAGATCGAACAGATGCGCGCACAAAACAGCAGTCGTAAAAAAAAGCTCACCGGTTATTTAAAACGTTTCCAATCGGCCACTGCGGCTTTACCTGATGCGGTGGTGGTAATGGGCGAGTTTGGTCAAGTCAGTTGGGCCAATACCTCAGCCATGACGTTATTGGGAATCAACTGGCCGCATGACAATGGCGTCAGAGTCAATAATCTGGTTCGCGACCCGGCATTCCAAAAATTACTGGAACTTGATGGTGACGCCGAGGAATCGGTTATAGCCGTTTCACCGATGAATGATCGCATTCAGCTTGAATTCAAAGTCGTTCGGTATGCCAGCAAGGACAGGTTGCTGATCGCCAGAGATATCACCCAGACACAGAAACTGCAGCGTATGCGGCGTGATTTTGTGGCCAATGTATCGCATGAATTGCGTACACCATTGACGGTTTTACGGGGGTATCTGGAAACGTTGACCACGGAAAGTGATCAGGAGCTCTGGCAACAGGCTTTGCCGGTAATGCAGCAACAAAGCCAGCGAATGCATCTTATGATCAAGGATCTGCTGGCATTATCCCAACTGGAAACCGGTGAAAAGCCGTTGCAACACCGACCTACGGATATCTGCAAGTTATTGCATAGCGTGGTGGAGGATGCCAAACGACTGGAACATTTTCATCAACATCAGATCAACCTGCATTGTTTGAGTGAAAAATGGCTAATGGCAGATGCTGATGAACTACGCAGCGCAATCTCCAATCTGGTCTTTAATGCAGTCAAATATACCCCAGCAGAAACCCAGATCGATGTCAGATGGGATATCGAGGGTGAGTTTGCTGTTATTGAGGTAAAAGATACCGGTGAAGGTATTGCCCAGCATCATCTCGACCGCTTAACAGAACGCTTTTACCGTGTTGATAGTGGTCGTGCCAGGGAAACCGGTGGTACAGGACTGGGGCTGGCCATCGTCAAGCATGTGTTGCAACGACACAAAGCTGAACTGTTGATTCAGAGTGCTATTGGTGAAGGTTCAAGTTTTAAATGCTGTTTTCCCGCCAAAAATGTGATGGATAAAATAGACATTTAGCCTTACTGACTACTGTTTTCGGTCATGTCACAGTATTGTCATATTTCTTTCATATCCTTGTCACAGTTAATCGCGATACTGCTCGGGTGCTCAACGCGGTAAGCGTTGGAACTTATTTTTAACCCAAGGAGTTAATGACTCATGTTCAAGAAAAAATTTGCTTTATACGGCGCCGCTTTGGCAATGACGTTTTCCGCTGCCAGCTTTGCAGACGTCGATCCAAACCTGCCAGAATATGAAAAAACAAGCGGTGTTTCAGGTAGCTTATCAAGCGTCGGTTCTGACACATTAGCTAACTTGATGACCTTGTGGGCAGAAGAGTTTAAACGTGAATATCCTAATGTCAGCATCCAGATTCAAGCGGCTGGTTCTTCAACTGCGCCTCCTGCGTTAACTGAAGGTACATCAAACGTTGGGCCGATGAGCCGTGAGATGAAAGACAGCGAAATCAAAGAATTTGAAAACAAATACGGTTACAAACCAACAGCTATCCCTGTTGCTATCGATGCGCTGGCTGTTTATGTGCACAAAGACAACCCAATTGAAGGCATGACTATTCCTCAAGTTGATGCTGCTTTCTCAGCAACACGTAAGTGTGGTTATCCAGAAGATATCACTGACTGGTCACAATTAGGTGTTGAAGGTCTGGGTTCAATCCAGTTATATGGTCGTAACTCAGTATCAGGTACTTACGGTTACTTTAAAGATAACGCTTTGTGCAAAGGTGACTACAAAAACACTGTAAATGAGCAACCAGGTTCAGCTTCAGTTGTTCAAGGTGTGACTAAATCAACCAATGGTCTGGGCTATTCCGGTATTGGTTACAAAACATCAGGCGTAAAACTGGTTCCGTTGGCGAAAGAAGCGGGTCAACCTTTCATTGAAGCAAGTGGTGAAAATGCTGCTGATGGTTCTTATCCAATGTCACGTTTCCTGTGGGTTTATGTGAACAAAGCACCTAACAAACCAATGTCACCACTTGACCGTGAATTCATGAAAATGATTCTTTCTAAAGTGGGTCAGGAAGTTGTTGTTAAAGATGGTTATGTTCCATTGCCAGCTAAAACTGCAGCAAAATATATGGAAATGCTGAAGTAATATTGCAAATTAAAATTACCCCGCACATTGCAAGATGTGCGGGGTTTTTTTATCTAATAGCGTTAATCAATTTGCCTGCAGATTGATTAGCAGTATTAAAATTAAGCAATCACCATGTTGCGTGCGTATTTCTTAAACGGAAACCAAATCAGATTATGGCTGAGCAAACTATTGAAAACAGCGTTATAGCTGCTGCAAATTCAAAAACGGCCCGTCGTCGGCGAAATTGGCGCGAGTTTAAAGATAAATTAGCCCGGGTCGTTGTAACAGGTGGTGGCATTATGGTGATTGTCGCCATCGTGCTGATCTTCTTTTATCTGCTATATGTGGTCATACCACTCTTCAATAGCGCCGATCTGCGAACCGAACAACAATTTGAACAAGAGCCAATCAAGAATGTTCATCTGACCCTGGATGAATATAATGAAGTGGCGTTATCGCTGGATGAAAAAGCTAATTTACGTTTTTTTAATGCGCATAATGGCAATGAAATAGCCACTTTTGATCTACCCATTCCAGCTGAAAGTTCCATCAGCAGTTTCTCAGCAGGTAGTGCTTCAACTGGCGTGTTTGCTTATGGGCTGGATAATGGTCAGGCGATAGTCTTTCAGGAAGCCTACAAAATCAGTTATCCGCAGGGAACACAGCGACTGATTACACCGGAGATCCGGTATCCCATTGGTGAAGAACTGGTCGAAGTCGATCCACAGGGACAGCCGCTGCAGATGCTGACGGTTCAAAGTTATGATGATCTCACCACCTTGGTGGCACTCACTGCTGATAATCGACTGGTTATGTCGCGGATTACCAAGGATGTGAACTTTCTTGATGAAACCGACTTTACATTGGACAGCGAAAACCGCGAAATCCCTTTGGATAGTAATGCTCCGGTGTCGATGATTCGGCTAGATATCGATCAGCGTGAGTTATATGTCATTCACAATGATGGTGATATTGCCTATTACGATGTACAGAATATAGACGATGTCAGAATGCTGCAGCGGGTCAGCGCGGTACCTGAGGATGTTGAAATTACGGCAGCAGAATTTCTGACGGGCGGTATTTCAATATTAATAGGACGCAGTGACGGCCAGATTGACCAGTGGTTTCCTGTGCGTGATGCTGACAATAATTACACCATTGAGCGGGTCAGAAGCTTCTCTGAACAGACAGCACCCATCCGTAGCATTCTGGCTGAACAAGCTCGTAAAGGCTTTGTTGCGTTGGATGATACCGGTGATATCGGTATTTATCACACCACAGCAGAGAGAAATCTGTTGGTGGAGAACATTCTGGCCGACGCCAATGCCAAAATGGCCCTGTCACCCCGGGCAAATGGTCTGATAACGGTTGCAAGGGATGGTGAAACGCAGTTTCATGAAATTGAAAATGAACACCCTGAAGTTTCCTGGCATTCTTTATGGGAAAAAGTCTGGTATGAAAGTCGTAGCGAACCTGAGTATCTTTGGCAGTCTTCGTCTTCCAGCAGTGACTTTGAACCGAAACTCAGTCTTACCCCATTAACCTTCGGCACCATTAAAGCGGCATTTTACGCCATGATGGTCGCAGTACCGCTGGCCATTATGGGAGCGATTTTTACCGCCTACTTCATGTCACCGCGAATGCGTAATCTGGTGAAACCGACCATTGAAATCATGGAAGCTTTACCAACCGTTATTCTAGGGTTTCTGGCAGGTTTATGGTTGGCCCCGCTGGTGGAAAACAACCTGCCTGGTGTTTTTAGTATTCTGATCCTCACTCCCATTATGGTGTTGCTCACAGCCTGGCTATGGACCAAATTACCTAAATCATTGCGCCAGCGAATTCCAGATGGTTGGGAGGCGGCGATTTTAATTCCAGTTGTTATTTTGGTCGGTATTGTTTCGATGAAATTAAGTCTGCCATTGGAAAAACTGTTATTTGATGGTGATATGCCAGGTTGGCTGGAATCAACCGGTATCGGGTATGACCAGCGTAACTCGTTAGTCGTTGGTATGGTAATGGGCTTTGCTGTTATCCCGACCATTTTTTCGATCACCGAAGATGCCATTTTCAGTGTGCCCAAACAATTGACCATCGGCTCACTAGCTTTGGGTGCAACACCTTGGCAAACCTTAACAAAAGTGGTGTTACTCACCGCCAGTCCGGCGATTTTCTCGGCCGTTATGATCGGTCTTGGGCGTGCGGTAGGTGAAACGATGATTGTATTGATGGCGACCGGTAATACGCCAATTATGGACTTCAATATTTTTGAGGGATTCAGAGCCTTATCAGCCAATATCGCGGTAGAAATGCCTGAAGCAGCAGTCAACAGTACCCATTATCGTGTGCTGTTCCTTGCAGCGCTGGTGCTGTTCTCAGCGACCTTTGTGTTTAACACCCTTGCAGAGTTGGTTCGCCAGCGTCTGCGTAAGAAATATAGCAGCCTTTAAACAGAGATCAGCATGTCTAATTCAACATTTAAATCCTGGTATCAAAGTGGTAGTCCGTGGGTCTGGCTGAATGCCGGTGCGGTTTCCATCAGTCTGATCGCGGTTATTGGTCTGGTCTTATTGATAGCGGTTCGTGGCCTGAGTCATTTCTGGCCAGCAGATATTATGTCGGTGGAATATAACGAGCCTGGTTTGGAGCCGACGGTTTTAATCGGTGAAAGAGTTGATCATGAAGTGGTCCCTGCCGAAAGAGTGCCTTCTGATTACCAGCTAAAAGAAGGTCAGATTAGTGTTGAGCGTTACCTGCTGAAAATCGGTAATCGCGACCAGTTCGGCCTGGATTTTCGCTGGATCAACAAAGACTGGATGGGGGAGGTCAGCTACCCGGAAGATATCCTGTCTATTGAACGTCGTGAATGGGGGCATTTCTATGGTTATCTGCTGTCCGTGCAGCAACAGGGCGAAACGGTAGCCGATGGTGAACAGGCCTGGCCAGAATTTCAGCAAAGGCTGGACCGAAGTAATAACCTGGTTGCTGAAATCAAATATATTGAAAAAATCGAAATCGGCAAAATAAATCAGGCACTTGAATCTTTGCGTCTGGATGAGCGGCGTCTGGAGCTGGATAACGTACCTGAAGATAATGCTGCCTATGCTGAGATTGAAGCTGCAAGAGCGGTACAAAATGAAAAATACGCAAAATTACAAACCCGTCTCAGCGAGTTAAGCCAGGCTTTGATACGTGATCAGGTGGTCATGCAAATGTCCAATGGCGATGAAGTGGTCATTCCGATGGCGAAAATCGTCGATGTTGTGAAGCCGAACGACATGAATCGTTTCGAAAAACTGCAGCACTATTTTCATGAAGTGTGGAAGTTTATTTCCGGCGAGCCACGCGAAGCCAATACTGAAGGCGGGATTTTCCCGGCCATTTTTGGCACGGTAATGATGGTATTGATTATGTCTGTGATCGTCACGCCCTTTGGTGTCATTGCCGCAATTTATCTGAAAGAGTATGCAAAACAGGGGGTTATAACCAGAACGATTCGTATCGCGGTTAATAACCTGGCCGGTGTTCCGTCAATCGTATACGGTGTATTCGGTCTGGGGTTCTTTGTCTATTTCCTTGGTGGCAATATTGATGAGATATTCTTCCAGGCAAAATTACCTTCCCCAACCTTTGGTCAGCCCGGCTTGATGTGGGCGTCGTTAACCCTGGCTATTCTCACCGTGCCGGTGGTTATCGTGGCAACCGAAGAAGGTCTGTCACGTATTCCACGAGCGATGCGTGAAGGCAGTCTTGCTTTGGGCGCCACTAAAGCAGAAACCTTATGGCGTACAGTTATTCCAATGGCGGCTCCGGCTATGATGACGGGGTTAATCCTGGCGGTCGCCCGAGCTGCGGGCGAGGTTGCTCCGTTGATGATGGTGGGTGTGGTGAAACTGGCGCCAGCGTTAGCGGTAGATTCTGTTGCGCCTTATCTGCATCTGGATCGTCAGTTTATGCATCTGGGCTTCCATATTTACGACGTGGGTTTTCAGAGCCCGAATGTTGAAGCAGCGCGTCCACTGGTATATGCCACAGCATTTCTGTTGTTGCTGATAATTGTAGTGTTGAATTTAACGGCGATTAGTATCCGTAATCGTCTGCGTGAAAACTTTAAAGCGAGTGATAACTAATGGAAGCAGTCAATCAACAAAAAAACGCGGCGCGTGGTATTGATATCGAATCAATGAATCGTGGCCCGAAACTGAATATGGCTGATGAAACTGCCTGTATTGAAATTAAAAATTTCAATCTGTTTTATGGCGACGCTCAGGCATTAAAAGATATTAACCTGACCATTCCGCGTCATAGAGTAACGGCTTTTATAGGTCCAAGTGGGTGCGGTAAATCAACTTTCCTTAGATGTTTCAATCGAATGAATGATTTGATTGATAACGTCAATATTCAGGGACAATTACTGCTGGATGGCGAAGAACTGAACTCGCCGGCAGTCAACGTATCTGATTTGCGTCGTAAAGTTGGCATGGTATTCCAGAAGCCGAATCCATTTCCAAAAACAATTTATGAAAATGTTGCCTATGGCCTGCGTTTGCAAGGTGTGAACGATCGCCAGACGCTGGATAAGGTCGTGGAAAAATCGCTGAAAGGCGCTGCATTGTGGGATGAAGTAAAGGATCGATTGCAATCCTCAGCAATGGGGCTGTCCGGCGGTCAACAGCAAAGATTGGTGATTGCCCGTGCCATTGCTATTGAACCGGAAGTATTATTGCTGGATGAACCGGCCTCTGCTCTGGATCCTTTATCTACGCTTAAAATCGAAGAACTGATTTACGAGCTGAAAGAAAAATACACCATCGTCATCGTCACACATAACATGCAACAGGCAGCGAGAGTCTCGGACTACACCGCGTTTATGTATATGGGTGAATTAATCGAATTTGGTGCCACGGATGAGTTATTTACCAATCCTGGCAAAAAACAAACGGAAGACTATATTACTGGCCGTTACGGCTAGGCTGCAGGTTCAGGAGATCCTTTATGGCTACAAATCAATCACAACATATTTCGCAACAGTTCGAAAAAGAGCTTCAAGATATCCGCAGCCGCGTTTTAGCCATGGGTGGTATGGTCGAAAAACAGGTTTCGGAGGCAATGGAAGCTTTGATTACGGGGGATGCCGATCTGGCTCGTCAGGTAATCAGTGGCGATGAAGACGTTAATAAACTGGATGTCAGCATTGATGAAGAATGTATTCAGATTATTGCACTGCGCCAGCCCACTGCCAGTGACTTACGTCTGGTGACCGGTATTCTGAAAACCATTACCGATCTGGAACGCATTGGCGATGAAGCAGCACGCATTGCCAGAATGGCACTAAATCTGGCTGAAAAAGATCGGCCGAAAAAGAATTACCGTGAACTGCACGCCTTGGGTCAGCATGTGTCAGGTATGTTGCATAACACTCTGGATGCCTTTGCGCGATTTGATGTGGATGCTGCCTTGCAGGTAGCACATGAAGATCGTCAGGTTGATGCTGAATACGAAAGCATTATGCGTCAGTTGATGACATATATGATGGAAGATCCCCGTACTATCAGCAGAGTGATCGACATGATGTGGTCAGCGCGTTCGCTGGAACGGATTGGCGATCATTCACGTAATGTTTCTGAACATATTATCTATCTGGTCGAAGGCAAGGATGTCAGACATTTATCCGTCGAAAAAATGGAAAAAGTAATTAAAGGCGGCGAATAAT
The DNA here is from genome assembly GCF_002375335.1 of Methylophaga sp. UBA3603. Lineage (NCBI taxonomy): Bacteria > Pseudomonadati > Pseudomonadota > Gammaproteobacteria > Thiotrichales > Piscirickettsiaceae > Methylophaga > Methylophaga sp. UBA3603. Next base: position 211,780 of record NZ_DFMC01000002.1, read on the forward strand.
TTCTCTCGGTGCGACTTAGGCCCGTTTCCATTATGGAAGCGGGCTTTTTTTTGAGTATAAAACGCAAAGTTCATAGCATCGATGGTCTTAGTCAGGCAAAATGCCATCACCTTCGTATAAGCAAGCTGAGTTTATGGAAACACCCGAAGATTATGATGTACTTGCCGCTGTAGATCTTGGTTCTAACAGCTTTCATATGATTATTGCCCGCCTGAGGGATGGACATTTCCAGATCATGGATCGACTGCGTGAAATGGTGCAGTTGCGTGCCGGGTTGAATAAGCAGAATGTCCTCTCTGAGGAGGCCCAGACACGTGCCATTGCCTGTTTGGAGCGATTTGGTGAGCGTATTCGCCATTTACCGGCAGGCAAGGTGAGGGTCGTCGGAACCAATACCTTACGCATCGCTGAAAACAGTCGTGAATTTCTTCGCAAAGCCCGTCAGGCCTTGGGGCATCCTATTGAGATCGTCACTGGTGAAGAAGAAGCCCGACTGATTTACATGGGCGTTTCCCGCTCACTGGCGTTTGATAACACCCGTCGCCTGGTCATGGATATTGGTGGGGGCAGTACCGAATTTATCATTGGCGAGGGCCTGGAAGGGCTACGCCGCGAAAGTCTGGAAATGGGCTGTGTCAGTTTCAGTCAACGGTTTTTCAATGATGGCAACGTCAGTCAATTACGTATGCAGGCGGCGTTACTCACTGCAGCAATCAAATTACGTTCTATTCAACGGCCTTATCAAAACCTTGGCTGGGTCGAGGCGGTAGGTGCTTCTGGAACCATTCGCACTGTGGCCAGTATTGTCACGGCGCAGAATTGGAGTGAAAACGGCGTTATCACGAATGAAGCGCTGGATAAAATCATTGCTCACATGGTGGAAGCAGGTCATCAGGATAAGTTTCAACTGGAAGGTTTGAGTCCTGAAAGGGCCAATGTGCTGGCCGGTGGTGTCGCGGTTTTGAAAGCCTCATTTGATCGGTTAAAAATTGATCGCATGATCGTCTCGGATGGAGCATTACGTGAAGGTTTGCTTTACGATCTGCAAGGTCGTATTCAACATGACGATGAACGTGATCGCACCGTAAACTCCCTGGCACGACGTTACCATGTAGATGAAGCCCATGCCGAGCGCGTCAGTAAAATGGCCACCGAATTATATGAGCAAGTGGCTGCTGAGTGGCAAATTAATACCGAAGAACAGTTACACCGTTTGCAATGGGCGGCCAAACTCCATGAAGTTGGACTGGAAATTTCGCATTATCAATATCATAAACATTCGTCTTATTTAGTAGCGCACTCAGATTTACCGGGTTTTTCCAGAGAAGAACAGCAGGCACTCGCAGCGATGGTACGAGGCCAGCGACGGAGTTTTCCACGTAAACATATCAAGCAGTTATCGGATGATATGCAGCAGGCTACGTTGCGATTAACGATTCTGTTACGTTTATCACTGGTATTCAATCGTGGGCGTAGTGAAAAAACCGATACCCATGTTGGCCTTAGTCTGCATCGTAATACTTTAATATTGACCCTGCCTTCCGGCTGGTTGGAAGAACATCCATTGACCGAAGCCGATCTATTGCAGGAAAGGCAGGAACTCAAGGAAATTGATATCCGTCTGAAAATTCGGGATTAAAATGGAATTTCGCCTCACAGCAACAGTCAATTATTTACAAGTGAGGGCAGGGTTATGTGGAAATCTCTATCGATAATGGTGTCAGCGGTGATGCTGGCGTCACCGCTTTATGCTGAAGAAATGCGTTATCAGAGCGAGACAGGTGATCACTTTACCATCAGTCAAACTCCGGATGGCAAGCACTGGGGCACGTTAATCATCAGCGACAGACACACGGCCAGTTTTGCCCATAATGAACTGATTCTGCTGCAAATTGATGATCAAACGCCCATCTCACTTGAACATGGAAACCTCAGCTGTGGCTCACCAGCTAAAGCAGAGCAAACCGTGTTTTATGATTTTTCAGAATCTGCCAGTGATTTACTGACAAAGGTTGACCCTCAGCCTTTGCCGAAGGGTTTTCAACAGGTCAGACAACGTGATGTGTTTACTTCAATCATGGCAGACCGCCGGGCTGAAACCGTTGATTTTCTGTTAAGCGATGTCACGCTTAATGCTCAGCAATTGCGCTCTGCAGCGACATTGAAATTCCGGTTTGTTACCGATGATGGCCAGCGTCGCCAGGCTACTTTCCAACTGCACTAATCCTTGTGACTGGCTCTAGGTCTAGGGTCTGAATGTTCAATAGACCCTAGACTTAGCAAGAGCCGGTGGAGTGAGCCTATTTGGCTTTTTTGGGCTTGACTTCGCCGATGGCACCATCAGCACGGGCTTTAAGGTAGGCATAAATTTGATCCATGCCTTCCATCACTTTTGGGTTACTTTCCCAAGCTGGCATCATGCCGATCTGTCCCATCTTGCCATGGCTTACCGTAGCAATGAATTCCTCCTTGGTGATGACGTTTAAACTATCCGCCAGATTTGGCCCTACCATTCCTTGTCCAACTGTGCCGTGACAGCGGGCGCACCAGTTGCGGTAGAGCTTATAACCATTATAGGTTTCACTATCCAAGAACTGTCCATCCGTGACGGTATACGGTTTATCTTCGGCAAAGCTAAGCGAGCTGAAAGCTAACACACCTGCCATCAGAATAAAAAAGCTGTGTTTTTTAACGTTTTGCATCGTGATTCTCCTTAGAAACAACCGATTACCAGGACATCGACAGTGTGACGTAAGCATTTCGGCCTACTCCCGGTATGCGATCACCAATGGCAATATCCGGATTGATTACCCGGTTATAGCCCCCCAAATGATCGTCATATCGACGATCAAAAACATTATTCACCCCAGCATAAACAGTAAGTTGCTGGGTAAACCGGTATTCGCCGGTGAGATTAATTAAACTGTAACCACTGGTTTTAGCTTCCTCATTTTCTGCTGAAACTTTTGATTGGGCGGCGACATTGACCAGTTCCACCCCAAGCTGCCAATCAAGTTCAACGTAGCTGAGCTGTGTGCGGGCCGTTAATGGTGCAATACGATAGAGGTTATCGCTGGTATCACGGCGTTCACCACGAACATAGCTTATTGTTCCATCCAGCTGCAAGTGATCATTCAAGGCGGCAAACCAACTGGTATCCACACCATAAAGCTGAGCATCCACGTTGCTGAACTGCAATGGTGTGCTATCACCCATCATGGTGCTGGCGGCAATCGCCAGCGGATCGGTGGCAGCGACACCTTGAATATAATCATTGATATGGTGGTAAAAAATTCGTGGTGACAACGCAAAATCGGGCTGATGCCAGTCCAGCCCCAGTTCAAATTGATAAGCTGTTTCTGGATCCAGATTAATATCACCCAGATAATTGTTGCCATCTGCCAGACCCGATGTGGATTGAAACGGTCCCCACAAATAACGTTCTTGATAACTAGGCGCACGCTGTTTGCGGGCCACACCCATTTGTAAATCCAGATCACTGGATAATTTACGGGTCAGGTTAAATGCCAGATCCACAAGATGTTCAGTCTGGTCACGATCCGCATCATTAAAGCGTTGCTGTAAGGCCAGCATGGCGCCCATTGGGCCATTCGCTGTCACAGCATCAGCATCCATATCGACCAGGCTGTAACGCACACCGGTCTGCATACGCCAGGCATCATTCAACTGACCATCCCACTCGGCAAAAAGGCTATAGCGATCGCGCTCTATATTATTGAAATTCTCGACCAGAAAAGCCGGGTTATTGGGGTTAAAGATAGTGGCATTATGCGTAGCATTATCGGCATCAAAGCCAAACATCCAGTCATCTTGCTGATAATGCAATTGATAGCCGTGGGAGATTACATCGGCATAGGTTTGCCTGTATTGCATCGGACTGACCGGCGCCTGTCGCAGACTGAAGTTATTCATCAGATGATCGGCATCTTGATAATTCAACCGGACGGAGACGAGACCACCATTGGTTAATTGCTGACTGATTTCGGCTTTATAACGCTCACCGCGGGCAAACAGAATGTCCATTGGCAATGCAGGCGTCCCGGTGTGGCCAGTATCATGGTGTTCGGCATCCAATGACATTTCCAATTCATCCGTTTGATAGCCATAGCCCAGAGCAAAACTGTCACGTTCATGTTGACTGGGTAGAATCTTACCGCCATCAAAGCGTTGATCATCGCCTTTGTCGCGGGTTAAGCCTAATTGAAGACGATGATTCTGGTTTGCCAATCCACCCAGAAAACCTAATTGGTAACTATCATTATTGTGCGCATAGCCCGAAGTCGCCTGACCATGAAATTCAACTTCATCACTGTTGGTAAAACCAATCTGTTTTTTACTGGCCTGAATGGTGCTGCCAATGGTTTCAATACCTGAGCTTACCGGCGCAATCCCACGGTATAAAGTGAGATTGTCGAGTTGTGATGCAGCAATATAGCTGAGTGGCGAATCCATACTGTTTGGCCCTGCCTGACTAATGCGTACACCATCAACCAGCGTATTTACCCGGTCACCAAATAAACCACGATATTGTGCGATACTGGTCAGCGGTCCATTGCGATTTATGTTGGCTCCCGGCAGTTTCTTCAGCCATTCAGCACTGTCACTACTGGCCTCAGCATGAGCAGGTAATTCCAAAGGAGTGCCTTCTCCGGCAGTACCTTGAACCGACATTTCCGGTAAGCTGAAATGCTCTGCCATCGCTGGCTGATTTAACGCCAGCAATAACGATGAGACTAAAATTGTTTTTTTGAACATAATCCTCTCCAAGCTGTTTAAAACTATTTTAGAAAAGGCTAATGGATGGGAAATGGGTTATTTGCAGAATCACTATGGCAAATCACACAATTATTACAGGGTTAAAATGTTAATCTGTCCGCAAGATGATTTTCAGGCCATATAAATGGATGCGCTCACAACTTCTTTAGTTACTGCTTTTCTGCTGGGCCTGTTCAGTTCGGCGCATTGCATTGCCATGTGTGGTTCGGTGATTGGCGCATTAACATTGACCTTGCCCGCCCATATTCGCGAGCAGCCACGCAAAATGCTGCCATTTGTTTTGAACTACAATATCGGTCGTATCCTGAGTTATTCCATTGCGGGTGGACTGGTCGGTCTACTTGCCTCTCCTCTGGCGCAAATCAATGGTTTGCCCTTTTTACGTTATCTGTCGGTTTTGGTGATGATTGGCATGGGCCTGTATCTGGCTGGCTGGTTTCCCAAATTTGCCCACGCGGAGAAAATCGGCGCGCCCATCTGGCGCAAGCTGCAACCCATTGGTCAGAAACTGTTACCAGTTCGCAGTCTGAAACAAGCCTTTTTATTAGGTGCGGTTTGGGGCTGGTTGCCGTGTGGTCTGGTTTACGCCGGGCTTGCCGTTGCTGCCACTACGGGTAATGTTGTGTATGCCGCATCAGTGATGCTGGCGTTTGGATTAGGTACTTTACCGGCGGTGATGGGGGCAGGTATGTTTGCTGGCATGCTGGCGTCATTGGCGCGTAATCAACTGTTTCGCAAACTGGCCGGTGCCATGATTATTCTGATGGCGCTATTGGTTTTACTCTGGCCACAGGGCGAACATCATCATGGGACGATGGAGTTGAATCCGGTCACTGATTCAGTAACAGATGATTCGTCTGACGGACATCAGCATTAAGGTGAGCATGCCCACATGACGACAGAAATGATCGGCCACTCTCCACAAATCACGCATATTCAGCGCGTATTGCCAATGATTGCATTAAGTGATGCCAGCGTATTGATATGTGGTGCGACCGGAACCGGTAAAGAGCTGGTCGCACAACGACTGCACCAGTTAAGTCGACGTGCTGATAAACCGATGGTTACTATTAATTGTGCCGCATTACCGGTGCATGATGCCGAAGTGGATTTATTTGGCCGGGCCAATGCGGATGGTGAGGTGATAGAACCGGGTCGCTTATTGGCGGCGCAGGGCAGTTCAGTGTTTCTCGATGAAGTTGATGCTTTGCCATTAACGGTGCAGGCAAAAGTACTGCGATTTCTCGAAGCCGGTGAATGCCAGCTGGCCGGCAGTCATAAGCTGCATCTTATTGATGCACGTATTCTGGCCGCTACCAGTGTGGATTTACCTGCCGAAGTCAAAGCCGGACGGTTCCGCGCTGATCTCTATTATCGTCTGCAGGTTGTGCCACTGGAATTACCACCGTTGAATCATCGCAGTGAAGATATTCCATTGTTATTAACCTATTTCGCCAAACAGTTTGCGGGCAACAATGCACCGTTGCGGTTTTCCAAAGAAGTGATTCAACAATTGCAGCGATATAATTGGCCCGGTAATGTGCGTGAATTATCGAACTTCTGCCAGCGCCTCAGTTTGTTACAACCGGGAAGCATGCTGCAACTCACCGATTTGCCCCCGGAAATGCTGCAAAATTCCGCTGTCACACCTCAGCAGTTCTCTATTCCACCAACCGGAATTGATTTGGCACAAATTGAACTTGATTTGATTGAACAGGCATTGGAAATGGCCGCTGGTAACCGCTCCAAAGCCGCAAGACTATTAGGCATTACACGCGATACCTTGCTATATCGTATGCAAAAATATGGCCTCTCAGACGACGCAAAATAAACTTTAGAGGTTGAATGTTTTTAAAAAGGGTTTTGATCCGACAAACTAACCCGCAGTCAGTGCGAAAAAAGCGCTTATGGTTTACAGTAGCGGCACGGCAATAAACGAGTAATCAAGCATGAAACAATATCTCGATTTACTTCGCGATGTGATGGAAAACGGAACTGACAAAGGTGACCGAACCGGTACCGGAACCCGCTCAGTATTTGGTCGGCAGGTGCGTTATGATTTGGCGGAAGGTTTTCCGTTACTGACCACAAAAAAACTGCATATTCGCAGCATTCTGCACGAACTTCTGTGGTTTCTCAGTGGCGAAACCAATATTCGTTATCTCAAAGAGAACGGCGTCTCGATTTGGGATGAATGGGCCACTCCAGAGGGTGAACTTGGGCCAGTATATGGCGCACAATGGCGTAACTGGCAAGGTGCTGATGGTAAAACCTATGATCAGATTCTGGCATTAGTCGAGGGGCTGAAAAGTAACCCCGATAGCCGTCGGCATATTATCAACGGCTGGAATGTCGCCCTGTTACCGGACGAAAAACAAAAGCCCTGGGAAAATGCCGCAGCAGGCCGAATGGCGTTGCCACCATGCCATGTTCTTTACCAGTTTTATGTCGCCAACGGCAAACTCAGCGCGTCGCTGTATATCCGCTCCAACGATTTGTTTCTTGGCAATCCTTATAACACGGCTTCATTAGCCTTTCTAACGCATATGCTGGCTCAGCAATGCGATTTAGATGTTGGCGAAATCGTGCTGAGTATTGGCGATGCACATATCTACAGCAATCACTTCGATCAGGTCGAAACGCAGTTACAACGTACTCCAGGTCCGTTGCCAAAACTGAAAATTCATCGAAAACCGGCCTCTATTCTGGATTACCGTTTTGAGGATTTTGAAATAGTTGATTATGTGGCACAGCCACATATTAAAGCGCCCATAGCGGTCTGAGATGGAAAAACTGACAAAACCACTCTATATCGTCTGGCAGGATGCGTTTCAGCAAGGCGAGCCGATCATTGATGAACAGCATCGTGGAGCGGTGGCGATAATCAATTCACTGCATTATTTTATTCAGCAGGGCTATGGGTTGCGAGATCTGATGCCTACCGTCAATGTATTGAAAAGCTATCTGAATTTTCATTTCAAAACTGAAGAAGGTATTTTGCACGCCTTGGAAAGCCCTTTGCTTAAGCAATATCGGCTGGATGAAGCAAAAATAATGGATGAGTTTGATATTCAATGCCGTCTGGGCTTGAGAGATAACGAACCGCAGATATTGCTGCTATTTCTCAAAGACTGGTGGCAGAACCATCTGAAGCTTCATAAAAAAATCACGCCATTTTTACAGAAATGGGAAGGTGATTACTGTCGTACAAGCTGATTTAGTACACTTTAACGTAGTTAATATTAATTTAAGTAAACAAGCTTAAGCTACGGGTTAATTGATAAATGTAAGGAACATAATAATGGCACAATCAACCTTAAAAGCTTATCCGGTATGGGATGGAGGCGTTCGTTTATTTCACTGGATAAATGTGCTGGCGATTCTGGGATTACTGGCAATTGGTTTAGTGTTGATGTTCAGTAAGGATTTGGGCGTTACTGATGATGGCAAAATCCTACTTAAAGCCACTCATATCTGGGTGGGTTATGTGTTTGTGATCAACTTACTGGCCCGATTTGTCTGGGCTTTTTTGGGTAACCGTTTCGCCCGTTGGAAAGCCTTTTTACCGTTTGGCAAAGTGTATAAAGCGCAATTCCAGGCTTATATGCAAGGTCGTAAAATTGGACAAAATGTGCATTTTCTCGGGCACAATCCATTAGGTCGCTGGAGCATTTTAGTGATGTTTCTGTTGATGATAGGCCAAGGCATCACCGGCCTGATGTTAGCAAGTACTGACTTATACATGGCCCCATTTGGTTCTCAAATGAAAGCCTGGGTCGCGGAGGATGAAGCGGCTATCGCGATTGTTCAGCCCTATGAAAAACAGGGTGTCGACCCCATCGCCTACCAGGAAATGCGCGATTTTCGGAAACCTTTTCGCACGCTGCATACCTATTTGTTTTATCTATTGATGTTGTCGATCGTGATTCATATCGCCGCGGTTATCGTTGAAGAAAAACGCAGACGTAATGGCCTGACCTCAGCGATGATTACCGGTGAGAAAGTCTTTAAAGAAAAACCCTTTGATGCGGATTAACTAAATCGTTAAGCCTTATGGCGACTGTTCAACAGTCGCCGGGCCCGGCGCTTTTGTGACCAACGGATCAAACCGGTCACAAATAATATCAGCGGTAAAAGGCCAGCAATAAACACCAGAATCCGGCCGGTCATGCCAAACACTTCACCGTTATGCAATGGATGTAACCAGTGCATGAATACATCACCACCAGTGTCTTGTTTAGTATCACGAATCCCTAAAATTTCCCCATTAATTGGATCAATCCACACCTGAGTTCGGGGAAAGCGCCGACTGGGTTCTCCCTCTTGATACAACGCAATTCGCCAGGCTTTTTGGTTATTTAATCCGGGCGTTTCAATCCAACGTAATTCCGCGTCAGGAAACCGGTTTTTGGCAATCTCAACAGCCTGATCCGCCGTAATTCGATCATCACTTTCGCCATGGTCTAATGCAATCTTCGGTGCAATGGTTAACGGTGAAAATGGCTTCACCAATATGGCCGTTTCATCAGGCAGAGCGAGTGCTGCCCCGGTCAGACTTAAAATCAGCAAAAACACTAATCCATAGCTGCCCGACAACACATGTAGATCGTAATTGAGTCGAGCTTTGCCAGAGCGAAGCTGCGGTTTTAATGCGTGTTTCAAGCCAGCCCAACCCGGCCACCACAGCCAAATCCCTGAAATAAACGAGATCAAAGAAATCAGCCCGATAATGCCGATAATGATTTTGCCAGGTTTTTCCAGCAGCAGACTGTAATGCAAATCGTAAATCCAAGTCATTGCATAATCGCCCCATAAACGGGAGCTGGTAACTTCCAACGTGACCGGATCAACTGTCAGCATCAATGGTGCGAAGTTTTTACCAACTGATTCAATCGGGGTGTAATAACGCGCCATAATTGGCCTGTCTGTATGCATCGGCTGTTCGATTCGCCAGGAATTTTGGCGCGTCGGATGTGCTTGTTGCAAGGCATCCAAAATATCCTGTTGGGCTGGCATCTTGTAAGGAACGCTGGTGGGTTCCATTTGCGGATTGAGGATTTGATCGATGTCCAGATAAAACACCAGAATACTGCCAGTCAACCCCAGCAATACCAGCACGGCGCCGATACTTAAACCGAGATATAAATGAATGCTCAGCCAGATGCGGCGGGCGTTTTTCATGGTGGGCTTTTATCCGAATGACGTAATTGATTCGCTGCCAAATATCGACAGCGAATCATGTGGGCCTAAAAGTCTACCTGAACCGAGCCATACACCGCACGACCATCGCCGGGGGAGTGCATGCTTTCGGTATTTAACCAAACGTATTCATAATCGCGATCAAATACATTTTTGAGTTCCATTGCCAGTTTTACTTTGCTGGTGAGCGCATAACTGGCCGAAGCATTGACCAACACATACTGACCAAATTTTCGTGTGTCATTGTCGACAGTCAGATAGTACTCATCTTGTGCGCTGACCCAGCTCGACAGTTTCAGTTTGGGGTTGGCCTGATAATCGATACCGGCATCAATTAAATAGTTCGGCACATGATCAATTTCATTGCCTTTAGAACCTGGTTTATCTGAGCCAGCTTTAAGTATTTCCGAATCCTGAAATGCAGCGGCAAACCATAACCCTAATTTTTCGGTGGCTTGTGCATTAAATTGAATATCGATCCCACGACGTTCGGTTTTACCAATATTCTCACTGTCATTATTGGCATCACCTAACTTTGTTTTGAACTCTCCCGAGGCAACCTGTTCCCAGAGTGCAACACGACCATTTAGCCAATCAGTTGGGGTAAATTTTAGCCCGATCTCCCAGCCTTCGTTAATAGACGCATCCAAATCTTCGGAGAAAACATTTTTCTGGTAGCTGGCTGCACCTGAAGCAACTTGAAACGTTTTACCCCAGTTACCATAAACCGCATAGCGGTCGGTCAGCGAATACACCGCACTGAATTTTGGCTGGCTGATATTGCCATAATCATTTATATCACGATGCACACCAGCATCGTTCAAGCTGCCGCGAACGGTATCCACCCGATAAGCTGGTACCAGTTTTAACTTTTCAGTCGGTTTATAAATGGCCTGAACAAAGCCGCCATAGATATCAAAGTCAAAGTTCTGATCCCGTGTCTGCGAGGTACGATTTCTAAAATCATCCACAATATAACGGCGGCTTTCATTGGCCTGAAACTCGGCGCTCAATCCACCCATCAAGGCGAACTCATGCGCCCAGCTCACTTCAGGCCTCCAGGTTAACGTACTTAAAGCGCCTTTATGATCTTCCTGGGTGATGCGTTCATTATGATTACCACCTGCGGCAAAGGTCACATAGCGATATTCATCAAGTTGATTCAGATAGGCTTTGGTATTCCAGAATAAGTTATCGCTGAGATCAACATCCAGATGTGCACTGAATTGATTCATCGAGCGATCCCCGCCATCAGGCGCATTGTGAGGACGAGATTGTTCTGGATCTTCGCGGGCTTCAAAACGGGTTAAATAACCTGCTTCTTCAGCATCGGCCTGACCATGACGGGCGATAAAACCAATCTGAGCGCGTCCGCTTTCCGGGGTATAAAACCATTTACCTGAAAACGTGCTTTTTTCAATATCACTATGATCACGATAACGATTTGAATCTAAATAACTGACGGCATAGTTTTGTGAAAAACCGTTGCTTTCAAGGCCACTTACAAATTGAACATGACGTGTGTCAAAGCTGCCGTAGCTGGCCCTCGCTTTGTTATAGTTGCCACCTTGTTGGGTCAGTATGTCGGCATTGCCAGCAATATTATGTAATCCGTATCGCGGGTCATTGGTGCCTCGAACGACTTCAATACTCTCAATTTCAAGTGGCGTCAGTAACTCCAGATAAGGCATGTTTCCTGAATTCTGGTTACTCGGAACGCCATCAATCAGCAATTTAACGGCATTAATTTCACCTTCACCATTAAAGCCTCGAAACGAGATTTTTCCGGACTCATTACCCATCCCATATTGTGTGAGCATCACACCGGGCATTTGATCAAACAACTGCCAGGTGTAATTCACGTTTTGATCTTCAATGCGATCCTGGCTTAATACATCAACCGATGTAGAGAGATTACGAGAAGTCAGAGGACCGATATTGTCTGAAGACACCACCATACTGCCCAGACTCAAGCTGGCATCATCCAGCAAATTGGGCGTTTCGGCATATACGCCATTAGCATAAATGACAGCTAGAGCAATGCTAAGAGGTTTGAGCGTTTTGCTTATCGTCATGATGTGGGTCACGTCTTATAAATGGTTAGGTTTTAAAAAACCAAAAGCATAACGATCTGATTGCCAACAAAAATGGGTGATATGCATTAATGGTGTGGCAAAAGCCACAAATGGGGCTTAACAATGCCCCAATTCAGCCAATGATGTAGTTTCAGCATCACCAACAATAATATGATCCAGCACCCGAATATCCACCAGCTCCAAAGCACTGCGTAACCGTTTGGTGATCTGAATATCCGACTGACTCGGTTCAGCCACACCGGAAGGGTGGTTATGAGCAAAAATCACTGCCGCCGCATTGTGCTTCAATGCCTGCTTCACCACCTCACGCGGATACACACTGGCACCATCAATCGTGCCCCGAAATAACGGTTCAAAACTGATTAACCGATGTCGGGTATCGAGAAACAGACAGGCAAATACTTCATGTGGAAAATGTCGTAACTGACGTTGCAGATAGAGTCGGGTAGTGACTGCATCAGTAAACGCATTACCTCGAGTCAGAGTTGATTCAAGATGACGCCGACTCATCTCCAGCACCGCTTGCAACTGCACAAACTTCGCTGTGCCCAAACCATGCTGCTGACAAAAGCTATGATGATCTGCTTCAAATAAAGCTCGTAAACCACCAAAGTCGGAAAGTAGTTTTCGAGCTAAATCGACAGCCGAAATGCCGGTCACACCAGTTCGAAGAAAGATTGCCAAGAGCTCTGCATCCGATAATGCTGCGGCCCCTGATTGAAGCAGTTTTTCACGCGGCCGTTCATCTGCCGGCCAGTCCTTGATTGCCATGATTCGCTCCCTGCGATTTTAGATTTTAATGAAGCTTAAATTTAATGATGGAGAATCATAAATACAAATGAGATTGATGATTCTGTGAACTGGTACGAGTAGTTGTGGTGATTGGGATAAAGCAAGTATCTCCTCCAAATCACCAATAATTAATCGTTAATGATTCACGATTAATTTTTTCGGTTATAGTTAACCAGCTATAAGAGATTAATTTTCAATCACTTAACAAAGGCAGATGGATATGCAAAATAATTATGATCCATTCACATTAATAATTATTATGAGGTCGCAGACCTCATTAACAGACTGTTATAAGGCATGGATGACTTTTCGTAACGGCACAACATCCGCTTTCGACCTTACTCGGTTCTCTTGATGCATCCGGAGCAGCCTATGCGATTAAGCCTTCTCAGAACACTGGGTTACTTCACCGACGGGCTCTGGACAGCCTGGGGCGGACGGGAGCGGATTGAAGCCAAACAGCTCCGAAACCTGCGGCGTCTCGTGGAAAAGGCGCGGCGCGACTCTCCGTTGTTTCAGCGGCTTTACACGGATGCGCCACCATCGAGCGAGGTCGAACTGCGCGATTTGCCGGTGACCCGCAAACCCGATCTCATGAGGGAATTCGACGACTGGCTCACAATTCGTTCCCTTTCCCTCGACAGGGCGCGCGAACATCTCCGCGACATCCGGAAGGTTGGCGTGCCCATCGACGACGTTGCCGTTTTCCAGACCTCCGGGACATCGGGCGAACCGGCTGTCATCGTGCTGCCCTCATCGTTCGTGGAATATTACTTTGGGATCATGATGGCCCGCTTCGAACGTTACCATTGGAAGCTCCTCCGGGACGTCCGCAAGCTCGGCGTCAGGGTGACGATCACTGGAGGGAACGGCCATTTCGCCGGAAACGGGCTCAACAAATTAGTGCACCGGCTAAATCCGGCACTGGCGCGGGGCTTAGGATTGAACTTCATCGAGGCCGAGCAGCCGATCGATCGGCTCGTTGGCAAGCTCAATGCGATCCCGAACGTCGCCTGGATCGTGACCTACCCCAGCATGCTCACTATCCTCGTCAGGGAAAAGGAGGCCGGGCGACTGCGGATCGCGCCTGCGCTTTTCAGTGTCGGTGGTGAAACACTTTCGGACGATTTGCGCGAGCGGGTCGGGCGTGCCTTCCCCTCTCTGAAATACGGCATTGCCGATTACTATGGTTGCACCGAGTGCCTAGCGCTTTCGTTCGAATGCAGCCACGGGCGCAAGCATGTGAACGAAGACTGGGTCATACTGGAGGCGGTCGATGAGGCGATGCGGCCCGTCCCCGACGGAATACTGTCGGCAACTGTGCTGCTGACCGTGCTCGCCAACGAAGTCCAACCCTTCATCCGATATGATCTCGGCGACTGTGTTCGATTCTACGAGGACTCCTGCCCCTGTGGGTCGCCGTTCCGCAGTTTTCAGGTTGAAGGACGTCAGGCGACTCTTGTTCGTGTGGGTCAGGTGACGCTGTCGCCGCTCGTCTTCGATCTGGAGCACGCCCATGCCCAGCGTGTCCAGTTGGTCCAGGCCGGCGAGAGAGATTTCGAGGTGCGGATCGAACTAGCCGATGAGGCGGTTGCAGGGCTGGTGTTCGAAGAAGTCATCCAGTCGGTGAAACGGGTATTTCGCGATAACGGCCTGAGTGACGTCACGGTCCGGGCAAGCCAGGCGCCTCCCGAACTCACCGCGAGTGGCAAATTCCATGAAGTATTGCCTTTGCGAGACTCCAATTCGCGGTCATGACCGACGAGGATCCATGCTGCATCACGTAAGAGGTCGCGGTGGTGGGTGGTACAAGCTGCGGTAAGACCGCGATTGCCACAATATGCGAATGCCTTTAGTCTCAATGCAATTCGGCCGAATACTTTCGGATTTGATCGTGGAGGCTCAACTCATCAGGGCCGGTGACTCTTGTCGGTCGAAGGACGATGTTCAGAGGATTGCGATGGTGCCGTATAACAAGCCGTTGCAGCCGATCCTCGCAAACGGGCTGCGCCCGGTCGCTCGGCCGGCTGAACGGTGACGTTAGAGCTATGAAAACATTCACGTCTGTGCAAATAGCAGCTTTTAGGGGAGCCATGATGGCACCACTTGTTGTATTTCCAGCGGCCCTGCTTTTGATGCTCGGCACAGCACTGGTTGAATTCGACCTAAAGCAGGTTGGCGACGCATTTTCCACCTTTTTTCTTGTAGGGGGCTGGAGTGCCGCCATCGCTTACGTTGTGGCATTTTTATACGGCATTCCGATATGGCTTATCCTGTGGAAGCTTAAAAGGCTGAATATAGTCTGGCTTTCGGGGTGCGCGCTTCTCCCAGCGTTTGTGCTGCTAGCTGTTACCAGGGACGTCGGTCTTTTGCTTATGGTAGGGTATTTTTCACTCTCGGTTAGTACTGCGGGGTGGTTTATTGGGCGTCGGTCCATCGGTGGGATCTAACAAAGCCATCAAATTCGCTCCCTTCGGTCGCCCGACGCTCGCAAGCTCGCGCGGTTTATGGCGACATTAGGCATACGCATGGAACTTATACCTTACATAGGCCTTGGGTTAGTTGTTTTAATCCTTCCCTTAGCAATTTTTAGTGGAATCCTTTTTTTAATTTGGAAAAAGGTTCCATTTGGAAAGTATGTTTCGGCTTTATTATTGGTAGGCTTTCTGTTCGTTGTTGTTACCGCCATTTGGCCAATGGATTCATTTTACAAGGACGAGCTCCAAAATAATGCGGGATTGAGACTCGACGATGGGTACGAAGTCCTTGCCAAGAGTTCGTCTTATCCAGATATGCACGGGGACTATTATTCTGAGGCCGTTTTTCGTGTTTCAGAGTTAGATCTATCAACTCTGACTGGCGACGTAGCCCCCATAGGGCAGTGTGTAGTCCCGAGAATGGCAGAACCATTCTTGCCTTCACAGAAGGGTGCTATAAAGTGTTGGGGAGCTAACCGGAATATTGATGAGTGGTTCCAATTAATCTACTTTCCCGATAGTGGAATTCTATACTACAGGTTTGATCAAACTTAAATGCCTAACAAAGCCAAGCACAATCGCCCATGCAAAAAGCGCATGGGCTGGACCTCGCTATCGCTCGGCCTGTGTTGGCGGCGTAGGTTATCAAGGGGTCAGCCAACTTGATTTTCTAACATTCCAAACGTGAATTAGAGTTTTTATCCTTTAAACTTTACTCTGAACCTAAAGATTCCTAGGTCTTATTATGAGAAAAACAGTGTTTTATCTATCTGCCATGATAATTGCCTTTCTTACGGCTAATCTATTGGCTTGTGCTCAACCTTCTGGTCTACCGAATTTCGATGAAAATGAGCCTTATTCAAGCGTTCGATTGAAAATGTTAGAGGCTGGCTGGGAGCCCTTTCATGCCCAAGATGCCGATACTTGTATCGAAGGTGACTTACGCTGTGAGGGTCGCCCAGAAATGCAGGTTTGTGCCGGCACGGGAAAGGCAAATTGTAAATTTTTATGGAAAAAAGAAGAAACAATCACGGCAATATGCACAATTGGAGAGGTTGCTGTTTTCGATAGTTTTTGCGATTACACAAGTATTAATTAGATTTTTATCTTTGGATTAATACTCTGATCTGACATATTCAACCGACTCACGATGAACTATCAAGGGGCCAGCAAACTTGATTTCAATCAGTCTCTTTATCATTGTCGATTGAAGGCACAAGAGTTTTAAACTGCTACTTCTAGTTAATTCAGCTCAGTTGAATTTTAAGGAACAAAAGTGACAACGCTTACAGAGTTGCCAAAGAATTTACCTACACCAACTGATGATGGTGGCTGTAATCATCTTTTCGGAATGACAGTGCCATCAATTGAATTAGTGGCTACCAATGGAATGATGGTCAATTTAGCTGAGCAAAACGGCTATGTAGTTGTTTATTGCTATCCCATGACCGGCAGGCCTGACCGTGACTTACCTGATGGTTGGGATCAAAATCCTGGGGCAAGAGGTTGTACACCTCAATCTTGTGCTTTTAAAGATCATCATCACGAACTTGATATGTTGGGAGCTTCAGTCTTTGGATTAAGCACACAATCATCAAGCTATCAACAGGAAGTAGCTGAGCGTTTACATCTCCCATTTCTATTACTGAGCGATGAATCATTAAAATTCTCTAGTGCTTTAGCTTTACCGACGTTTCAAATAGATGGAATGGTATTGATCAAACGTCTTACTCTTATTATCAAAGCTGGGAGGATAGAAAAATTTTTTTACCCTGTATTTCCACCTAATGAGAATGCGGAACAAGTAATTAATTGGCTAAGAGTAAACGCAGAAGAAATCAAAGGCCAGCCAGAGTCGGAGTAATTCTCGTGTGAATATAGGCATTTACATATACGACAACGCCGAGGTACTGGATTTTTCGGGACCATTCGAAGTTTTCTCGACGGCTTCACGCCTATGTAATGGCGATACTCCTTTTAATGTTTTCCTGGTAAGTGAAACCGGGAATATGGTTTCTGCCAGGGCAGGGTATTCAGTTTTACCGAGCTATGGATTTCAAAATCATCCGGAGATTGACGTTCTAGTTGTTTCAGGCGGGGGTCATACGGATGAAATGAAAAAACATCACGTCATTGATTGGATTTCTAAACAATCACGTAAAGCATCCATGGTTGCTTCGGTTTGTACTGGCGTATTTCTACTGGCACAGGCTGAAATACTTAACGAGCATAAGGTGACAACGCACTGGGAGGATGTTGCTGATCTAAGGAAGTTGTTTCCTCGGTTGAAGGTTGTCGAGAATGTTCGCTGGGTAGATGAGGGGTCAATCATCACGTCAGGCGGTATATCAGCAGGAATCGATATGAGTCTCCATTTGGTCAGCAAGTTGCACAGCAATGACCTAGCTGAAAAGACAGCAAGACAGATGGATTTTGTATGGACAAAGAACGCATAAAACCTGCGTCTACTGCGACGGGCTCTATGTTATTTGGGTAGAGTAAAAACTCACAATCATCTGAGACCAAACTTCGGTTATTAATTATTATGAGAAAACAGGCCTCTTTACCAGACTGTTATGAGCATATTCATGAATGATCCAATAGCGATAGATAAAGTATTCGTACAGCTGCCAAACGAACCTTTGCGTGAGGTTACCATCCAGGTGGGGCGCCCGTTTAAGGATCCCGAATATCCCGATGAATGGCTATGCCCAGCCTCGCTGGAGCCTCTTCACTCGAACTTACTGCCTGCACGTTCCAACTCGGCTTTTCAATCACTGTGTCTGGCTAACGCCCGGGTACTGAATTTATTACATGAAGTTGTGGAGAAAGGTGGTTCGGTGTGGCTGGAGCCAGGTGCGTCTTTTCCGTTTGAGGCATATGCTTTCGGGGTAGCCGTAAGCTTACCTAATAGTTATAGTCGATGAGGGTTGCTTGGTGATTTAACAAGCTAAGGTGCCAGCAAGCTGGATAATTTTAGTCGATTAAAATTTTAATCAAAAATAGGACTAAATAAAAACCGAAACCCGACAAAGTAAGGAAGCATGATGCAAAACAAAATTGCTCTCTATGGTGCTGGCAATGTTGGTGCCACTACGGCTCACTGGTTAGCTCAGAAAGAATTAGGTGATCTCGCATTATTTGATATTTATGAGCAAATTGCCAAGGGCAAAGCACTGGATTTAATGCAGTCCGGACCGGCAGCGGGTTTTGATGCGAAGATTACCGGAAGTAATGATCCTGAAATCATTGCTGATGCCAATATTGTGGTGGTTTCTGCCGGTGTGCCACGGCGTAAAGATCCTGAAACCGGTAAGTATCCGGGGCGCGATGAGTTAATAAAAATCAATCAGGTGGTAATGGAGCAGGCGTCAGAGAATATTAAACGCTATGCGCCGGATAGCATTGTGATTGTTGTCACCAACCCTATTGAAGCGATGTGTCATGTAGTAAAAGAAGTCACAGGCTTTCCCAATGAACGCATTATTGGTCAGGCGGGAGCTCTCGATACCACTCGTTATAAAGCGTTTATTGCGATGGAGTTGGGTGTTAGCGTTAAAGATGTAAATGGTCTGGTAATTGGCGGTCATGGTGATGCGATGGTGCCGTTGCCTACCCATACTACTATTTCCGGTATTCCTATTCTGGATTTGATCAGCGAAAAACGTCTGGAAGAAATTATTCATCGAACAGCGCATGGTGGGGGAGAGATCGTAAATCTGCTGGGTTATAGCAGTTATTACGCAGCTGCAGCTGCTACAGCCCAGACCGTAGAGTCGATATTGAAAGATCAAAAACGGCTTATTCCCAGCGTTGTTTATACCCAAGGTGAATATGGTTACACAGATTTATTTATCGGTCTGCCCGCTATTTTAGGGTGTAAGGGCGTAGAAAAAATCATTGAACTCAATTTGGATTTTGATGAAAAAGCCAAACTCGAATATTCAATGAACTCCGTGAAAGATGTTGTTGCTTTGTTAGGTTATAACTAATTCATAAAAGTGGGGAATACAAGAGAGAGTGTCAGAAGTATTAACAGAGCGAAAATCAAATTATCTGCAAACTTGATTAAAAGATGCAGTGTCAAAAATCACTACCAGCTTAAGAATGAATAAATTTTTATCTTTGAATTATCACTCTGATTATAGGTTTTAACCGCCGCCAGCAACGTAAGGGGCTCTATGCCAAAAGATGACGTCACGCCGCATTCAGCACAAACATCGTCTGACAATAATCGTGGGCGGCAAGCCAGCAAGCCGCCTGAAATCTCCTGGCGAGGATGGTGGGATATCGGTCGGCGAGTCATCACCAATGTGAATCGCCACGATATTTCATTGCTGGCAGCCGGTGTGGCGTTATTTATGATGTTGTCTATCTTCCCGGCACTGAATGTAGGGGTTTCGCTTTTTGGGCTTTTTGCATCTCCAGAAAATATCATTTCTCAAGTGGAGCCGTTTCGGCAGCTTTTACCCGAACAAGCATTCAGTATCTTTACCGATCAGCTTACCGAGCTTACGAATACCGGTGGAGCGGCCTTTAATGTAACGCTGGTCTTATCTCTGTTGGTCTGGCTATGGGTGGCGCGCAAGGGCGCTATGGCGGTCATTAAGGCTTGCAATATTATTTATAAAGAACAGGAAAAGCGCCCTTTTTGGAGCCTACTGGTGGTGTCGCTTTTATTTACGGTTGTGGGTATTTTCAGTGTGGTGATGTTAGCGTTGCTCGCCATTTTGGTGCCCATCGTACTTGGCGTGATCCCCTTGGGCGAAACGTTAGAATCCCTTTTAAGAACATTGCGTTGGCCAATTCTGGCGATGTTATTCATTCTGGTACTTGAGTGCGTTTACCGTTTCGCCCCCAATAGAAAAGATCCGAAGTGGCGTTGGGTCAGTGTTGGTGCGGTCATTGCGACTTTACTTTGGCTTTTGGCTTCTTTCGGTTTCACGGCCTATGTGCAAAATTTTTCTAATTACAATGAAACCTACGGTGCGATTGGCAGTGTGATCGTTCTGATCTTCTGGTTTTATATCAGTGCCTTTGTCGTGCTGCTGGGGGCCGAAATAAATGCCGAGATGGAACATCAAACAGAAGTTGACTCAACGGTCGGGGAAGACAAGCCAATGGGCAAACGCGGTGCATATGTAGCTGACACGGTCGGAGCTGAACCATCAGAAGAGAAGCAGCAATAAACGATATTGATATTTGGAGCCGAGTAAGAACTCACCATCATCTCAGACAGGATTTGAATTATTACTCCGGCCCCAGGTTTTCGTTAGGCCAACGTATCTGTCAGTTAATGAAGAAAGGTGAGTTCATATCTTTGCTCGCCTCAGCCACCACATCCCCATCAAACAGTTTGACGCTCAGACTGGTGTTTGCAGTCTTGGCAAAATCGGCCAACATGCCTTCGGCATAGGCTCGGGCGCTCTCAACAGAATCGAATTCGTAGAAACCGCCGACGGAATGGTTGTTGATACCGCTTAACCAGGTTTTGCTTCGCATACCCGGTACGGTATGCATAACTTGATTGATCTCCGTCCACAGGTCTTTGGTGAAAGGCGCGGATAATTGAAGCTCGGCATAGAGAAAAACGCGGCTTGGTTGGGTCATAGTAGGCTCCTTGTTTAACTATTTTGGGTTAGCGTAATAACTCAAAATCAGCTTAGAATGTATTTTAATTATTACGCCTAACCCACATTTTTCGCTCATTTTTCAGTTCGATCTAATTATCGGGTTTAGTTTCGGCCAGCGATTACACCACCATCCACATCCCAAATGGCACCGGTTACCCAGCTTGCATCACTGCTAAGCAGGAAGTTAATCGTCCTGGCAACATCTTCGGCAGTACCGATCCTTCCAATCGGATGAAAGCTATCGAATGTCGCAAGCGTTTCATCGATTTCACTCGGTTCAATGAAGGATTCGTAAATGGGAGTCTTCACAACCGCTGGTGAAACGGCATTGACACGGATATTCTTATCGGCCAGTTCCATCGCCATATGCTGCGTTAACGCATGTAAACCGGCTTTAGCCATGGAATATGCCGATGACGGTGTGGCTTTGATGGCTTGTTTTGCCCACATTGAACTAACATGCACAATAGAACCTCCACCATTTACGGCCATGTTTTTGGCGACAGCTTGAGAGATGAAGAATGTCGCACGGTTCAAGTCCATGTAAGCGTCGTAATCCTTGCCCTCATGTTCTAGGAAGGATGTTGGTTTGAACTTGCCCGCCGCATTTACAAAATATTGAATATGTCGGTCATGATTTGCCACAAAATCAATAACGCGTTGTACGTCGCTGGCTTCATACAGGTTTGCCTGAAGGGTTTGAATGTGTCCCAGTCCAAAGAGATCATTCTTGGCCGCTTCCAATTTCGAGGATGAGCTGCCAATAATTAGCGTATGAGTGCCGCGTTTGAGCAACTGCTTTGCCGTCGCTAAACCCATTCCGCTGGAACCGCCTACGATCAAAGCCAAAGGGCTGGTCATGTTTTCCATCTGATTACCTCCACAGGTAAATATTAAGGTGTGGACATAGGTTATGAAATTCGTAGACTATTGAAAATTAGGCACAAATTGGTGCGGTAGGTACTTTTTGGTACATCTTGATGAAAGCAAAGGGAAAAATATTTTTGAGGAAATCAGCCCCCGAGAAAAGTGCCCGTATGGTTGAGACCATTTACGGTTGCAAGTGGTCTCTGACGGTTTATCAACTTCTGACAAATGGCATCAACCGGCCTGGTGCAATGGTTCGTAACGTTGAAGGCTTAACCACCAAAGTGCTCAATGAATGCCTGAGAAAGAATGCGGAATTTGGTATTTTGGAACGTGTAAACTACAACGAGACGCCACCACGGGTTGAATATAAAGTCACTGAGTTCGGCACCAAATTTCTGCGTATTCTTGATGAGCTTGAAAAACTCCAAAGCGAAATTGAATGTGACATATAACAAGGCAATGCAAGTGAACGGAAGATAATTAAAGCGTGCAAAGCCAAAAAGATAATGGAGTAAAAGCATACAGCCGCAATTTATCCTGTTCTGCCCGAATAATTTCTGGCGATAAAGGAAGGTAATGCAATGGTGCTGCTAATGATTGGTCTTCATTCAGCGTCCATTTTATAAAATCTCTTATTTCAGTGACGATGCTGGGTATTTGATACTTTTTCCGTATTAATGCCCAGGTATATGCGACGATTGGTAGGCCTATTCTCCGCTTTTTCTTTTCCAGACTTGTGACCTTTAAGCCAAGGCGCTGAGTAAAGTTGAATTCAACTTAGCCGAAACTATTGATGGTAATTGCCAGGCGTTGGGTCAGTTAGACTTTCTACTTGAGGCTTTCGCGTTCGGGGTAGCCGTAAGCTTATCTGAAAGATACAGCCGATGAGAACGTTTATCTCGATGAATTTAAGGTACAGCAGATTTGAATTTGCAAAGAGTTCAGGACTTATTTTTCTTATCTTCTTTTAATGCTTGTTGAACCGTGGTGACCGGAAAAAATAAACGCAGCGGTTTTTCCTTAATCTGTTCCCATAGGCTGCTTAGCAAGACTGGAAAACGACTTATTTGTGTGCCGCGGGAACGTAATGCGACCATCAAGGCGAGTGAAAAGCTGACCCAGAGATTAACAAAACCTATCAATAATACGTAAAACAAATGGATTAAAAATTCCACTAAGCCCATCTGGGTGCTCAAAGCGCTGTAGCCTAAATTGGCAGATGAAAAAGCCACATGACGTATATCCAGTGGCAAGTCCAGCAAATAGCCTATATAGCCAGTCGTCCCCAGCAATACCCCAAAAAAGAAATTACCAGCTAGCGAGCCGTAATTTTCGTGCATATACTTTGCGAATTTATCCCGGCGTTCTTCTTTTAACCATTGTAATAATCGATGTTGCTGAAGGCGCATTTCTAACTCGAGATAATCCGCTCGATTATCAAAATATCCGGCAATAATCCCTGAGCAAAACAACCACACACCTGCAATTGCAGCATAAAACAGGGCGAGACCCTCGAAGGGGGCAATCGCATGCAGCTGGTAACTGACAGTCGAGGCATCTAGTAAAGGACTATCGGTGAACATAAAGAAACTGAATGCAATCACTGCCGCCAGCAAAATGGCTGTTGAAAGATTGCCCCAAACGGCTGCCCACTGAGACCGATTAACATCAATTAATAAGCTGGCTAATTTGCGATGAGCAGCACGTCCGTTTTCACCTTGTTCTACTTCACTGGCAAAACTGGCTGCTGTCATTGCAGGTTGTTTGGTGGCAATGGTGAAATGTAAAAGATGGATAAGGACAAACCCGAGACCATAGTTCAGGCTGGTGAGTACTGTTTCTTTTAATGGACTGAAGCCCATGTTCACGATACTGATTTTTAACAAAGCCATTAACGCAATAATAAAACCCGCACCGGCCGCTGATCGGAAAAGCGCATAAAAGGAGCTTTTACCACGGCTGATGTAATGTTCGCCATGATCACTTTTGTTTTCAGTAATACTACGGGAGAGCATGGCAAGACTGTTGCGCATCAAGGCGTAGAGACTGTTCTTGTCAATGGCCGAAACAATCAATGATTGCCAGAGCGCCAGACTTTTACGTTCTACTTCTATTGTTTCTGTGGTGGTTAAAATGGACATAATTTGTTCAATACGCCCCAGCGTCTGTTCAAGACGTTCTAGCAAATGTGCCACCGAGACTGAGGAGCCTGCTGCCCCGGCGCCTTTCCGTCTCAAGCGTGAGACCTGTTCGCGACATTGATCCAGCATTACCCAAATATGTTCGGGATCATAGGCCGGAAGTTCAGGTTCCTGAATACGGTCGAATTCCGTTTGTGTAAACAGGCGCAGTTCACGTTGCAGACCAATAAAGGCAGAGTCAATATCGATCAATCGCCGATCCATCCGAATCAATTCAGGTTCAAGTTCTTCGGCTGCAACCCAGATACCCAGCATTTCAACTGCATAAAGACATTGTTGGCGAAAATGTTTGACGGCGGTATTCAATGTCTCAGGTGTCGTGTGATCAACAAGGATTTGATACAGACGCAGCCATTGATCGTTGGTAATAGTGTCTAGCCATTTTTTATCTGATTGACGGTGAAACAGGAGAGTCAACACCCCTCTTGAGCTTTCGCGATCAATGGGGGGCGGATTAACTTTGTCATAAAGACGGGTCATGAACTCATTAAATACACCCCGCCGGGCAAAAATTCCTAAACTCACCAAAGCCGGATACAGGTTTAATTCAATTAGCCAGCTATGAAACTGCTGACCAAATTCTGCTCTCAGTTCTGGATTCGCTTCGATCATCTCCATAATGTCATCCAGTCGCTTTGATGCGTTTTCTGGATCGGTCTCTCTTAGCTGTTCGATGATGTCGATCAAAGCATCTAACAGTGGAGCCTCTTGTTTTAGGTCATGCATGAGACGTTCAGCGTTGAAATTGCTTGCCATTAAAATCGTTACTCGTTGAAAGAGGGGATTAAGTCATTACAGCTTAACAAAACCAGCATGATTTAACTGTTCTGTTCATATGAAGAAAAATTCATATCGGGAGATAAGAGAGGGGACAAAGTGTTATTGGTCGAGCTGGCATAAGCCAGCGCTAATGTGCTGGACGAAAGCTCCAAAGAGCCAGAGAAAATTGATATTTGCTTCTGACTCTTTGGTTCACTCGATAGTATACAGCCCCAACTTTTCCTGTTCTGCCTGAATAATCTCTTTCGATAAAGGAAGGTAATGCAATGGAGCTGCTAATGATTGGCCTTCATTCAGCGTCCATTTTATAAAATCTCTTACATCACTGCCGATGCCAGGGGTTTCATATTTTTTCCGTATTAATGCCCAGGTATATGCGACGATTGGGTAGGCCGATTCTCCCTCAGGATCAGCAATGGATGAAACGACTTGCTCTGCTTCTGAATAAAATTCATCGACGAGTCCTATGTCGCCCGTCTCGTTATTGGGCAGAACAAATTTTCCGCTTTTGTTTTCCAGACTTGCGACTTTTAAGCCAAGGCGCTGAGCAAAGCCGAATTCAACGTAGCCGATGCTATTATTGGTAATTGCCAGGCGTTGGGAGACTCCTTCGTTACCTTTTGCTTCCATTGTTTTTCCGGGCCAGTCCAGTTTTTTTGTTGCTCCAAATGTTGTTTTCCAGGCTGGGCTAACCGTCGACAGATGATTGGTAAACGCAAAGGTTGTACCACTGCTATCGGAGCGTGCAATGACCTGTATAGCACTGTCAGGTAAATTGATATCAGGGTTTACTTCAAGTATTCGTGGATCATTCCAGCGGGTGATTTCACCAAGAAAGATATCTGTATACACATTTCTTGGAAGTTTGAGTGTGTCAGTCAGACCCTCTACGTTATAAGCAATACTGATCATGCCGGAGGTGACGACGATTTCTTCAAAATTCTCATTTAAGCGAGCTGCTTCCTTTTCATTAATTGGCGCATCGGTTGTCCCGATATCTGCATCACCCGTTATAAACTGCTCAATACCTGCACCACTGCCTATCGAATGGTAGCTAAACTTTGTGCCCTGCTCATAGGTCTGCAACACTTTTTCAAATAATGGGGAGGCGAAGGTCGAGCCTGCAATGATTATTTCAGAACGGTTGTCATTAATCTCTGATATTTCAGCGGGATCATTGTTGGAGTCACAGGCGGTAAGGCTTAATGACACTAGCGTAACTGCAAAATAGATAATGGATGTAATCAAACGATTCATTGTATTTCCCTTTAACATCAATAGGTTCATGCTGTTTATCTGGTTCAGCTAACGTTTAGCATGTACTGGGAAGATACATATGTATTATTACATATATATGTAAATCCATATATTTTAGAGCGCTGATATATCCTGATGCGCTCAAATACATAGCAAATCCACGATTTGCTTATCGTTATGAGTCAGAAAGATGTATTGAGGTACGAGGGTGTTTGGGGAATGCCTAAGCTAATTGCCTATTGAAAATTCATCAAATAACTGAACTTCCGATGCTGGATCCGCGGTATCGAAAACATAGCTTTTCACCGTGCCGGTGCCTGTATCCAGAATCGAGAACGTGGTGAGTTGGTTACTGGAAACAAATGGTAAGGCTGGAAGTGTCTTATCTATTAAGCTCATTGGGCTGAAAAGGCTGGGTTGGATCATCTGTCGTCCATGAGGATCGCCATTGGCAGCGTAATTCGCCGGATCCCAACGTGAGTTTTCTGAATTCAACTCTATCCAGAAGTTGGCTTTGCTGTTGCGATTGTTTTGTTGATATGTGTCGGTTGGATCATTGTAATAAGCCCCTAGTGTATTCCCGACATTGGAGGTTTCCAGATAATGCATATTGCCGACTTTTGTGCGGTTCCATAGATGTGAGTGACCGATTTGCACCAGATCAACCTGGTGTTTAAGCAATAATGGTTCAATATCTCTAAGCCAAATATCGTCTTTAAGTAGATATTGATAACGTATTTCACGGATGTTGGGCAGCTTAGGCAATACGGTGTTTTGCCAATCTTGCGGGCTGATGGGAAAAGTTAGCTCGGTCAGTATTTCGATATTGTTTTCATCTGTTTCTACCAGTTGCATCAGTGGATTTGCCAGCACCGGTACAACATTATCGCCCAGTCCAAATACCCCTTGATGAGCGAGTACAACTTTGTATTTTGCCTCTTTAAATGCATCAGAATGCAACACACTTTCAAGCCATTGGTATTGCTCTGACTGGGTATCAAAACGCTCGAACATAAATTCGCCAAAGCCCCATGCATCAGGAGTTTGCAACTCGGATAAGGCTTCTACAAACTTGCTGCGATGCTGACCGCTTACATTCCATGATCGCCAAATCCGTGAAACATTCATCGAAATCAGAAAAACGTCCCCAAACGCCATGGCGTAATATTCTTTACCACCGGGACTGTCGTCCGGAAAGGTAAAAACATCCAGATAAGTTTGCTGATTATGCGAATTATCCTGAATCCATTGTGCTTTGCGTTGAGGATCATTGTCGGGATTGATTTGCTCTTTAAGCTGCTCATAAGCGATTTCGGCATACCAGCGCGGTTGAGGATCATTAAAGCTATTGTTCATTCGGTGATCAGATTGCTGAGGGAGAAAACGCCCCATCACTTCATGATTACCGATAGCAGCAAATAGTGGGACATGTTGCAAAATTTCACCGCCGTTGTAGACCGCGTCGGGTTTGAGTTGTTGATAGCGTCCCTGCAGCGTCGGGAAAAAGGGTGGTGCACCGTCTTCGAGTTGATCAAACCATTCCGATGCACGATCGGGGATATTGACCAGATCACCGGCAAAGAAAACCGCATCGGGTAGACCGATTGTTTCCACCACTTTCTGATAGTTGGCTGGAGAGTTGGTTTTTGATTGCAGATCCGAGGTAAGTAGAATTTTCAGTGGCGTATTTTTTTCTGGCAACGGCGTAAGGCTATAGCTGTCACTGAGAAGAACCTGTCCCTCATCGGTTATGCTTTTCACCTGATAATTCAGCCGCACACCGGCCCTGAGTGACGATGCTGTCGCTTCATGGCGGTAGACCTTTCTCAGTGTAAGAGTTTGATAATCCCTACCGGGTTGGGATGAATCTGCATCCTCAAACATGCTGGTCATCTTGGTGGTTGTGGCATCAGCAATCAGTCCATCACCATAGTGCAGTTGATGGCTTTGCCCGGCAAAGTTGGTAAACCAGACCACATTGACTGAATCTGCCGTGGGCAGTTGAAGAAAAGGATCGCTCAGAAAATCGCTATTTTCTTCGATGCTTTCCGGTACTTTTTTGACCACTGCTACTCCTGACGCATGAAATCCTGATAAAAAAACGAAACCCGTGATGATAAGACACAATTGAAATAACTTTGTCGTCAACATCCTGCGCGCTCTCAGATAGAGTGTAAGTGAATTTTTCTATCGAGTATCGTTAAAGCTCGTTACCAAAGGATGATCAGGAGTTGATTTGGCTAAAATTTTTTTGTAATGACTCTTTCAACCATTGAAATAACGAATGTGATTTTTGAACAGCACTACAGTCATCAAGTATTCTTTCTCAACAAAACAGGCGTCATGAGCGACGCAGTTCAGATGGATTTGATATAGATAGATAGGCCAAGCTAAAGGGAGCGTTGCTAAATGAAATTGTTTATTGCTGACAAACCTACTCAACGTCGGCATTTGGGATTATGGCTGCTGACATTGTTGATTGTTGTGTTGGTTGGTATGGGCTTTTATCACGTCTACAAACCGCTACCTCCCGGGTTGGATATTTTTGCCTCCGAGCGCTCTGCTACCGATGTGCAGTTTTTGGCGGACAGAACGTTTACCAGCACGGATGGTGAACGCCATACCGATCAACAGATATTCGATGCCATTTTTGAGATGATTGCCGGTGCCCGTCGATTTGTGCTGGTGGATATGTTTTTATTCAACGATTTTCAGGGCCAGCTGTCGGAGACACACCGCCCTCTCTCTGACGAACTGACAGATGCTCTGATTGCCCAGAAAAGGCGCTACCCGACGCTTGATATACAGGTTATTTCCGATCCACTGAATACTCTTTATGGTGGACGCCCTTCGCCACATTTTGCTCAACTTGAAGCGGCAGGTATTTCTGTCACATTGACCGATTTAACTCGCTTACGCGATAGCAACCCGGCATATTCTGCCTTCTGGCGTCTGTTTATTCAGCCCTTTGGTAATGATGAAGGGGAACTGTTGCCCAATCCTTTTGGGGAGGGACGGGTTTCGCTGCGGAGTTATCTTGCCATGCTTAACTTCAAAGCCAACCATCGCAAACTGATCATTGCCGATGATGGGACGCAACTTTCAGCATTGGTTACTTCTGCCAATCCTCATGATGGTAGTAGTGCTCACGGTAATGTGGCGTTGCGGTTTAATGGGGCCGCAGCCTGGGATTTGTTTGACAGCGAAGCAGCGGTGCTGGAGTTTTCGGATGCCCCCGTTCCAATACCTGAAGTAGCACAGATATCAGAGGCGAGCAGTAACGGTCTTACCGTTCAGGTGGTTACCGAACGCTCTGTTGAGCGAGCCTCAATTGAGATGATTGATGGAGCCGGGTCTGGCGATAAGTTGGATATGGCGATGTTCTATCTTTCTGACCGAGACATAGTAAACGCACTCAAGCGGGCGGCAGAGCGCGGCGTGAGCATGAGGGTTTTGCTGGATCCCAATAAAGATGCCTTTGGTCGGAAGAAAAATGGTGTACCTAATCGTCCTGTGGCCCATGAACTAGTAGAAGCGGGCATTACCGTGCGCTGGTGCAATACGCATGGCGAGCAATGTCACGCAAAATGGCTGATGCATCGAGGGGGTGATGACCAAAGTGCAATGATGCTTGGCTCAACCAATTTAACCCGTCGCAATCTGCATAACCTAAATCTTGAAACCAGTGTGGTTCTGCGTGGATCTGCTGAGGCTGAACCTTTGCAGCGCGGCCAGAATTGGTTTGAAGAGCGCTGGAATAACAGGAATCAGCGAAATTACAGCGTAGGTTATACCCAGTATGCCGATGAACGAATCTGGCCGCGTATGCTTTATCGCATTATGGAAGCCACCGGAATCAGCACTTTTTAAGTTTCTCTCTGCAAAAGCAAACTAAATCGGCTTTTTTTAAATGGACTTACATTTGCAAACACCAATCAAAGTGAGTAAATCAGACTTGGCTTTCTCTTGACGCCTTATATTTCAGCACTCCGCGGGCTTTCGGAAAGAGTGTAGAGCAATTTTTCTAAGGGATATTGGTAAAGCGTATTGCCAAAAAAATTAAAGAAGAATTTTGATCAGCTGTAAGTTGAAAACGCAGGCAAATTTACATCCTTAAAAAAACCACCGCTAAACCGGAGGATAATGATAGTAACATCGGTATCAGTACACGTGTGCCCAATCCAACGGTTCCGATGCCAAGAGCCAGACTTGCTTTGAAAAGATTGTTAACCATAGCGGCGATAATAATTGCTAACACTGCAGTAGCCGCCATTAAATCCTCACGTGCCATGCGGGTCAGGGATAAGGTAATAGCATCCACATCTGTCAGTCCGGAAATAGCAGCCAGTAGAAAGACTCCTGCATCACCCATCACATTTTTCAACCATTCGCCGAGCAATAAAATCACTACCAGTAATAAACCAAAAAGCAGAGCAGAGCGTAGTTCCAGTGGATTCTGCCCTTGAGGCTGACTTACGTTAACTGAGCCGGAGTGTTGCCACCATATCAGTGCAGCTGAGCCATAAAGAAGGCCTCCCATTACGATGACAGGTATCAGCAACTCTTTCAGCAACGGTGGATAAATCAGTGCAGCATAAAGCAGAATGCGTGGGAACATAGTGCCGCATGCAATGAGGATTCCTGCGGCCAGGAGCGGGCTTAGCTGACGTGAGTTTGACTGTCTTGAAAGGCGTGAAAAATGTAAAGTTAGCGCAGTTGATGAGCTGAGACCTGCAAACAGGCTGGTAAACATGATACCGCGTGTCGAACCACCGAAACGCATAGCAAAATAACCGATGAAACCAATTGCAGCGATGAGCACCACCATCCACCAGATTTCTCTGGGATTGAGTACATCGCCCGGCCCAAACCCTTCGTTTGGCAATAACGGCAGCACCACCACGGAAATCAGCAGAAGTTTCAGTCCTGCGTCCAGTTCATTGGCTTCCAATGTTTTCAGAAAACGATGAATAGATTCTTTGTTATCTAGAATCGTTGCAGTCACAACTGCAGCGGCAGCTGCGATCACAGGTTGTCCGGCAACTACCAGCGCACCAAAGCAAAATGTCAGTACCTGACCCACCCAACTGGTAATACTGAAATCTTGCTGCTGTCGGTTTTGCATCAAAAACCCGGCAAGTCCGGCCAATGCAACCATAACCAACAATATTGCAGGTACCCAGTTACCCAATTCGCGGCCGAGTTGAACTGACAGGCCACCAAGCAAACCAAGGAGCGCGTGCGTGCGAATTCCTGCAACGCGTTGTCCTGCTGCTTTATCACGGGCGAGCCAACCACGTTGTAATCCGATTAAGGCACCCAGAGCTAGAGCAATACCGAGAGCAAAAAGGTCCTGGCTGACTGCGCCGAGAAAATCACTCAGTTGGTACATTAAAATAATTCCTGATTAATGACTGACAAGCATTATAAGCATCAGCTGGTACTCTTTAGTAAGCATTGTAATAATAATTAACAGTAATTAAAGATCAACGAATCCAAATAAAATCATGGGAATGCAATGCTTAAATTAAGATCCGTAAAATTGATTTACCGAAGATAACTTGTCAGTATAAATCCACAACTTACTTTGTTTCGCTTATTAAGCTAAAGCCTGAGCAACCAAAAGGAGATGTTATGGATATCGACTTTACCGGTGAATATTTGGTTAATGATCAAGATGTGACGTTTTATGCCATAGTCAATAATCAGACGGTGGCATGTATTGTTTCTACAGCGGCCCTTGATGAGTTGGCTGACCCGGATGATGAGATGGATGCTGAAACCGTGTTTCTGGAGCATCAATATAAATTTGAAGAGATTGCTGAGGGATTGATCCTCAACCATAAAGTAGTTGATGGCGAACTACATATTGATCGGGGTGAGTTGTAATTATTCTGTTTAAGGTTCACTGGCTCCGGGATTATTCGTTTTGAAAAAATCTGCCAATTGCCAAGAAGATGATGCGTTTGCATTGCTGAATGAGGTTCGTGGTTGTCGGATTTGTGCTGAGAAGTTGCCGGTTGAGCCACGACCCGTTTTGCAATTTCATCCTGCTGCACGAATTCTGATTGCCGGGCAGGCCCCAGGCCGAAAAGTACATGAAAGCGGAATTCCGTTTGATGATGCCAGCGGTGATAGATTGCGAGCCTGGCTTGGCATATCACGCGATGTTTTCTACGACGAACAGCAGGTTGCTATTCTGCCCATGGGATTTTGCTATCCGGGGACGGGTAAGTCAGGTGATTTACCACCCCGACCGGAATGTGCTCCGACGTGGCGTGACGACTTGCTGTCCAAATTGGAAAATATTCAATTGACCTTGGTGGTTGGCCAATATGCTCAGGCTTATCATTTTGCTGATAATAAGGCCTCACTCACCGAAAAAGTCTTAGCATGGCATGAACTATGGCCACACGTTGTGCCTTTGCCACATCCAAGTCCGCGCAATAATCGCTGGTTGAAAAACAATCCATGGTTTGAACAAACGTTATTACCGGATTTACGTCATCGGGTGGCCGAAGTTTTATCCGACTCGCAAGAGGCTACATAAGCTGGTCGTGGGGGAAATGCAAAACGACATAATTGAATGTTATATATAGTCGAGAATCGACGATTTTATATATGAATTTGCAGATTTCTGCATGCTCCGGTTCTATTTAAGAGGTAAAGATGATGAAATCGCTACCAGACAATGTTGTTGCATATAAACGCACGCCGGAATTTGATGAGAGCTCTATCCCCACCGGTTTACTGAACAATCACCAAACCAAGGAGGGCGTATGGGGAAAGATTGTGGTTGTAAGTGGAAAATTGCTTTATACCATTCAGGATCCATTCGAAGAAATCCTGTTGGATTCAGATAAATATGGTGTGGTGGAGCCCGCTGTTTTGCATCAGGTAAAACCGATTGGGCATGTCGATTTTTTTGTCGAGTTTTACCAGTAATGAGTATTACAAGTCCCTTTAACCAAAATTATTGTCGGCAAGATCGCATAACAGCGGATAATTGGTTGGTACTAGGGTTTATTAATTGGAGACAACAAAATGAAAATACTGGCATTAGTGGTAAGTCTGTCAGCTGCATTAGTCCTCACCGGCTGTGCAGTGAAAACTTCCGGTGTTAAAAAAGTTGGCCCTGATACCTATACGGTTTCAGCTGACCATCTGAATGCCTCCACGGCAAAAGCTTCTGTTCTTGAACAAGCTGGTGAGTATTGCGTCAGTCAGGGAAAAGAGCTACTGGTCACTAAAACCCTGAAACGGCAAAAGGTGAAATATTTTTATGATGTAACTTTCCTGTGTCTGGATGAAGGTGACCCACGGTTGGTAAGTCCGGAATACGAAACTACGGTTGAGCCGAGATAATCACGGCTATTCGTCATTAACAAATCCGGCAGATCGAATCGTTCTGTCGGGTTTGGTATGAAAGAGGTTAGATAGCAATCAGCCTCATTTTGCTCTATGGTTAACACAATGAAGTGATGTATTTGCCTCCGCATTTCTTGCGTCCATTTTCCCTCGCTTGATATACCCTGTTTTGCTTAAGCGTCGTTGATAAACCGCAAAAACTTTTCCGATACTTTAGCGCTGAATGTACTGACCGTGACGTGGTTATTTACAGCTCAATAAACTTTTAATGGAGAACTAGAATGATCGTAACGTTTAGCACCAAGGCTTACGCCGATATCACCATGTTTGGTGATGTGGCCAAAGATATGTTGAAGATTATGGGGCATAGCGGCACCATTCCAGGCGCCTTTCAGCCGCAGGACTTACCATCGGCTTTATCAAAACTGCAAACAGCGGTTGATTCCAGTAAAGCAGCTGAGCAGGATCCTCAAGATGGTGAATTTAAACCGGGCCTGTCACAAAGAGCATTACCGTTAATTAATCTGTTAAACGCAGCAATTGATGCCAATGCCGATGTTATGTGGGAAGGTAAATAAAACTATTCACAATTTTCTGGATTAACGCACCTTAACCTGTCAGAACGGACGAAACGAATAAGATCAATAGGCCCTGATATTTTGTGCGGTATGATTAACCTTTATTCGATATAACGATTGGCGTTAAATCAGCCAGCAGACGGGGAGTCATATCGTGGAACCGGCTTATTTTATTTATGCTTTTGCAGGTGGATTGCTGGCGATGATTTTACGCCTGCCACCACTGGCAGGATTTCTTGCCGCCGGTTTTTTACTCAACTATTCGGGTTATGAGCTAACACCAACGCTTGAGGCCATCGCCAGTCTTGGTGTGACCTTATTATTGTTTACCATTGGACTTAAGCTCAATATTCGCACCTTATTGCAATCTGAAGTATGGGGAGTGGCAAGCTTACATATCACCCTCTCAAGTCTGTTATTTGTAGGATTCCTCGGCTTACTCAAGTTCGGTGGTATTTTGCTGATGCAATCTACCGACTGGACAGCGATAGTGATTCTGGCCTTTGCCTTGTCATTTTCCAGTACGGTGTTTGCCGTTAAAGTCCTCGAAGAGCGCAGTGAAACCCAATCGTTTTATGGCCGCGTAGCGATTGGTATTCTGATCATGCAGGATATTTTTGCAGTGATTTTTCTCTCTGCCACTACGGGCACGATGCCGTCAGTTTGGGCTTTAGGTCTGTTTTTACTGATTCCGGCTGCCCCTTTTTTAAGACAATTACTGGATCGCCTTGGACATGGCGAAATGCAGGTATTGTTCGGCTTTGTGCTGGCACTGGTGGTAGGTTATAAGCTGTTTGAAATGGTGGGCTTAAAAGGTGATTTGGGTGCATTGATTATGGGTGTTTTGCTGGCACCGCATAAAACATCAGCCAATCTGGCGCGTTCTTTATTCAATATTAAAGAGTTGTTTCTGGTCGGCTTTTTTCTATCGATTGGTCTGACCGCTTTACCCAGTTGGGAGCATGTTGGGCTGGCGTTGCTGTTATTAGTGCTGTTGCCGTTGAAAACCTTGTTGTTTGTGCTCATGTTCCCACGGTTCAGGTTGCGTATCCGTACCTCGGTGTTAACCTCACTCACCCTGACCAATTATTCGGAATTTGGTCTGATTGTGGCTGCATTGGCGATGTCTGAGGGCTGGCTCAGCAATGATTGGATGGTGATACTTTCTTTATCTGTTGCCATGAGCTTTGTAGTGTCAGCCATTTTGAACAACTACAACGAGCGGATATATCAGCTAAGCAAGTGCCGATTAACAGAGGTGCCGACAGACCAGTTACATTTGCATGATAAACCAATTGAATTGAATTCAACTCAGGTAGTTATTTTGGGAATGGGTAAGATCGGTCGTGGGGCGTATCAGCGTTTGCAGCAAAAATACGGCTTAAAAGTACTCGGTGTTGATAATGATCAAAATAAAATCAGTCGTTTAAATGAGCGATTCAGGATCGTGGAAGGCGATGCTGTTGACTCCGACTTTTGGAATAAATTGCTGATGAGCGATCAGATACAACTGGTGGTACTGGCCATGCCGCATCATGCCGGTAATGTGTATGCGCTTAAACAACTGAGAGGACGTGACTTTAAAGGCCATGTTGCAGCCATTGTGGAATATCCCGATGAAGTTGAGCGTCTGAAGAATCTCGGTGCTGATGAAGTATTTGAAGTCTATGAAGGCGCAGGTTTATCGCTGGCGGATCAGGCAATGCAGAGGATTGAGATTAAAGACTAATTTGGACTTGTGGGCTGCTTAAAAGCAGCCCTGCCATTTTAAAGATTTTTCTCTATTTCCAATTTGACCGTTTGGCTTGCTGGAGTTTTTCATAGCCTGCCAATAACGCATTATGTCGTTCAAACCCTTCCAGGCTGAGGCCGGGGCAATGCAGATTGTGGAATAGTTTTTCACCTTCGACGATTTGAATGCCATCATCGACATTTTGCTGACCATACATTAATGCCAGGCCTTTGGTGTATTCAGCGTAATCACGTTCATCATCCCATTTGATTTCCAGCAGTGCTTTCAGACAACGGTAAAATAAAATATTCTGCTCGCTGCCCTGATCCAAAGCCAGACACCAGTCAATCCAGTCAATTGCTTCTTCATCTTCCAATGCCAGATAGAGCATGGCTTTGAGTTCGCCAAGACGAATATCTGCCCATAAAGTGCCGGGATCTGCGGCCAGCCCGATAAACGGTGCGACGGGAGTTTGATCGTTATAACCGCCTTCATCCAGGCGATCCAGAATATCCTGCCATTGTTCCGGGTCACCATCTTTCAGAGTCAGGAAATCCTCGCGGAATAATGCGCCTTCATTATTGTTTTCCCACACCAGTTCATCAACGGGATAAATATCCGACATGCCCGGCACCAGAATCCGGCAGGCGTAAACATCAAGGTGACTGTAATCGGCAATGTAGATATCAAATCCAAGTTGATGGATTTTATCGGTCAGGAATTTGAATTCGTCAGCGGTGGCATCATCATAATCCCAGTCGAAGAAATCATAGTCCGGTGTTTCACGGAAAAAGTCGTTAGAGATATAACCGCTGGAATCGATAAAGTGCATTTCCAGATTGGCGGGGGAAGCGACTTCATCGAGATCAAATGTTGGTGGGTGGAAAACATCCAGCTGATCCAGACCGCGTCCCTGTAATAGCTCTGTGACAGTCCGTTCCAGCGCCACTTCAAAACTTGGATGTGCCCCAAACGAGGCAAATACTGACCCGTCTTTAGGATTAATCAGTGTGACGGACATTACCGGAAATTGACCGTCCAGAGAGGCATCGGCCACTTTTAAGTGATAGCCATGATCACGCAGTTCCTGTAATGCCTGTTGGATTTTTGGATAACGGTTTAATACTTCATCCGGTACTTCGGGCAGACAGATACCTTCAGCAATAATTTTGTTTTTCACATAGCGTTCAAAGACTTCGGATAAGCCTTGAACCCGGGCTTCATTCTGGGTATTACCGGCCGACATACCATTGCTGACGTAAATATTGCCGATAAGGTTGACTGGAATATAACGAACTTCGCCATCACCAAGGCGTTGATAAGGCACTGCACAGATACCGCGTTCGCCATCGCCGGAATTGGTATCAAACAACATGTCCGGGGTCAGTTCATTTTCCGGATCAAAATATTTCCACAGGCTTTCATCCATCAAGCCTTCGGGCATTTCATCACTATCCATGTCAAACCAGCGTTCGTTGGGATAATGCACAAATTCACTATTGCTGTGATGTTCGCCCAGATAGAAGTCGGCAAAGAAATAATTGCAGCTGAGCCGTTCGAAATATTCACCCAACGCACTGGCAAGACAGGCTTTTTCGCTACTGCCTTTGCCATTGGTAAACATCAAAGGACAGGTTTTATCACGGATATGGACTGAATAAACATTGCTGACCGGGTTAAGCCAGGATGCTTCTTCGATATCAAAACCAAACGACTTTAGTTTGGCCTGCATGGTGGCGATACTGGTTTCCAGATCGCTGTCTTTGCCTTTGATAAATGTTTTCTCAGTCATGGTGGATTCTCACTTGGATAAAAAAGCCCCCAATAACGGGGGCTCTTTCAATTAGCCGATTTAGAATCACATCTTAACAGTTCGGCAGATTTAGATTCTGACTAGTTGTCTGGAGGTCAAACGTATAAAACGAATCGTTTTATTTGCGACCCAAAGCCAAAAAGCCACCAACGACTACCGCAACTGCGCCACCGATGATGTACCACATGGTTTCATCAGTAAAACGCCCAGTGAACGTTTCGGTCACTTGATCGCCCAATGATTGTGAGGCATTAAAACCAAATACCAACAAGATAATGCCGATAACTACTAAAATTATGCCTAAAAGCTTTTGACCACCCATGTTCTCTCTCCTGTTAGCGATTTATTTTTTTAAGTTCTCCATGGGTGTTCTGGTAAGTCACAAACGCCGATTGTTTCAACGCCTGCACGTGCAACCAGATCATCATTTTCAACCGAGCTGCCACTTACCCCAATCGCACCTGACATAAAGCCTTCAACATCAACGATTGGCACACCGCCTGGAAAAGTAATCATGCCATCATTTGAATGTTCGATGCCATATAAAGGCTGACCCGGTTGAGATAATTGACCGATTTCACCACTGGGCATACCAAAATACACCGCCGTACGGGCTTTTTTGATAGCAATATCAATACTGCCAACCCAGGCATCATCCATACGATAGAATGCTTTCAACGCGCCACCGGAGTCAACTACAGCAATACACATACGGGTGTCAGTTGATTCAGCTTTTTTGAGGGCGCCATCAATCGCTTTTTTAGCCGCTTCTGAAGTAACGTGCATGGTTATCTCCTTAATTGAGTTGCTGGATCAGAAACTGTTGAAAAAGTATTTTTTCAACAACTATATTTCATGGAGAAAATAGGACCCAGACAGGGTTTAAGATTTATATTGAAATCTTAATTTTAATAAATGCCTTTCTACTGTAAGCGGCCTCGATATAAACGCAATAACATAAGTCAAAACCCTTGATAACTATTGATTACAGGAAAAGTCTATGAAAGCAGTTTTTTTACTAGTGATGATATTAACGAGTGTATTTATTAATCAGGCAATTGCAGAAGATCGGCGTTTAATCCAGCAACAACTTGATGAAGCTTGTGAAACGGCAAGGTTGGAAAAGTTGGCGCCTATCCGGGAAAAATATGCAGCAGAGTGCGTTGCTGAGTGGGATCGCAGCCAGCAATATTGTGATCGTTTCTATAGCGATTATGGTAATAAGGGGGGCGACCAGCCGGTATTGTTTTATGATTTACCGGAATGCGAGAAAGCCTGGAATTACCAGCAACGATATCGCAGTGCAGATTAAAGCCAGCTTAATGGAACACCTTGTATAACGAATTGGTTAAACAGTTTTGTATAACAGCCTGTAAAATTTAGCGCAATTTATTTGTTCAGGGAATCAGAGTGGAGCAACGCGGTAAGGAACATTTTATTGGGCTGGAATGGCTGCGGTTTTTGCTCGGTTTATATATCGTTGTTTTTCACACGTTACATACTTATAAACTCAAAGAAAAAGCCCCCTGGTTGATGGATATGGTTGGTGTGGGTTTTTTTGCCACCAGCAGTTTTTTTGTATTGTCCGGATTTCTTTTAGCGCATGTTTATTGCCGAAACGGTGAACTACGCGAAGCAGCGACCAGCTTTTGGGCAAAGCGCTTTTCTAACTTATATCCGCTACATGTTTTTTCATTGCTGCTCACGTTTTCGGTACTGACCATTATCAATTATCTGGGCCTTCCTCCAGATGATGTGAAAGCCACAGTACGGTTTGTGGTGTATGACACAAATGTGGATTTGGGTGAAGCAGGACGGGCATCAATTGAACATTACATGAGTAATAGTGAGTTACTAATTAATTCGTTGTTGCAGATATTCATGTTGCAGGCCTGGAACCCTTTTTATCTGACGTTTAACGCGCCATTATGGTCAATTTCGACGTTGTTTTTCTTTTATCTGACTTTTCCTTTTGCTGCGCCGTATCTGATGCGGGTAAAACATAAAATTCTGTGGCTTTCAGCATTGATGCTGATTTACCTTATTCCACCTCTATTGGTTATTTGGAATGGCGATTACGGTATGCCATTTACTGGCATGTTACATCGCATGCCGATTATTCGTATTCCAGAGTTTTTTGCTGGCATTCTCTGCTATGCCCTGTTTCGTCAGCTGCGAGATAGTGGGCGTGATCCACAATTCATGATGCGAATCCTGATGGGGTTGTTTGTCATGCTGTGTTTTCTCGGCGCGATATGGCTGCTTAGAGGCGAACGTTACTGGTATTTCCTTCTGCATAACGGTTTGTTATTGCCGGCACAGCTGATGTTGATTTATCTGTGCGCTTTAGCAGGAACGCCACGCAATGAATGGTTTAACAACTGGTCACGTCGGCTGGGTGCAGCATCATTGCCATTGTTTGTATTGCATGTGCCTGCCTTTGTATTATTTTCCCGATCAGAAAAAATACTTAATGTACTGTCGATTGAGTGCTTGCAGAACTGGAACAGCTGCGCGGTTCAGGCAAGCGAACAAAGCTTATCGATTTGGTTTTATCCATTGTTCCTGCTGCTGACCGTTATCTTGTGTATCTGGTCAATGGAGCACGCGGTGGTGCCTACCCGTAAGTGGATATTAAAACGGTTGCCATTTACGGCAATCAAGCAATCCTGATTTTTTATGTGCCAATGGCGGCCTGATTCTATGTATAAGCAAAATTCATTTTCAGTCACAACAGAGGCAGTTATGAAAGATCAACAGACCCTAACAAATCGCTCAGGACGTTCATCCACATTTTTCAGTCGGTTTGTTGCCATCAGCTTGTTGATGATCTCAAGCAGTCTTTATGCCTTTTCACTCGACGATGTCGCTGAAAAAGCTCAGGCACTGGTCAAACAGGACTATGTCAAACCACAAAGCAATCTGCCCGCAGAGTTCAGTCAGATGCAGTTTGCCGATTACATGAAAATCCAGCCAAGAGCAGAGCAATTTCATTGGAAGGAACAGCAAACGCCATTCCGACTGGCGTTTTATCATCAAGGAATGCACTTTAAAGTGCCGGTAAAGATTAATGAGATCCTACCTAATGGCATGACGGAAATTAACTACGATCCGGAAAATTTCTCTTTTGGTGATTTAACTTTTGAAAAAGCCACCACGGCGAATCTGGGGTATGCCGGTTTTCGTGTTTTATATCCCATCAATAAAGCGGATAAATACGATGAAATCATGAGTGTGTTGGGCGCGAGTTATTTCAGGGTGATTGGTGAGGATCAGGTTTATGGTCTCTCGGGGCGAGGGA
Organism: Methylophaga sp. UBA3603; assembly: GCF_002375335.1. Lineage (NCBI taxonomy): Bacteria > Pseudomonadati > Pseudomonadota > Gammaproteobacteria > Thiotrichales > Piscirickettsiaceae > Methylophaga > Methylophaga sp. UBA3603. Next base: position 252,674 of record NZ_DFMC01000002.1, read on the forward strand.
TGAATATTGATACTGCGGTTGCTGATGATATTGCAGAAGAGTTTCCGGAATTTCGTGAATTCTGGATTCAGCGTCCCCAATCCGGTGAAGAGAATCTGGTGATTTATGCATTGCTGGATTCGCCTAGCGCGACGGGAGCTTATCGTTTTGATTTACAACCAGGCACCGATACCGTGCTGGATGTCGAAGCAAAAGTGTATTTGCGTAAAGACGTTCATGAGCTAGGTCTGGCGACACTTACCAGTATGTTTTTATATGATGGCCGACAACCACCGAGCCAGCATAATTTCCGCCCACAAATTCATGATTCGAACGGGTTAGCCATTCATGCTGGAAACGGGGAAAGGATTTGGCGTCCGCTGAATAACCCGGATGGGGTGTCTGTGAGTACTTGGCAGGTCGAAAACCCGAAAGGCTTTGGTTTGTTGCAGCGCGGCCGTGAGTTTTCGCGCTTTCAGGAATTGGATGATTTATACCATTTACGACCAAGTGCCTGGATTGAAACCAAAAGTGCCTGGGGTAAAGGTCGCATCAAATTGATTGAATATCGCACAGCAGATGAGACTAATGACAATATCGGGACTTTCTGGATTCCGGATAATCTTCCGCCGCTGGGGGAGCCGCTAGAAATGTCTTATCGGATCCATTGGACGCTGGATGAGCCGTCATTGGCAGACCCCAATATTGCCTGGGTGTCACAAACATTACGTTCTGCAGGTGAAGACAAACAAGCCAATCTGATTCGTGATTTGGATGAAACCATATTATTGCAAGTGGATTTTGAAGGACCGGTATTGACAGAGCGGGGTGAACATCAAGTACCAGCAACACAAATCAGTATCAGTGAGCATGCCGAAATTTTAAGCAGCCACTTACGTTATAACCCAGCCACCAAAGGCTGGCGTTTAATGATGCGTACGCAGATTCATGATCCAAATAAAGTGGTAGAAATGCGTGCCGCGCTGGTCGATGAACATCAGCAACCCTTATCCGAAACATGGAGCTATCAGATTCCTGTTGGCTATGCTGTAACCCGCTGAAAAAATTACTAGAAGGCTCAGCCCAGCATAGACAAGTGATTTGTTTTACGGTGACTAATTTTGCGCTAACAAAAACAATCACTTGTCTGTACTCTAAGGCGTAAAAAGCGTATGCTGTGCGCCCTTTATCACTGACTGATTTTATGGCCGGAAAACTTTTTATCAGAACCTTTGGCTGCCAGATGAACGAGTACGACTCGAACAAGATGGCCGAGGTGCTTGCTGCGTCACATCAATTGGAAACAACCGATATCGCTGAAGATGCCGATGTGTTGTTGCTTAATACCTGTTCGATTCGTGAAAAAGCTCAGGAAAAGGTTTTTCATCAACTGGGTCGCTGGAAGCGCTGGAAAGATAAAAAACCACATCTGGTGATTGGGGTTGGCGGTTGTGTGGCCAGTCAGGAAGGTGAGGCGATTCGTAAACGTGCGCCTTATGTCGATCTGATTTTTGGACCACAAACTCTGCATCGACTGCCCACCATGTTGGACGATGTCAGAAAAAATAATAAACCGGAAATTGATATTTCGTTTCCGGAAATCGAAAAGTTCGATAATTTGCCTGCGCCAAAAGCCGATGGCCCAACAGCATTTGTTTCCATCATGGAAGGTTGCAGCAAGTACTGCACATTCTGTGTTGTGCCGTATACCCGGGGTGAAGAAGTCAGTCGTCCAGTGGGTGCTGTGTTACGAGAGATTCGACAACTGGCCGCCCAGGGCGTGCGTGAAGTCAATCTGTTAGGACAAAACGTTAATGCCTATCGCGGTATTATTGAAGATGATGAAACCGCTGATCTGGCGTTATTGATTCACTATGTCGCAGCAATTGAAGGTATTGAGCGAATTCGCTTTACTACCTCGCATCCGGTGGAATTTTCCGATTCATTGATCGAAGCGTTTGCCGAAATTCCGGAATTGGTCAACCACCTGCATTTACCGGTGCAGTCCGGCTCAGATCGAATTCTGGCGATGATGAAACGCGGCCATACTGTTGCGCAATATATTGAAAAAATTGAGCGGGTCAAAAAAATCCGTCCGAATCTGAGTATGTCGAGCGATTTTATTGTCGGATTTCCTAATGAAACCGAAGAAGATTTCAACGCGACGATGGCGTTGATTAATCAGATAGGTTTTGATCACTCTTTTAGCTTTATATACAGCGCACGTCCTGGTACACCAGCAGCGATGTTTAATGATTCAGTTTCTGATGAAGAGAAAAAACAGCGTCTGCAAATTATGCAGGATCGTTTACGTGAGCTTGAAAATGCTGTGAGTGAATCGATGCTTGGTACGGTGCAACGTGTCTTGGTAGAGCGTGCTGCACATCGCGATGCCGGTGAAATCGCCGGCAGAACTGAAAATAATCGGGTCGTCAATTTCCCCGGTGATATTGCGCTGGTGGGCAAGTTTGTCGATGTGCGTGTCACAGAGGCACACACCAACTCCTTGCGAGGAGAACTTCTTGCTGATAGCGTTATCCTCTAACTCCTTTTTGGAATCTAAGTTGTGGTCACTCCAGCTGTTACAGTTGACACGATAAGCTTTGAATTAAGTCCTGCGGATAATCCCCGCCTAGCCAACCTATGTGGTCATCTGGATGAACATATCCGGATGATGGAACGTGGATTTGGTGTGGAAATCAATAACCGTGGTGGCAAGTTCCAGATCATCGGTAAGCCGGATATTCTGGCTGAAGTACAGGATGTGATACATGCCTTGTATGCTGACACCGCCCAATCTGTTCTGGAACCGGAACAGGTACATCTGGCGATTCGTGAATCGGGTGGCACTGAAACCACCGGGTTTGAAGAAGAAAAAGAAGTTACCATCAAAACCAAACGCGGCCTGATTAAGGCGCGGGGTGAAAATCAACAAGCCTATTTGCGCCGTGTCATGACCCATGACATCAACTTTGGTGTTGGACCTGCCGGTACCGGTAAAACCTATCTGGCGGTTGCCTGTGCGGTAGAAGCGCTGGAACGCGACTTTGCCAGACGTATTGTGCTGGTCAGACCGGCGGTTGAAGCCGGTGAAAGACTTGGTTTCCTGCCAGGTGATCTGGCCCAGAAAGTGGATCCATATTTACGGCCTTTATTTGATGCGCTCTATGAAATGCTGGGTTTTGAACGTGTTGCCAAACTGATTGAACGCAATGTGATCGAAGTAGCGCCACTGGCATATATGCGTGGCCGTACTTTGAATGAATCGTTTATTATTCTGGATGAAGCACAAAACACCACGGTTGAGCAGATGAAAATGTTTCTGACCCGTCTGGGATATAACTCGACAGCGGTGATCACCGGCGATATTACCCAGGTGGATTTGCCGGGTTCCACCCGTTCAGGTCTACGTCATGCCATTGAAGTCTTAAAAGATATTGAAGGCATTGGCTTTACTTTTTTCCAGGCAAAAGACGTGGTGCGTCATTCCTTGGTGCAGAAAGTTATTCTGGCTTACGAAAAGGCTGAAACAAAGTCGTGAACGTCATTATCGATTTGCAGCAGGCAACTGATGCAGATGTGCCATCTGAACAACAATTTCAACTCTGGGCCAGTGCTGCGCTGGCGGAAGTCAACGAAGACTGTGAATTAAGCATTCGCCTGGTCGATGAAGCCGAAAGTGCCGAATTGAATAATGATTATCGCGGCAAAAACTATCCGACCAATGTTTTATCATTTCCCTTTGAGTCACCTGTGCCGCTAGAACCTATGTTGTTAGGTGATCTGGTGCTGTGTGTTCCGGTAGTAGAGCGTGAAGCTGCCGAGCAAGAGAAAACCATAAATGATCATTGGGCACATTTAATTGTGCATGGCTGTTTGCATTTACTTGGCTATGATCATATTGAAGACGATGAGGCAGAATTAATGGAATCGTTGGAAATTAAAATTTTACACAAGCTTGATATTAACAATCCTTATACAGAGCAGAGGGTTACATCATGAGTGAGGGACGACCGAGTCGCTCAGACAGTCCAGTTTCCTGGGTGCGAAAATTAAGTAATCTGTTCCTGGAACCTAAAGACCAGGAACAGTTGATTGAATTACTACGCAATGCTTCTGAACGGCATATTCTCGATGCCGAAGCTTTGTCGATTGTCGAGGGCGCTTTGAGCGTCTCACAGATGCAAGCTCGCGACATTATGATTCCGCGTTCACAGGTGGTGATGGTTTCTCGAGATGCGCCACCGGAAGAAACACTTAAGCTGGTCACGGAAACATCGCATTCACGGTTTCCAGTGATTGATGATGATCGTGATGATGTTATCGGGATTCTGCTCGCCAAGGATTTGCTGGCGGCAGTGGTCAGCTCTGGTGAGTTTAATTTTGATCTGCGTGAATTGTTACGTCCAGCGGTGTTTATCCCTGAAAGTAAGCGTTTAAATGTTCTGCTGCGTGAATTTCGTGCCCGTCGTAATCATATGGCAATCGTTGTGGATGAGTATGGCGGTGTTGCCGGCATGATCACCATCGAAAATGTTCTTGAACAAATTGTTGGTGAAATTGAAGACGAGCATGATGTGGATGATGATGCGCCGATTCTGCAACGTGATGACAATACCTTCACTGTCAAAGCATTGACCCCGGTAGAAGACTTTAACGAGTATTTTGAAACCGAGTGGAGTGACGATGATTTTGATACGGTTGGCGGCCATGTAGTGAATCAATTTGGTCATCTGCCCGGCCGGGGAGAGCAAGTCACAATTGGTGCACTGGAATTCACCGTGTTACGTGCAGATAAACGTCGAGTTCATTTGTTACGTATGGTGAAGTTACCCGAAGAAACTGAAAGCGAAAGCGAAACAGAATAATGACAACTTCCAGGCAGATGGCTTGGCAAGGCGCATTTGGCAGTTGGGCAGCATTATTGGCCGGTGCCATCCTGCCACTGAGTCTAGCCCCTTTTCACTATTACCCATTGGCGGTGTTGAGCCTGCTTGTGCTGTTTCTCAGTTGGCAAGGTGTCAGTCCTCGCCAGGCGTTGTGGCGAGGCACGCTGTTTGGTACCGGTATGTTCGGTGTAGGGGTTTCCTGGGTTTTTGTGGCTATCCATGTTTTTGGACAGGCCAGCATAGTGCTTGCAGGTTTGCTGACCGCATTGTTTGTGGTTGCTCTGGGCTTCATGATCGGCGTATTGGGGTGGGGGTTAAAACGCCTGACTGGTCCAGCATTATCCAGCAAAGATTTCCTGATATTACTGCCCAGCAGTTGGCTTTTGTTTGAGTGGTTTAAAGCCTGGTTTTTGACAGGATTTCCCTGGCTGGAAGTGGGTACCGGACAAATTGAAGGCCCACTTGCCGGTTTTATTCCGTTAGTTAGTGTTCACGGTGCCTCCTGGCTGGTGGCATTGACCGCCGGTAGTCTGGCAATAGTGGTTTACCAGCGTAAATGGATATTTCTCATTTTGCCCGCAGTGATTTGGGGCAGCGCTTTTTCCCTGCAATCGGTTGAATGGACCAAACCCATTGGTGAACCGGTTAAAGCAGCCTTGATTCAAGGCAATGTGCCGCAGGACATTAAATGGGATCCCCAGCAGTTACGTAATACATTGCAGTTATATGCTGATCTGAGTCGAGAGAATTGGGATGCAGAGGTAATTGTCTGGCCTGAAAATGCAGCAACAGCGTTTTATCACCAAATAGATGAAGGTTATCTCGAACCATTAGGTCGCGAAGCACGTTCGCAGAATACCGATATTATTCTCGGGCTGCCGGTGTTGGATGAAAATGGTGAAGATTATTACAACAGTATGGTCAGTCTGACCGAAACACCGGTGTTTTATCACAAGCGTCACTTGGTTCCATTTGGTGATTACGTTCCTTTTGAAACCCTGCGTGGATTGATCAAATTCTTTGATTTACCGATGTCAGCGTTTGTGCCGGGCGCTTCCGATCAACCGCAAATGATGTTGGCAGGCCATCCGGTCGGGGTGTCTATCTGCTATGAAGATGCCTTTTCATCTGAAGTTCGTGAAACTGTACCGGCAGCAACCATGTTGATTAACGCCACCAATAATGCCTGGTATGGTGATTCTTTCGCACCGCACCAGCATTTACAGATCTCACGAAGCCGGGGATTGGAGACCGGGCGGCCGATTTTGCGGGTCACAACTAACGGGATTTCAGCGTTTATTGATTATAAGGGCGTTATTCAGCAACAAAGTCCTCAATTTGAACTGGCTGTACTGAAAGGTGACATTCAACCCAGAGAGGGAGTCACTCCCTACGTGCGTTTCGGGCAATGGCCATTATGGATTTTAACTTTGCTGATGCTGACTTTGTGGGCGTATTATCAGTATTTTTATCGGCGTAAAGAGTCTTAATCTTCCATGCAATTAATGACTATCCAGCGCATTCTGGGCATTTTACTGAGCCTGTTCAGTATCACTATGCTGCCACCTGTGCTGGTTTCATGGTGGTTTAACGACGGCGCTGCTACCGCCTTTCTGACAGCGTTTGTGATTCTGGTCAGTACTGGTTTGCTGTTATGGTTACCTGCGAGAAAACACCGTAAAGAGTTGAAGATCCGCGATGGATTTATCGTGGTGGTAATGTTCTGGATTGCTTTGGGTTTTTCCGGGGCATTACCGTTTTATCTGACCGAATCACCCGCGATGAGTATTACCGATGCGGTGTTTGAGTCCATGTCGGGTTTAACCACCACCGGGGCGACGGTTCTGGTTGGTCTGGATACGCTGCCAGAAGCCGTATTGTTTTATCGTCAGTTTCTGCAGTGGTTGGGGGGGATGGGGATCGTGGTATTGGCCGTTGCTATCCTGCCATTATTAGGCGTCGGTGGCATGCAGCTGTATCGTGCAGAAACACCTGGTCCGATGAAAGACGCCAAATTAACTCCACGTATTACCGAAACCGCAAAAGCACTCTGGTATATCTATTTGAGCCTGACGATCGCTTGTGCCATCGCCTATTACTGGGCAGGTATGTCATGGTTTGATGCCATTGGCCATAGTTTTTCTACCGTCGCCATAGGCGGGTTTTCCACCCACGATGCCAGCATGGGTTTTTTTAACAGCGCGACGATTGAAATGATCGCGGTGGCTTTCATGCTGGTTTCAGCAATGAATTTTTCATTACATTTTCTCGCCTGGCGCCATCGCACTCTGATGCATTATCTGCGAGACTCAGAGTTAAAAGTATTTTTAAGCATCATGTTCGTTATCTCGCTTATAACGGCAACTTATCTGTATTTCACCGGCACCTTTGATGATGGTTGGACCGCTGCTCATCATGGTATTTTCCAAGCGGTTTCCATCGGTACCACCACTGGTTTTACCACTACCGATTATTATTTGTGGCCAGGTTTTCTGCCAATTTTATTATTGATGACCAGCTATATCGGTGGCTGTGCTTTTTCCACAGGTGGCGGTATTAAGGTGATTCGCGCGATGCTGCTGTTTAAACAGGGATATCGTGAAGTGTTAAGGTTGATTCATCCTAACGCTGTATTTGCCATTAAAGTGAACGGTAAAGCGCTACCCCCCAAAGTTGTTGGTGCGGTCTGGGGCTTCTTTGCCTTGTATGTTTTCTGTTTCAGTATCATGCATCTTTTATTGATGGCCACTGGCCTTGATGTGGTGACGTCGTTTTCTGCTGTAACCGCTTGTTTGAATAATCTTGGGCCGGGACTGGGGGATGTCGGGGCAAATTTTGGACAGATTAATGCCCCATCAAAGTGGATATTATGCGTTGCCATGTTATTAGGTCGTCTTGAAATCTTCACCTTGTTAGTCGTGTTAACCCCGGCATTCTGGCGTCGATAATGTCTGATAGTCAGCAAAAATGGGATCAGCGCTATCGAACAGAGATTGCTGTTTATCCTGAGCCTGCTCTGGTGCTTACTCAAAATCAGCATTTACTGCCTGAGCAGGGAATAGCGCTGGATTTGGCGTGTGGTTTAGGTGCCAATGCCTTGTTGATGGCCAGTCTGGGGTTACAGACTCACGCATGGGATATCAGTTCTGAAGCTTTGGCGAAACTGAATGCAGAGGTTCAACAGCGACAGTTACAGGTTATTACTGAGCAGCGGGATGTGAGTGTGGCAGCGCCTGACAATTCGAGCTTTGATGTCATTGTCGTCAGTCAGTTTCTGGAGCGCAAACTTTGCCCGAAACTTATCAATGCGTTAAAGCCCGGGGGCTTACTTTTTTATCAAACCTTCTGTCGCGATAAGGTAGATGGTTCCGGTCCGCAGAATCCCGAATTTTTACTGGCAGATAATGAACTATTAAATTTATTTACGAGTCTGAAATTGAGAGTTTATCGAGAAGAGTCGACACTTGGAGATACTTCCATGGGGTGGCGAAACATGGCGATGCTGGTGGGACAAAAGTCATAATAAAAATAAATACTTAATAGGACTTGCTGAAAAGTCGCCGGATCAGTAGAATTACGCGGTTCAGAAAGGGCAAACATAAAAATCGTGTTTGTCGGGCAAACATCATTATTGGCGAGAACAGATATGAAAGCGGATATCCATCCAGATTATAGCGAAATCAATGTTACCTGTAGCTGTGGTAACAGTTTCAAAACCCGTTCAACACGCGGCAATGACCTGACGCTGGATGTATGCTCAGAATGTCATCCGTTCTACACCGGCAAACAGAAAATGCTGGATAGTGCTGGCCGTGTTGATAAATTCCGTCAAAAATACGGAAAATAATCTTGCGGGCTTAAGCCGAAGATACTAATGAACATCATCAACATTACATACAAAAGCCTCTGTCGATTGACAGGGGCTTTGTTATTTCTGGGCCTTTTATCCGGCTGTGCACAAAATCCCGTGACAGGTGGCCAGGATTTTGTGATGATCAGCGAAAATAAAGAGCTTGAGATGGGCCGCACTTACCATCCTCAGATCATTGAACAATATGGTCGTTATGAAGATGAAGCGTTGCAGAGATATGTTCAGGATGTCGGACAAAGACTCGCTGCAGTCAGTCATCGGGATGATTTGGTTTATCGCTTTACTGTTTTAGATTCACCGGTTATCAATGCGTTTGCATTACCTGGTGGGTATATCTATATCACTCGGGGAATGATGGCCTATCTGAACTCCGAAGCTGAGCTTGCAGCCGTTCTCGGGCATGAGATTGGTCATGTAACTGCTCGCCATGGCGTGCGCCAGCAAAGTGCAGCCCAGGCAGCAAGTTTAGGATACACACTGGGAGCAATACTGCTTCCGGGGTTACGCACGGCAGGTGCCCAGGATCTGTTTAATGTGTTTGGTGGTGCTTTACTTAGTGGTTATGGTCGCGAACACGAATTAGAGTCTGACAGGCTTGGTGCCGAATACCTGGCCCGTTCTGGCTATCCTTCAGAGGCCATGATAGAAGTTATTGGTGTATTAAAAGATCAGGCAACTTTTGCCGAAGCCGAGGCTAAAAAACAAGGCCAGGATTATCAGGGTTACCACGGTCTGTTTGCTTCTCACCCAGATAATGACACTCGGCTGCAGGAAGTTGTTAAGGCGGCTGATAAATACAAAACCACTGTTCGAGAAGATGAAGGTACTGAGCGCTATCTGCAGCGTATCGATGGCATGGTGTTTGGAGACAGTGAATCTCAGGGTATTCGCTCTGGTCGAAATTTCTATCATAGTGAAATGCAGTTTGCATTGAGTTTTCCGCAGAATTGGCATATTCAGAACAACCCTTCCAGTCTTCGTGCAACCGCGCCGCAAGGGGCCGCTATTATTGAGATGGGAGCTTCCGATCTTAATCGTAAACAGACCCCCGCTGAGTTTATTAGGGAAAGGTTGAATATTAAAGATTTGAAAAATGGGGAGCCGCTCTCCACTAATGGCTTACAGGGTTATACTGGTTTGACCGTAGCTGAGGGCAAGCCTGTTCGAGTGGCGGTCATATATTTACGAGAGCAAGCGTTTATTTTTATTGCGACCACCAAATCGTCAGGAGATTTCCATAAATTTGATCCGGCGTTTCGTGAGACGGTGATGAGCTTCCATGCTATGCGTCAGGATGAACAGCAATTCGCCGAAGCACAGCGTATCGAAGTGGTCAAAGTCGATAGTAACGATAGTTATTCCAGCTGGGCGGCCAAAACACGAATCAGTAATAGTCCGATGCAGCAATTGCGGCTATTGAACGGCGATTATCCAAATGGTGAACTGAAGCCAGGACAATTGGCCAAGCGTGTTCGTTAACTGAGAATTGCAGTGCGCTGATTGACGTTCAGCATCCAATTAAGTATCTCCTCAATTACAATTTGAACCACATATCCTCAATTGGGTGTCATCATTGTTGCCAATTTATTGAGCTGTCATTCTGCCGGCAGTTGTTAGCATGATAGTGTTTTCCATTTGCCATAGTTTGGTTAGCTTTTCATAGCCACTACCCGTTATTTCCCCTACGACCTTGGAAATACCTTATTTAGAAACTACAGCGACATATCCACCTTGTTGAACAAAATGAGTCTCCACATTAACTGGCGACTAGTTTCGTGTCTGCCAAAGCGGAAATTGAGTGGGATACATGCATGTATCCCACAATCACTCTTGTCCTACATTGATTGATGTTTTTTCAGCCCACAACAGAGGTGGCTAAGAAAGAGTAACAGACCCTAGAACAGCTCTATCAGAGAGTCATCCTGTTCAGTGGATGTGGCACCACTGCCGCCACGCATTGCCGGAACATTATCTTTACGGAAAGTTTCGTAGATTGCTTCGGTATCGCCGGGACGTGCCAGTAATCCAGTTTCAGGGTCGATGCGAACAGTGACCATATCAACAGGTTGTTCAAAGTTTTTCTCGGGCACATCTTCAAGTGCAACTCGCATAAAATCAATCCACATTGGCAAAGCTGCACGCCCGCCTGTTTCATAGCGGCCTAAAGTGCGGGGATTATCAAATCCAACCCAGCTTATGGCAACCAGATCGGGATTAAAGCCATTAAACCAAGCATCCAATTGATCATTGGTTGTACCGGTTTTACCAGCCAGGTCACCGCGATTTAAACTTAATGCCTGACGACCTGTACCAAATTTCACTACATCACGCAGCATGCTGTTCATTATGTAAGCATTTTGCGGGGTAATGACCTGCTTGGCGGGATAAAAGCCTAACAATTCAGCTTGCATCAGGGCTTCTTCTTCACTGATATCAGCTGCGGGTATGGCACAGCTGTCGCAGACTTTCTTGGGTTTGGTCTGCATCAGGATTTCACCAGCAGTATTTTCAACCCGGGAAATAATATAGGGATCTATCAGGTGACCACCATTTGCCAAAGTAGCATAAGCTCTTGCCATATCAATTGGTGCTGCATTACCACTTCCCAGTGCAATAGATAGATTGGGTGGAACCTGTTCAGGCTGAAACCCGAAACGTTGTACATAATCTACTGTATAGGCAATGCCGATATCTCTTAACAACCTTATTGATACCAGGTTTCTTGAATGAGTAAGTGCTTCTCTCAGACGAGTTGGGCCAAAAAATCGACCACTGTAATTTTCCGGACGCCAGACATTTTCCAAACCGGGGTCATCAAATACCACCGGTGCATCGTTGATCACGGTAGCCGCGGTATAGCCTTTTTCCAGCGCAGCAGAGTATACAAATGGTTTAAAGCCAGAACCCGGTTGACGTTTTGATTGCACTACCCGGTTAAACTTATTCTGAAAGAAATCAAATCCGCCCTGCAGGGAGGTGATTGCTCCATCCTCAGAAGCAAGAGAAATCAGGGCTCCCTGGACTTCCGGTATCTGTGTCAATTGCCATGAATTCTCTTCCAGCTCCCGCACATAGATGATATCGCCAACCGCCAATACGTCGTCGATAGTCTGTGGTTTTTTGCCCATGCTGTTAGCACTGAGTTGTGGCTGAGCCCAACTTACTGCGGCAAACGGTAACTCTATTTGGCCCAAGCGTTTTACAAAAACCTGGGCAATATTATCTTCTATACTTAATACCAATGCTGGACTGAGGGCACCAATAACTGAATAATCCTTAAGGAACAGTTCTGAAGCTGCCTGATCCGGTAATTCGCTTAACTCAACCTTGGCAGCCGGGCCGCGATATCCATGTCGTTTATCATAAGCCAGTAATGCATCCTGCAGAGCTTTAGTGGCAGCCTGCTGATGTTTGGCTTTAATCGTCGTAAAGACCCTAGTACCGTTTTCATAGATCTCTTCGCCAAACTGCTCAATCAGATAGGTACGGACCATCTCCGAAACATAGGGAGCATAGACTTCTATTTCACGTCCATGATAGCGGGCACTTACTTCTTCTTTTATTGCTTCTTGATATTCGGCCTGAGAAATAAACCCGACATCTAGCATTCTACTGAGCACATAATTACGGCGGTCCAGCGCTCTTTGTGGGGCGGTAATAGGGTTAGTCGTCGAGGGCGCTTTTGGCAGACCGGCTATCATTGCCATTTGACCCAACGTTAACTCGTCCAGCGTTTTCCCATAATAGACTTGAGCCGCTGCACCAACACCGTAAGAGCGGTGACCAAGAAATATTTTATTCAGATATAAGGTGAGAATTTCTTCTTTGGATAATGTGTTTTCAATTTCCAGTGAAAGAAAAATTTCATTGATTTTGCGCAAATAAGTTTTTTCATTGCTTAAGAAAAAATTCCGGGCAACCTGCATGGTAATGGTACTGCCACCCTGTGTTTTTTCACCCGTGAGTGCCAGCGAATACGCTGCACGAAGCAAGCCTTGATAATCCACTCCCGGGTGTTCAAAAAATCGGTCATCTTCCGCTGCCAGGAAAGCTTCTATGAGTTGAGTGGGGAAGTCCTCATAAGCGACCGGAATGCGGCGCTTTTCGCCAAACTCGGCCATCAAAAGACCTTCTTCACTAAAAATACGTAAAGGAATCTGCAACTGAATCGTGCGCAACGATTCCGTGCTAGGTAGCTTGGGTGACAGAAATAGATAGACTACAGCGATAAACAGTAGACCAGCTATCAAAAAGGTAAAGGCCCATTTAAAAAGGCGTGACACAAGTCGCGACATTGGATTATTTCGTTCGCAAAAAATAAAACCGTAGAGTATATATAAACATCCTAATAAAGCCAGTTAATGACTTTTTGGGAAGATGTCACAGTTTTAGTTGTTGACATCCTAGTAACTGTTAATAAACTACTTTAACTTACAAGTGTAAGTGTACTGCACACATCATTTCGATGGAATTGGGGCGATGCATGTTTGGACGTAAGAAATCCCCTTTACTAGGGATAGACATCAGTTCTTCGGTTGTGAAGCTGCTAGAACTAAATAAACGCGGTGATCGTTATACCGTCGAATCCTACGCAGTGGAACCGCTTCCTGTAAATGCTGTGGTAGAAGGTCGTATTGAAAACAGCGACGAAGTTGCCGGTGCGATACGACGTGCTATAAAGCGTTCAGGCACGAAGTCCCGAGATGCTGCAGTCGCGGTTTCGGCAAATTCTGCTATCACCAAAGTTGTTTCCTTTCCTTCCTCCATTTCAGAACGCGACATGGAAGAAAACGTGATGCTGGAAGCTGAAAACTATATTCCCTATCCACTGGATGAAGTGCGTCTGGATTTTGAAATATTGGGTCCTTCTGCAGCCGATGCTGATGCAGTAGATGTATTGTTAGCCGCTTCGCGTCGTGAAAATGTTGATGCTCGCACCAATGTGCTGGAAAAAGCTGGTCTCAAACCCCGGCTGGTCGATGTTGAAGCCTATACTGTTGAAAATGCCTTTTCTCTTATCGCCAGACAATTACCCAATCAGGGTAATGGATTAACGGTTGCTGTTGCCGATGTCGGTGCAAACGTTACTACCTTGCACGTGCTGGTCAATGGCAAAATTGTATTTACCCGCGAACAAACTTTTGGCGGCCGGATGCTTACCGAAGATATTGAGCGTTATTATGGAATGTCTTATCAGGAAGCGGGCCGTGCCAAAAAAGATGGCAGCCTGCCGGATGACTACGCGCCAAAAGTACTTGAGCCTTTCAAACGTTCCATGGCTGTAACCATCACTCGAGCCCTGCAGTTTTTCTTTTCAGCTTCAAGCCAGTACCAATCAATTGATCATATTATTCTGGCAGGAGGCTGCGCCTCTATTGAAGGTGTCGATAAAATTGTTGAGTCAGAAACAGGCACCTCGACGTCAGTAGCCAACCCTTTCACTGATATGGGGCTGGGTACCCGGGTCAAGGTGCAGGCATTGAGTAATGATGCGCCCTCGATGATGATAGCGTGTGGGCTGGCCATGAGGAGTTTTGACTAATGGCACATATCAACCTTCTCCCCTGGCGCGAAGAAAAACGCCAAGAAAGACAGCAGCAGTTCTTTATTGCGATGGGGCTGACATTAGCTCTCGCCATTATCATTTTTGCTATTTTCAATAGCCATATGAACAGTTTGCTGGATAAACAGAATCAGCGTAATGCTTATTTGCAAAAAGAAATTGCCATTTTGGATACGCAGATTAAAGAAATCCAGGATTTAGAAAAACAACGTGATCGTTTGCTGGCCAGAATGCGGGTTATTCAGGATTTGCAGCAGAGCCGTCCTAAAGTTGTAAAAGTATTTGATTCTATTGTGAGAACTGTACCAGAAGGTATTCATCTTCAAGTTTTAAGCCGCGAGGGCGATAAACTGATTGTGCAGGGCGTGGCACAGACTAATGCCAGAGTATCCGTATTTATGAATCAACTCGATAATGATCCAGAGTTCACCGAATCAACACTTCGCGTTATTCAGCGTACATCCTCCCGTGATGATGCAATTCGTCAATTCACTCTGGAAGTGACTGAATCCAAACCTGAAACGGATGAGGAGCTATAGTCGTGGATATCCCTTCAGTTAATGATATTGATTTCAATGAAAGTGGCGAATGGCCTCTGATTGGAAAAATCGTTGCCGGATTGCTGATTTTTGCAGTGATTTGGGGCGCTGGTTATTACTTTATAATCAAAGATAAGCGCGTCGAATTGGCGCAACTTGAACAAACAGAAACAGAACTTCGCACAAGCTTTGAGATAAAACAAAGCAAAGCCGTTAATCTTGAAGCATATAAAGAACAGATGAAAGAAATGGAATTGTCATTTGCTTCCATGTTGCAGCAGTTACCCCGGAAAAGTGAAGTGGCTGATCTGCTGGTAGATATTTCCAGAACCGGTTTGGTAAATGGGCTTGAATTTGAACTATTCAAACCGGAAGAAGAACGGCCAATTGATTTTTACATTGAATTGCCGATCACCATGCGTGTAACTGGCACGTACCATCAATTTGCTGAATTTATTAGTGGGATAGCGGCCTTACCGCGTATTGTGACACTGCATAATTTCAAAATGGGTCCATTGACCAGCGATGGGAATATGACCATGGATATTACGGCCAAGACCTATCGTTACTTTGACGAGCAGGGTAATTAATGATGAACATATCCATAGTTATCCATTCATTGATTCAGAAGATTCTTCTGCTTTCCATGGCATTTATGCTCGTGGCCTGTTCACAACCAAAAGACGATCTGCAAGCCTATGTTGCCGAAGTAAAAGCACGTCAAGTAGTTGATATTCCTCCCATTCCAGTGATGAAGCCTTACGAAAAATTCAGTTATGCTGCTGCTGAGTTACGTGATCCATTTGTTCCAACCGTCATTGATGTTCCCGAACCGGAACCGGAGCAAGTGGTTGATAACGGCATTCAACCTAATGAAAACCGGATGAAGGAAATTCTGGAAAATTATTCGCTGGCTGATTTGCAATATGTCGGCACCCTGGAACAAGACAGTTTATGGGCATTAATACGGGCTCCAGACAGTACGATACATCGTGTGCAAATTGGTAACTATATGGGTATGAACCATGGCCAGATTGTTGCGATCAGTGAAACACAACTGACATTAAAAGAGATCGTTCCTGAAGGAAACGGCTATAACGAGCGTGAGACGACAGTACCCGTCGTAGAGATAAATTAAGGGCCAAACAATGATGAGTATATACGGAATGAAAATCACTCGGCGTCAAGCCTTCACCAACATCGACAAGAATTTTATGGAGCGGTGGCGGTCGAGTCTGGGTTTGCTTTCATTATTGTTCGTCAGCAGTTTTGTTTCAGCAAATGAACTGCAATCCTTGGATTATTCAGCGTTATCGGGTAACAAAGGTGTTGTCACGTTAACTTTTTCCGAAGCGGTTGAAAAACCAGAAAGCTTTGCTACCGATGAGCCCGCACGGATCGTTCTGGATTTCCATGGTGTAAGCAATAAACTGAATGAAACCACCCAGCAGATAAATAATGGTCAGACCCGAAGTATTGCTACCGTAGAAGCAGGTGAACGTACCCGGATGGTTATTAATTTGCTTCGAAAATTACCTTATGAAATTGAAGTAGAAGGGAAGATCGTCAAAGTTTTCCTTAATGAAAACAATGGGCAGATTGCAAAAGCACCACTTCCAAATACAACTCCGTTAGCTGCTCCAGATATTAATTCGGTGACGGATATCGATTTCAGACGCGGCGAACAAGGCGAAGGCAGATTAATATTGCAGTTAAAAAATGAAAATACTGCTATGGATATTCGTCGTGAAAGTGGAGATTTGATTGTAGATTTGCCTGGGGTTGACTTGCCCGACCAATTGAAACGCAAACTGGATGTAATGGATTTTGCGACCCCGGTGAATTTGATTGAAAGTATGCAAACACGCGATGGGTCCAGGTTGGTGCTTACAACTACTGGCAAGTTTGAACATCTGGCTTACCAATCTGGCGATAAGCTGGTTGTTGAGGTAAAACCAGTTGCAGAACGAACTACAGCTGAGACCACTGAAAATGAATTTGGCTTTGAAGGTGAGAAGCTGTCGCTGAATTTCCAGAATATTGAAGTTCGTGCCGTTTTACAGTTACTGGCTGATTTTAACGGTATGAATCTGGTGACCAGCGACACAGTGACCGGCAACTTAACCCTGCGTTTGAAAAATGTACCTTGGGATCAGGCATTGGATATTATTTTGAAAACCAAGGGTCTGGGTATGCGTCAGAATGGTAATGTCATGCTGATTGCCCCAGCAGCAGAAATTGCCGCTCGCGAAAAACAGGAGCTTGAGGCCAGACGTCAATTGGTCGAGCTGGAACCACTCTATTCCGAGATATTTGAAGTCAACTTTGCAAAAGCCACAGATATGGCTGAGATTTTAACGACAACTCAAGGTCAAACTACAGCCGGGAGCAGTGCTGGCGGATTTCTTTCAGATCGTGGCAGCGTAGTGGTTGACCAACGGACCAACTCTTTACTGCTTCGTGATACTGCTAGAAATCTTGCCGATGTTCGCAAATTAATTGAAAAACTGGATATTCCGGTACGTCAGGTGTTAATTGAATCGCGGATTGTTATTGCCAACAATGACTTTACTAAGGAGCTGGGGGTGCGTTTTGGCACCTCAGCTGAAAGTGGCACCTTGGGAGCAGGCACATCCGGTTCTCTGGAAGGTTTGCAGGTTCCGGCGAATAATCTGGATGCGGTGGTTCCCACAAACCAGGCTGGATTACGTGGTCAGGATTTAAATGTGAACTTACCAGTTGCCAATCCGGCAGGGACTATTGCTTTGGCGTTGGCTAAATTGCCTTTGGGAGCGGTGCTGGAGTTGGAGCTTTCTGCGATGCAGGAGGAAGGCAAAGGTGAGATTATTTCAACACCACGTGTCATCACTTCAAACCAAAAACAGGCTACCATTGAGCAAGGTACCGAAATTCCCTATCAGGAAGCTTCATCAAGTGGTGCAACCTCGGTTTCATTCAAAGAGGCACTGTTAAAACTGGATGTGACTCCGCAGATTACGCCGGATGATCGCATTGTGATGGATCTGGAAGTGAATAAAGACGAAGTAGGTGCCATTTTCCTCGGCGTTCCTAGTATTGATACCAGAAGCGTTCGCACGCAGGTATTGGTGGATAATGGCGAAACTGTGGTGTTGGGGGGTATTTATGAACAAACGTCTAGAACAGAATCGACACGTGTACCATTCTTTGGTGATTTGCCTTATGTGGGCTTTCTCTTCAAAACCAATACGAATGAAGATCGCCAGCGTGAGTTACTGGTATTTGTGACACCAAAAATTATTAAGGAAGGTATGGATTATTAATTCCTGCTTTTTCAGTTAATATAAAAAACCGGATCGACTCAAGCCTGTCGATCCGGTTTTTTTTTCACGATAAACAGTTGAGTCATTAGCCACGTGATTTCAGGTAATATATTTCTGGTGGGACCAATGGGGTCTGGAAAGTCTACCATTGGTCGACAGCTTGCTAAAAAGCTGCATCGTAAGTTTTTTGATAGTGATCGTGAGATTGAAAAGCGCACTGGTGTATCCATCTCCTGGATTTTTGAGATGGAAGGTGAAGAAGGCTTCAGAGAGCGCGAGCAAAAAGTGATTGATGAGCTTAGCGCAATGGATAATATTGTAATGGCAACTGGTGGCGGTGCTGTGCTGGCGGAGGCAAACCGGCGCAATCTGAAACGTGGCAAGGTTGTCTATCTGGCGGCTACAGCCGAACAACTTTACCGCCGCACATCTCGTGATACCAGTCGCCCCTTGTTGCAGGTGGCGGATCGGCGCCTGCAAATAAAACAATTAATGGCACAGCGGGACCCTTTATATCGGGAAGTGGCTGATGTGGTGCTACAAACAGGTGATCAATCTGTTACCCGAACCGTGAACGCAGTGATAAAACAATTACAACAATTAAAAACAAAAGAAACCTGAATATGATGAAAACGCTTCAAGTTGCGCTCGGTGATCGCAGTTATCCCATCCATATTGGTGAAAATCTGCTATCGGGAAGTGATTTATTTACCGCCCATATCCGGGGAAAGGAAGTGTTGATTGTTACCAATGAAACGGTGGCACCTCTGTACCTGGATACCGTAAAAACAGCGTTAAAAGACTATCGGCTGGAAAGTGTTATTTTGCCAGATGGTGAACAATATAAAACGCTGGACACCATGCAGCTGATTTTTGATCGTTTACTGGAAGCCAGATTGTCTCGTCAGGTAACCATTATTGCGCTGGGTGGTGGTGTTATAGGCGATATGGCAGGATTTGCTGCAGCCTGTTATCAGCGGGGGGTGCCCTTTATCCAGGTTCCCACCACCTTATTATCACAGGTCGACTCTTCAGTTGGCGGCAAAACCGCGGTCAATCATCCGTTAGGCAAAAATATGATTGGTGCGTTTTACCAGCCGCAATGTGTACTGGCAGATACTGCCACGTTAAAAACGTTGGATGATCGTCAGTTTTCTTCGGGACTGGCAGAAGTCATTAAATATGGTTTGATTAATGACGCTGAATTTTTTGACTGGCTTGAACAGAATATGTCGCTGCTGGTTTCGCGTGATCCTGAGGCACTGGCACAAGCGATTGCCCGATCCTGTCAGGATAAGGCAACCATTGTGGCAGATGATGAGCGTGAACAAGGTGTCAGAGCTTTGTTAAACCTTGGCCATACATTCGGTCATGCCATTGAGACTGGTTGTGGCTACGGGAATTGTCTGCATGGTGAGGCGATTGCAATAGGTATGGTGATGGCAGCCGACTTGTCGCAACGTATGGGATGGCTTAGCACGGAAAAAGTTACCCGTATCAGCGACATTATGAAAGCCGCTAATCTGCCTGTTACTGTTCCGGGCAAGTTAAGTTCTGCAGATTTTATGAACCTGATGGCGGTAGATAAAAAGGTTCAGGATGGACTGATTCGTCTGGTGTTGTTAAAAGATATCGGTCAGGCCATTATTTCCGATGACTACGATGGTGACGCTCTGGCTGAAACCCTGGCGAAATTTACTGCTGGAAATTGAGTAATGCAATGACTGCAGCGGCAGCTGAACCAAAATATATTTCAAGATTAGCGCTTCAGTCGAATCCATTCAGTGCTGAGGTGACAGAAGCCGGACTGTATATGGGGCCGGAAATTAAGCAGCGTCTGGACCTGGTTCTGCATCTGCTGCGGGCCAGTGACAAAATTCCTTTGCTGTATGGCAGCAACGGTCTGGGTAAAACCACTACTTTAAAAGCCTTAATGAATCGGGGGGGCGATGATTTGCGTTTTTGCCTGATTCAGGCAGAACCCTCATTAACCATTCAGTTTATGGTCAGCCGCTGTTTACAGGTTTTTGGTGCGCCTCAGGAGAGTACGCTGGGCAGTAACAACCTTCAGCTATTACAACAGCGATTACAACAACTGCAGACTTTGCAGATTCGTCCGGTGTTATTGATTGATGATATCAGTAAGCTTGCCGAGCCATTACTCCAGCAATTAAAAACCTGGTTTGACTGGCAACATGAAGGCAACTATCTATGGCGGGCGGTAGTAACTGATGTTACGGCTGATGTCATGGCTTCTCAAAATGAGCGCATTCAACCCTTACTGCTGGGGCCAATTCCACAACAGGAAACCGCTGCTTATTTATTGCAGCGGTTACAGGGTGTTGGTTTCAACGGTGACAGCCCATTTGATAACAAAGCATTAATACGTTTTCATCGACAGTCTTCAGGTGTTCCGGCAGCATTGAATCATCTTGCCCATAAATTTTTACTGGGACAGGGCAAACCGGTGCAGCTGCCTTTCAGCTTCAAGTTTCCTGCTGTTTCTTTGCGCTGGAATAAATGGTTTGGACTGGTTCCGCTGGGTGTTTTATTTGCATTGGTTTTGTTTTACCAGCAGCAGATAAATGACTTGTTTGTTGCTGATAAAAGCACGATTGAAGACGATGTGCTAAATACGGATGCTTTAACCGAAGACTTGCCCATGGTCGTTGTGGATGAGCCAGAAGAACTTACCAGTGTTGCAGAAGCCGATCGCCAGGAATTAGTCGAATTACTCGAAGAGTTGGAACAGACAGATATAGAAGCTGAACCGACGACTGACTCTGATGTTGAAGCAGCAATCGAAACCATTTCCCCGACCGATGAAGTAGAGCCTGAACCTGAACAGGAAGTCGCTGCAGACGTTTTACTTGATCCTGTAGAAATAATTGAACAACCCTCTCAGACTGCTGATTCAGAGGAATCTATTGCCGACGTTGTCACGGTGAATGATGATTCAAGTTCTGAAATAGAAAAAGTGACTTCTGAAACAGCAGAAGAACAAGAGGTTGAGCCACCTTCAACGCCTGAACAAATTAACCCGCCAATTGAATTAATTCCCGAACCCGCTACCACCACGGAGAAAGCTGATACAGCATTTTCTGATCTGGTCGATACGACTTTAAAGGATAAAGAGTGGATTATGCAGCAATCCGCTACTGATTTTACCTTTCAATTAATGGGAACATGGGATAGATCTGAAGTGGACAGCTTTGTGGAAAAAAATGAACTGACAGGTAATGTTGCAGTTTTTGAAAGTATGCGTAATGGTGAAGTCTGGTATGCCGTGATCTACGGGGTATATCCTTCAAAACAGGTAGCAATGCGTGATAGTCAGCAATGGTCCTCTCCGTTAAATAAAATATCGCCCTGGCTAAGACGCTATGATGGCGTACAAAAACAGATTATAGATAAGGCGCCAGATCGCTAATCAGTGTGTCACTGCGGGTCCCAGGTCCGGCAAAGACAGCACGATAGACTCTTTTTCCAGCAATTTCTGTAAGTGAAAAAATACCTTTTTCAAGCAAACCGGAAAGGTCTTTTTGAGGGGGGGGATTAAAACAGACAATGCCTGTGGGAGAACCTTCTGCCTGCCAACCTGGCTGCTCATTGAGAAAATCGGCAAATTTTCTGGCCTGATCGAGTTGAAAGTCAATTTGCTCAACAAGACCTGCTTTTCCAAGTGCTTTAATGGTCAGCCATAAAGGCAGTAAAAGCTCTGCTCCATAGGAACCCGGTAATGTGTCACGTGGTGTTTGTGTCAGGTATTGGGTTGGCGAGGCCGTAGCTTTAATTGGTTGCTGATACATCAATAACCCGCAGGGACGGGGCTGGCCCAGACTTTTGTGCGGATCAAAACAGACCGAATCAGCTTGTCCGAGCTGTTTGTCAGTCAGGGGACTAGTGTTGATTAAACTTAAAAAACCACCCCAGGCTGCATCGATATGCAGCCAACATGGACTATGCCCAATAATTGCTTTAACCGCATTGATATCATCGATCTGTCCACTACTGGTGGTGCCTGCTGTAGCAACAATGGCCATTGGCGTCTGCTCGTTACAGGCAAACGCAAGTGCGGCAATATCCATCTGCTGGGAATCATTGGTGGGGATCAATTGTAACTGCAGGCCCAAAATGTCACACGCCTTGAAAACGGAATAGTGGGATTGATCGCTGGCATATACCCGGTTTGAATGGCCACCGAATTTTTTTCGAGCCTGCCATAACGCATCAAGGTTGCCATAGCTGCCACCATGCGTCGCATGTCCGTGTTGTTGACCAAACAAAGGGCAGAAAAAATCAAAGATATCTTTTTCAATGATCGCAAGTTCTGGATAAAGCTCTGATGAGAGCAGATTACCTTGATGCAAAGCCGCCACAAGCTTTCCCAGTGCGGCTAATTCATTTACTGCAGGCGTCATATGACCTGCCCAGTTTGCTTGTCTGTGACGCTGTCCTGCAAGGAGTAAGGTATCTATTTGTTGGGAAAGCTGTTGAAGCGTTTTAGCATCGATGTCGAATTGTTGCAGAGACTGATTAATTAACGCTGACAGCGTGGCAGATAGTTGACTTGAATCAATGCTCATCCGAGCTTAATTCCATGCTCGGGAAAGTTATCCAGGGCTTGATAATGGATCAATTGAGTTGAAATTGGTCTTTGTTGGAACAGTGCAGTAAAACCCTGATCAATAATGCCTTTTTTACTTAACTCGTTGAGATCTCCACTCTCTGCGGAAACACGTTTGATTAGACTCAAGCTGCTTTGTGGAAATTGCTGTGTAAACCACAAAGCCAGACTGTCGGAAGTGATCTGCCAGTTTTGGGTAATTTCTTTGACTTGCAGTAATTGATCATCTGGCAACCAGATAGCCAGTTGGCAATGGCTGGAAACTTCTGCTGGCGTTTTTACAAGGACAGCGGAGGGTAACAAGGCCTGAAGCATCAACCCATATTGTGCCATGGCAAGGATCGCCATATGGTGAGCATGTTGATCATCAAATTTATGCAGTTGCTGCGCCTGACGCACCATATCAGCAAAAGGACCACCGCCCGGAACAATTACCACAGACTCATTAAGCGCCGTTTGTTCCAGCAATGTTAACCAGGATTTGAGTTCAGCAGTGTGATATAGGCTACCACCCAGTTTAACGACATACATTTAACGTAATGACTCCACCAGACCCAGCATTGCCGCGGCTTTATCAGCCACTTCCTGATATTCGGCTTCCAGTTCGGAATCCGCCACAATACCGCCACCAGCCCAGAAACGCAGACGATTATCACTGAATACCAATGTACGAATCGTAATATTGCTGTCCATATTGCCGTCAAAGCCAATAAAAGCAATGCTGCCACAATAGACCCCACGGCGTTGCGGTTCGAGTTCTTCGATGATTTCCATCGAGCGCAGTTTGGGTGCACCGGTAATGGATCCCCCAGGAAAACAGGCTCTTAATAAGCTGACAGCATCCTGATCTTCAGCCAGTGTCCCGGTAATAGTGCTGACCAGGTGATGTACGGTAGCAAAAGACTCGAGCGCAAAAGGAGATGGCACGGATATGGAACCTGGTGCACAGACTTTCCCCAGATCATTGCGTAGCAAATCAACAATCATTACATTTTCAGCGCGATCCTTGAGGCTGTCCTGTAATTGCCGGGCGAGCATGCGGTCGCGCTCTGCATTGTGCAAATCCCGTGGACGTGTGCCTTTAATTGGTTTGGTTTCCACCAGATTATTTTTGACCCGTAATAATCTCTCCGGTGATGAACTTAATACCGCTGCCTGAGGCGTTGCTAAAAAGGCTGAAAAAGGTGCGGCATTCTGTTTTCGTAACTGCTGATAGGCAATCCAGGGATCCCCTTCAGCATTTACTTCGTAACGTTTGGCCAGATTGACCTGGTAACAGTCCCCATCGGTAATATAGTTTTTTATTTTTTCAAAGGCCGTTTGATAGGCCTGTTGATCCATGTTGCAACGTAATTCGCCGGTCACTTTAAAGCTTGTGGAGTCAGTGATTGGCATTTGGTGTAGTCGGCTGAGTAAATCTGACCATTGCTGATGAGTGAAAGGGTCAACACCATAACTGACTAACCAGCAGCGCTGTTGCTGATGATCATTAATGACTGCCCAGTCATAAATGCCAACAGCCATTTCCGGTATTTGTTCCGAATCTACCGCCAGACTAGGCAGGCTTTCAATTCTGCGGCCCAGATCATAACTGAAATACCCAATGGCACCCCCACAGAAGGGCAGTTCGGTTGACTGCTGAGCATATTTTTTCAGCACAGTCTGCAACAACAAAAAGGGATCGTCCGCCGAATTCAGGCTATTTGCAGTTCGATAGTCAATAGTTGTTGTTTGACCGGTGGTCTGCAGCGTAATAAAGGGATCTGCCGCGATGATATCGAAGCGGGCATTATCGCCTTCGGTAATGGCACTATCCAGGAAAACCGCCCACGGCAAATCACGAATAGCAGCAAACAGTGTGGCACTGTCTATTTGATAGGGAAGCTCGGCACATAAAGGCGGCAATTGAGAATTCATCACAGTATTTTACGTGAACTGCCTCTGGGCTAGAAGGGCGAGTGCGCTGGCTGGGGCATATGTCGCGGCGGTTTCATGTGAGTCAAGCAGGCTATCAAAATCAACATATGGACGCTGTAAACGCTCAGCAATCTGGCTGACGATAAATCGTCCAGCACCTGCGCCAATCACCGGTGCTTGTTTATCAAGATCACAGTGAGCGGATAATACCTGTAAGCAGGCATTATGGATCTGCTGGATTTGCTGTTCAGAAAACCATATTGCGACATTCTGCCAGTCTTCTGCTGTAAACAAATTGGCATCGGTTCCCAGCATTCGAGCTAATCTGCGTTGGCAGTTTTCGGTTTGCCAATCATTGCCATCCGCACTGCTATCATTAATCTGTGTAGCACTGATTTTATCCAGCAGCCGCCAGCAATCCCCAGTAGTCGCAAATAATTCAGCCGTGATAGTTTGCCACTCTCCACGAAACGGCAGCTTCTGCCCGATAGCCATCAAGGGGGTACGGATAACACCTGTATACAGTAACTCACCACTTTTTAGCCGGCCTTGATCATCATATGCGGTTAATTGTGGCTGAGATTGATTAAGTGTAATAATGTCGGTGGTTGTGCTTCCACAATCAATTAAAAGTCCTGCTGGATAATTTGTAGCGGCTAACTGGGCACTGGCCAGCCAATTCATCGAAGCTACTTTATCCCAGTGAGTGCGGGCTTGTTCCTGACTTAACCAGCCATTGCTGCTGAATACCGAAACCCGATCAGTTGGAAAATATTCAGCTATACAGGCCAGAATTTCCGATACACCGGAAGCTCGGTCAGCAAAGCAATCTGCCAGTTCGCCGGTCATGGTAACAAGTTGTTGATCCAATTCATTGTTCAGCGTATCAACTGCCAGACGAATAGCCTTGCGCAGCGCTTCTTTGCCCCGCCAAAGTGGGCAGGGCAGTTCAAGCGCCTGTAATAGTTCGCCCTGATTATTACAGCGAACTACTTTCAAGTGTGCTCCACCAATATCCCAGCCGGTGAAACAGCCTTTTTCTTGTCTATGCATAATATGCTTCTTGTTGCTGAAAACGTTGTAGATGCTGCCATAACGGCAGGGCAGGGTTACGCTGTTTATTGGCTGCAAGGTTGACATAGGCTGTTGTCAATCGGGGGTTAATATCTACCACCACTGGCCCTTGCTTAGTTAATATAAAATCGATACCAACGTAGCCGGATAATCCTGCAATCGCCTGATCAATCAAAGTGGCAAGCTGCATTGCCTGCTGGTCAGTAAATTGCTGTGTCGCAATAGTGTTTACCTGACACCCATGAAAGACAAATTGTTGTGCCTGTTGTTCGATTAATTGCTGATTAATTGACAGTAACTCGATGTTATTTTGTCCCACATACAAACTAATGCTCAAGGCCGGGCCATCAAGGTAAGGTTGCACAATCAGTTTGTTTCGTACCTCTTTAGGCAGACCTATCAGGTATTGTCGAGTTTGTTGTATCGATTCAAATTTGAGAGTATCAAGACAACCGGCACCGTCCTGAGGTTTGACGACATAAGGCTGGTCGAGCAGGCACTGGTCTAATAAACCATCGGCAGCTGATAAAGTCACTGGTGTAGCAATGCCTTTTTTCAGCAGTTGCTCAGAACATTGAATTTTGTCCGTACAAAAGCTGGTTGCCTCAATTGAGCACCCCAGATAGAGATTGTTCGCAGCGATAACCTGCTGTTGCAGGGACAATAAAATATTATCGGTTTCGGGAGCAATCAGTAAAAAAAACGAAAGGTTTTTTAAACAATACTGCCAATTTTGATCAAATTCCTGGCGACTAGCGCAAGTTTTTATCGTGATACTGGAGGTCTTCATCCAGTCAGACTCACTAAGTCGCTTATCTCTAAGGATAGTGATATGAATCTGACCCAGCCGGAGAAGATCCTGCACAATGGCAGAAAGCATCATTTCGCCTTCATGTGAGAGCGATGGGGGTAACTGCTCGTCACACAATGCGCCACTGGTGATATGCTCGTAGACGACTAAGTTCATTTTTCTGAGGTTACTTAAAGAAGTGTTGATTATACCGGTCATTGATCTGATGGGGGGGAAGGTCGTACATGCACAAGGTGGAAGGCGTGATCACTATCAGCCGCTTAAATCGCAATTAACCTCCAGTGTCTATCCAAATGCGGTGATTAAACAGTTACTGACATGGTATGCGTTTACCGATATTTATATTGCGGATCTGGATGCAATCGAAATTGGAAAAATCGATAAAGCGTTTTATTTGCAACTGCACCGGCTATTTCCACAATTAACCATCTGGCTGGATGCGGGCATCCGTACTCTGAATGATTGGCAGTTCTGGTGTGATATACCAAATATTAAGCCGGTATTAGGGAGTGAGACTCTGCAGGATCTTCAATTGTTAACCACGTTGCAACCTACGGAATTTATATTATCGCTGGATTTTCGGCAGGGACAGTTATTGGGTCAACATGATTTGTTAACGCGTGTAGATTTATGGCCTGAAACTATTATCGTGATGAGTCTGGATACGGTGGGGATGGATAGTGGGCCAGATGAAAAGTTACTGAATAAAATTCAAATGATTAAGCCTGGTGCGCAATTAATTGCGGCGGGTGGTGTGCGTGGGGAAGAAGATTTAATGAATTTGGCAAAAAACCAAATCAAAGGGGCTTTGATTGCCAGTGCTTTACACAAAGGCAGGCTTGGCGTCGATACAGTACGCCAGATAATGAACTGAAAATGCCGCCCCGAAGGGCGGCATTGACATCAGTCTAAAACTTACTTAGCACCAAATGGGTGTTCAGAAGCTTTGTATTGTGCAACAACGTCAGCCGCTTTAGGCTCACGAGCTACTGCACGTTTGATAGCTTCTTTAGTTGCACGGTAGTTCCAGTCCTGGATTTTTTCATCACTGTCAGCAGTTGGTGAGATAAATACACCAACGCAAATGAAGCAATCATCAGCTTCACTGAGAGGGATAGTGCCATCTTCAACACACTCAGCAACCGCAACAGAAACACCACGTTGTGCAGGGCCAAACATTTGCACAGCTTGTTTCATGTTTTTGATGGTTACTTTGTTGAACATAACGGTAGCTGGTTTGACCATCAGGTTAGGTGCAACCACAGCCAACAGGCCGTTAACACCTTGTTTCTGGTCGGTCATAGTGCGGCAGAAAGCATCTTCTGCTGCTGAACCACGTGGGCCCATTAATAAATCAATGTGAGCAACGTTGTCTAAGTCACCATCTTCAATGACTAAGGATTCACCTACAAGTACGCGATCGATAACTGGCATGTTATATTTTCCTGTTCCAAAAAAATTGTCAAAAAGGCTCATTTTTTCCTCAACCTTTTTATGTGAGATTGAGGTTTATACGTAATAAAGGAACGTATCACCTGCTCAGTGCCGCCCGCTATAAGCATCGTGCTACTGAAATTCGGTTTGAATCAAACGCCTGCTCGAACGCAAATAGCAGCAATGCTGCTGCGGTCATATCTGCGGAGGTTCCGGGATTTATGGCGTGACTCTTTAATTCTTGATCCCAGACGGTCAACTCGGCTGTTGATTTGCTTAAGGGTCTATTTTTATTCATTTTTAAAATAAATAACTGTGCCTTCTGTGCCACTGTCTGGGCGATATGCCGGGATTGCTTTCTGATAATTAGCGTATCCGGCACACGTGCTAGTAAGTAAAGATACGCGATTGTGGAGGCCCATTCAACCTTTTCCCCACATTTCAACGCTTCTGTCAATTGTTTATAGCCGATATCCCATACTTGCTGGTAGTTATTTACATATTGCAAGGCGATTGTGTCTCGATTTTGCGCTAATTCCATCGCTTTTCGCAGGGTGACTTTTGGCTGTTGATGTATGTCTTCTTCAGCTTGCTGACCCATTCCGCCCGCATCAGCCAACCGAATCGCTTCATAACACAGACGGGCATCTTCAATGGTTAAAGCCGCTAGGGTTTTTTCAAGCTCTGAAGATAGTTGATCAAAGCTGGAACATCGCTGAATTGCATCACATAACGGGGCAAATAATAATACGATACCAAGGTTGGTATTACAGTCGACGACTTTACGGGTAGCTTTAATGGACTGCAAAATCCGTTCGCCAACCTTTAGATTGGGTTGCGCCATTACCGGCGCAATTGCTGCAGCACTGGAGAGAAAGTCCTGCACAGCCATATTATGTCCGTCACTCCAGACATTTACATTGCCGGGTTTTGGAGCGTTGACTTCCTGCTCACAGGCCCAACGGACACTGTCAGCAATCTGTTGTTCAGCTAGCATGTTCGGGGAGAGATACCTGTCTGGTTTGCTGAATATGAGAAGCAACCATTGTTGCAAGTCGAGCAGCAATATCAATACCTGTTGCCTGATATAAGCCTTTCCAGGCGGGTACGCTATTGACTTCCAATACACTGAATTGGCCTTGCGGATCCTGAATCAGATCGACGCCGGCATAAGGTGCTTCCACCGCAGCCGTCGCTCTGATAGCAAGTTGTGCCATTTCATGGGGCACTGTACTGGCAAAACAGCTGGCACCTTGAGCAAAGTTGGTTATCCAGTGATTCGAGCGACGAGTCATGGCCGCAATGACTTCTCCATTGACCACCATCAAGCGCCAGTCCTGCCAGCAACCGATTTGAGCCGGTGCCACATAATGCTGAAGATAATAAGCCTCACCAACTACTGAGAGATTATCCAGTTGTGCTAACGCATCAAGGCGTTGTATGCCTTTCCCCTGACAACCAAATAACGGTTTAACGACCAGGCTGAACCCTTTGGCGAATTCTTCGCGGGCAATTTGCAATGCCTGTTCGCGGCTTTCGCAAGCCCAGGTATGTGGAGAAGGGATATTCGCCAGATGGAGTCTTAATGACGTACGCGCTTTATCGACGGTGAGTTCAATAGCATGTGCGGGATTCAAAACCGGCACACCTAATTCGGCAAGGGTATGCAATACGTCCATGCGTAAGGTGATTTGTTCGAGGCTTCCGGGAGCGATCCCTCTGACCAGTACGGCATCAGGCAATGTCGTTTCAAAATGAGGAATCACCATGCCTGTTGGACTGCGGGTATCGATCCGGCATTCCGCCAGATCGATAAGCACCGTTTCAATATTTAAGTCAGCCAGTGCTTCAGTCAGCTGAGCACTATGCCACCCGTGAGTATCATTAAAAACAGCAACGCGGGCGCTAGGCATAGTCAATCATTAAAGTCCGAAGGATTGCTTCAATAAGTCAGCATTCAATTCACCAGCAGTGAAGCTTTTCCCGGTTTGGGTGCTGGTGATAATGACTTTTGCCGGACTGAAAAGCATCGGATCAATTTTGAAAAAGTCATATTCGTACGATTTGAAAATCTGACCGAACGGACGGCCGTAATCAGACGATGTATTGCTGGGCATTTTCTTGGCAAGATCTTGTGCTTCATCATTGGTACTGTCCACAAAAAGATGCACGGTACCGCCATACAGAATAGCGTCGTTGGTACGGCCCATGCCGGTCATAAAATCACCACCGGGTGGTGCGACAGGCGTGGTTCCAAAACCATCCACAATTTTATCCATCGGAAAGTGCAGGGTATGAGCTTTATGCATGGCCACTTCCAGTACACGAATGGCAATTTGCATTACCCCTGCCAGACTGGTGGTTGGGGTCAGAATTAACGTTAGATTTTCAGGTTTGATACCACAGTTATCAGCAACTTTATCGGCGATTTCGACGGGTGGCATGCTATCTACTTCCAGCACGATAACCGTTGAATCTGCTTTATCCTGATAGCCAAATTCCTTGAATAACTCTTCACGGGCAGCAAGTGCACGACCTGGCCCGGAGCCCAGGGCGAAAAATTTCACATCCTCACTTTTATGAGAAAGACTCCAACCCGCATATTGACTGCCAAGACAACTTAATACCGGCGTTTTTGCATGAACATTCACTGACCATGGCCAATCGCTAAAACCGCTGGTACTGCCGAGAGTTGCGGTACCCAGTCCACCCATGCAGATTTCACCAATCAGTCGACCCGCTTCCAGACCACCGGTGGCATTGATACCTGCATCAACGACGCGTGTACCATTGGATAAATGACTGATTTCCAATTGCAGGGCTTGAGCATTGTCGATTAATTTATCAACCAGTGGCTTACTGGCGGCGTTAACACTGGTCCAGTTGGCGGAGATTTGACTGCTCATGAAAAGATCCTGTCTGATAAAAAATGAAAATAGTATACGTTATGCATTGGGCGCTGTAATGATCAGCTAACTTTTCCATCGGTGTTTTTACAAAATGGTTTAAGTACCTGTTCGATTATTCTGCATCGCTGTTCTGCCATGGCCGAGGCAATAGCTGGACCCTGCAATCCCTCATTAACAAAAGGTGCTGCGCTTACCTCTGATGCAGCATCAAAACAGGCCTGAAAAGCGACTTTTTCGGGAAAATCAGTGTTTTCGTAACCAGGACGTCCTCGAAAGTCGGCCTCACAAGCCAAGAGATATTGTGAAAATCGTTGCGGTTTGCGAAACGCATCAAGCCCTTCTATTACGTTTAATACTTCACGCGCTGATAATTCAAAAAGTAAATGGCAATGTGTGTGAAATTCAGCGACTTTTAGTGCCAGACTGCTGATCTCACGTGGTACGCGTAAACGTTCACATAACGTATGGGTTAATGCGATACTCCGTTGTTCGTGCCCTTTATGACTTGGCAAAATGTCTGCAGGGGTCGTTCCTTTGCCCAGATCATGACATAACACGGCAAAACGCACGGCCAGATCATCAGTTAGTCTGGCGGCTTGATCCAGCACCAGCATCACATGCACACCGGTATCCACTTCGGGATGCCATTGAGAAATCTGTGGAACACCAAACAGCCGATCAATTTCTGGAAACAGTGTTTTTAATGCGCCGACTTCTTTTAAGCTGAAAAAAAATAAAGAGGGTTGGCTGCTTAATAGCGCTTTTTCCAACTCCTGCCATACGCGCTCAGCGACCAGATGTTCCAGTTCACCATTGGCTATCATCTGATGAATTAATTGTTTGGTCTCATCGGCTACATGAAAACCGAAGCGGGCAGCAAACCTTGCCATGCGTAATACCCTGACCGGATCTTCAACAAAGGCATTTGATACATGGCGTAAAGTCTTGTTATGCAGATCGGTTTGTCCATCAAATGGATCGATGACATTGCCATCGTCATCTTCAGCCATTGCGTTGATAGTCAGATCCCGACGTGCCAGATCTTCTTCTAAAGTAACCTCTGGTGAAGCGTGAATTTCGAAACCATGATAGCCCGGCGCCGTTTTCCGTTCCGTACGGGCAAGCGCGTATTCTTCGTGGGTTTGGGGATGCAGAAAGACGGGGAAGTCTTTGCCCACGGGGCGAAATCCCTGAGCCAGCATTTCCTCTACAGTGCTGCCCACAACAACCCAGTCTTTATCTTTTACCGGCCGTCCCAGTAAGCGATCCCGAACACAGCCACCTACTTTATATATTCGCATGACGCTATATTAAGGGTTTTTGGGGCGTACTGCTGGCATGCGTTCCGACATTCGCTTGATAGCCTGTTTTCTTTGAAAGTCATAGGTAGCAGCATAACTGAACACCGAGCGAACATAGCGACGGGTTTCGGTAAAGGGAATGTTCTCTACCCAGATATCGGCAGGCATGGTTTGAGCCGGTAGCCAGCGTGAAACACGATGAGGTCCGGCATTATAAGCTGCGGTGGCCAGTATTGGATTGTTTTGAAATTGATCCTGCATCCGGCGGATATAAAAGCTTCCTATCTCGATATTACGCGGCGGATGATAAAGCTCAGAATCCTGCTTTAAAGGCTTATTCAGCCAGCGTCCAACCTGTTTACCAGTAGCGGGCATGACCTGCATCAACCCCATTGCGCCAGCATGTGAGCGCGCTCTGGAATTAAAAGCACTTTCCTGCCGGGCAATGGCAAGTAACCACGAAGCATCTACTCCTACATCAGCACTGGCCTGCCGCATTTCAGTGTCGTAAAGCACCGGAAAACGTAAATCCAATGCATCCCAGTAGCGTGCAGTGCCTAACAAGGCAATGGTTTGATTGTGCCAGCCCCACTTATGGGTTTCCGTGGCAACAATCTGTAGTTCCCGTGGAGTCAATGTTTGTTGCAGAAAATAGGCTTCACGTCGGGCATCAAGTAACTCATCCTGCAGATAGAACTCACGCATGCGTTGTACGCTGTCCATGGAGAGAATCGACTCGCTGTATTGGGGCTCAGCGACAATAGGATGGTGATTCATTGCATAGTCAGCATCAACTTTATCTGCTGCCAGAAAGGCATAAAAATCACGCTCATCCACCAATGTGCGCCATATTGCTTCGGCTTCAGTGCGTTGGCCCTGTTCTGCCAGACTTCTGGCAAGCCAATATTGCCAGCGTGTTTCCTGACGTGTTTGTTCATCCAGGCTGGCGATAGCTTTTTGTACTTCAGGCCAGTTTTGTTGCCATAAGGCTGCACGAACACGCCATGGATGATTTGGGGTATCACCATAATAATAAAGTGCTTTATCGTCACGATCCAACGCGGCCCAAAGTCCAATGCTGCCCTGAACATCATGGCGTTCATCAGTAGAAAACTGATAACTGTTTTCCAGACGTGTCCAGTGATAGTGGGCTTTAGCCGGATCATTTCTGGCTAAACGTTTCAGGCCATAAACAATAATTTCCCTGGCCATATCAACATCCTGTGCCAGAGAGACTCCCTGAGCAGGTGCCTGGGCCGGTAACTGAGACAGCAAGCTGACAGGGTTTGTATGAATATCTTCCCAGCGTTTTGTCCAGGCCTGGGCGGTTGCACTCTGTTTTACCGTTTTGGCAAGATAGTTAGCCAGAGCAAATTGCTGGTTGCGTAATGCCAGTAGCAGCCGTTGCCAGCGTAATTCATCCGTTAACCAACCACGCTGTTCTGCATGATGAAAAACGGCATCACATGCCTTGTCCTGCGAGGCGGCAACCAACCAGAGTTTTTCGAATGCTTCAGCAGCGGCCTGTTGTTGATTGGTAGCGATTAATGCCCGGGCATAATGACATTCACGTGCTGCCGACTGAGGCGCTTGATAAAACTCCAGATACTGATGCCATTGTTTATTGTCTGCCAGTTTGTCCAGCCAGGCGCCGCGCAGGCGCGCCTTGAAAAAGCTGTCTTCACGAGTTTGCAGAAAGCGTTTGATGGTTGCTGCTTCGGTATCGTTTATACGATGTTGCAGATATAAATAGTCCAGATATTCCTGCAACGGATAACCTTCCAGTTGATCCTGGAGTTGACGAAACTGAGTCAGCTGATGTGTTTGCAGCGCTTTTTTGGCTTGCTGATAAAGCTTGCGCTGTTGATTGATGTCAGATGCTGCAGTCACTGCCTGAATAGGCAAAAAAACGGCAAGCATCAGCAATATTGCAATGCGAATTTGATTTTTCATGCCGGTATCTTAAAGCAAATTGTCAGAGATTGTATTACCCGACAAGCTGTTTTGCAGATGAGTTTCAATATTGTCTAGTTTTGGAATAAAAGCGACATTGGATCCGATCTTAATCTGGCAGTGAAGCCAGTCCGAATCGACAATATCATGCGTGGGTTGCAGAGCAGTTTCATTAATGGTGATAAGTTGAGGCGCGCCACAGCAGGCAACTGCATAATGTTTGATTTTAGCGTCGCTGTTGATGCCGTTGATCACACATAGTTTATTGATTTGGCGGTTGTTTTGTTGGCCACTTCCAATCAGCGTTTCCAAATCAATCACTTCTAATGGCAGATCACGCCAGAAAAACTGGCCGATACACCAGGATGAGTTGATATCACTATCAGTCAGACGCGGCAGCGGAATAACTTCGGCAATCGTTGGGTTCGGTAACAATAAATAATGCTGCCGTAATGGAATCAACATGCAATGAATAAAATCTTTTTCTTTCTGCATAATTGCCTTTTGTGAGTTTTTCTCAACGCTTTTCGTTAGGATATTTATAGGCGAGTTGTTGTTTCATCGAAATAATCAACTCATCATCCTGATAGGGCTTACCAAGGTAGGCATTCACTCCAATGCTCATCGCGCGTTGACGGTGTTTATCCCCGGTACGAGAAGTGATCATAATGATTGGCAAGTGTTTGAATTGCGAATCGTTACGAATAATCGAGGCGAATTCAAAGCCATCCATTCGAGGCATTTCCACATCGAGCAACACGATATCGGGTGTTTGTTCGTATAATCGAGCCAGTGCATCAACACCGTCTTTCGCTGTCACCACGTCAAAGCCAAGACGGGTTAACAGGCCTTCCGTTGCCTTACGCATGGTAATTGAATCATCCACAATCATTGCCAGTGGATTACGATTTTCTTCGATTTGCTTAAAGCTCTCACTGGCCTGCTGCAGGTTAGTTGTACCGGAGGGGGCCTGGTAATCCTCGATTAGTGTTGGAATGTCCAGGATAAAAATAACCCGACCGTCCCCCAGGATAGTTGCGCCGTTGATCGCACTGATTTGTCCGAGCTGCTGTCCGACTGATTTGATAACGATTTCCCGATTGCTATCAATACTGTCAATGGCCAGGGCAATTTTGATATCACCGCTACGGAATAACAGTAACGGCATTTGGTGCGACAGATTTTCCAGCAGGTTTAAAGGCTGACCAAGCAGGTTTCCGAGTGGAATAAAGTCATAATTTTCGCCATGGAAAGTATAGGTAGGCTTCTGCTGAGCCATCAATTCGCCAATACGCTGTATGCTGATACGCTCACCGGCGTTGACAGCTGATAGCGGCACAGCAAACTGCTGTTGATTAACCGAAATCAACAATGCCTGCATAACCGACAAAGTTAATGGCAGCCGCAGGTGAAACTGAGTGCCTTTACCAGGTTGTGAACTGATTGATAAACGACCTTTCAGTGCCCGGATTTCGTTACTGACAACATCCATACCGACGCCACGACCGGCTAATTGAGAGATAGTGTCGGCAGTACTGAACCCCGATGTCAGAATCAACTGGATCAGTGTCTGTTCATTAGGAATGTTATTTGGATCAATCAGGTTTTGTGCGATAGCGCGCTGTTTGATTTTTTCAATATTCAGCCCCTGACCATCATCAGCTATGGTGATGACGACCTCCGAGCCTTCACGTTGCATGTCGATCTGTAACCGACCCGATTGCTGTTTTCCTTGTTGTGAACGTTCGTCGGCAGTTTCCAGCCCATGAGCGATAGCATTGCGAAGAATATGTTCTATCGGTGCCACCAGCCGATCCAGGATAGTACGGTCCAGTTCCAAATCTGCGCCACTGACCAGTAATTGGGACTGTTTATTTAATTCACTATTGGTTTGACGGACTATCCGTTCCAGACGCGGCACTATCGAATTAAATGGCAGCAGGCGGGTATGCATCAAGCCCTGCTGTAAATCAGTATTCAGCCGGGATTGCTGCAGTAGCAAAATATCGGTTTCACGCATCAGGTTACCCATTGAACGACTGATATTATTCAAGTCGTTAACGGTTTCGGTCAGGCTGCGTGATAACTGCTGGATAGTCGAAAACCGATCCAGTTCCAATGGATCAAATTCAGTGTTGGTATCCTGAACAGTGTCTTCATAGCGATACAGGATCTGGGTTTCGGTTTCTATTTCCAGTTTGCGTAATTGCTCTTGTAAGCGGGAAACGGTTTCTTCCATTTCCTCAAGCTGCTGATGCATGACACCATGCTGCTGGGTTACCTGATCGCGGGTGATGCTGACTTCACCGGCAAAATTGCTCAAATAATCCAACAGGTCTGCTCGTACCCTGATTTTTTCCGAGCTTTGTGAGCTGCTGGATTTAGCGGTATCAGCTGGAGCCTTATTAAAGCTGCTGGTTTCGGCGGGAAGTTGCTCAACAGTCGAAGCTGATTGCGGCAACGTATCTCTATTATCAATATCTGCCGGTACATATCCGGAATACTGTTGAATTTCCTGCAGTAAATCAATGGCTGCAGGAATGTCAGACCGGTTCGCCAGCTGTTCCTGCATTTCGGTCAGCCGATCCTGGCAGCGTTGCAGCAAACTGAAAAAACCATCGTCCGGCGTTTCCTGCTGGTCGGTAACGGACAGCACCAATGTTTCAATTTGATGAGTTAAATCCGCCATAGCCATGGTTGCAGTCAGTCTTGCACCACCTTTTAGGGTGTGCAAATCACGTTGCAACTGCATAGGGCCTGCTGGATTTTCCGGCTCAGATTGCCATTGTTTAATAGCACGATCAGTTGATACTAATAATTCAGCAGCCTCTTCGGTAAACGCTTCCAGAATTTCCGGATCGACCTCAACCGTGGAAACACTGTCAAAAGCTGTCAAAGTGGCACGAATCTGTTCACGGAAGAGGGTGAAATCGGCTGGTGTCTTATGCTGTATCAGCGCCTCAATCTGATCATTAACAATTTCTAACGCTTCATCAAGCAGGGCTTTTAAATTCTCGCTTCGGCTTTGAGGATGCGAGATAAGGCGTTGCATTAACTGATAAAGGGCTGCCAGTTGAGGCAGTACGCTATTTTCGGCATTTTCTGCGAGCGTATTTAATGTCTGTTGTAACGCTAGGGGAGGCTCGCTATCCGTTTGCTGCCATGCAGCAAGTTGCTGGCTGTACTCATTAAGGAGGGCATCAGTCTCTTCAAGGAAGCTGACCAACTGTTCCGGGTCCAGTCGCGCAGTGTGACTTTGTTCTGACTTTTGCGGACAAAGTTCAAAAATTCGCCGATCCAGCAAGCGAATATCCGGCTCATCTTCCCCTGTTTTTACAGCCTGCAACAACTGACTCAATTCCATGACGATGTCATTCAATTCGCTGATTGATTCTTCAGTGAACGTTTGTTGCTGGTGGTAAAGATTACGGAAAGTCTGGTCGAGCTGGGTGGCAATGATGGCGACGGGTTTGACACCGGCAATATTGGCACAGCCTTTGAGAGAATGCGCTGCACTGAGCATGGATTTATTAATGACTTTGCCGACTTGTAAAACAGCTGTTTCAGCAAATAGGTTTTGCAGGTGCTGTTCTGCTTCCTGATAGAAAATGTCTCGTAAAGCTTTGTCTTCGTCCTCTTCATCTGCACTATCCAACACACTTTCCTGTTCAGTGAGTTGTTTGGCCAGTATGGTTAATGCTGCTGCAGATTCAGTGAAATCAGATTGTGCCTGGGTGAATAAATGTAAACAGTCGCTAACTTCCGGAACGGCTTCCATGACTAACGCCATGATTTCATCCGAAACAGGTAAAGCATCTTCTAAAATCTGATTTAATAAATGTTCTACTGCTTGTGCCATATCGGCAATGGTAGTTGCACCAGCCATCCGCCCGCTGCCTTTTAGGGTATGAAAATGACGGCGGATGGTTGGCAGATCGCCATTTTCCGGAGTTTCACTCCAAATAGGCAGTAGTTGCTGCAAATCGTCTAAAACTTCATTGGCCTCTTCAACAAAAACTTCAGCGATTTCAGGATTAATATGCTCTTCAAATTGCCAATTCCCGGAGATATAGTTATTGCTACTTTCGGAGGAGTCGGCAGCTTCAGCAGAAAAAGATGTTGGTTCTTCAAAAGCAATTGATTTGGTGGCCTCGGATTCTTCCTGATCAAAGTGGATGTCCGTTAACTGATAATCCTCTAACTCCAATGGTTCATCTGCAGGGACATCCTCGCTGAGGTCTACAACAGACGGCTTGAAATCTTCGAACTGCAAAGTTTCAGTATCAGTTTCCCTGTCGTCAAGCGCTTTGATATATAAATCGACAGAACTCAATTTCAGAGGTTCAGCTTTTTCAGCGGGGGCTTCACTGGAATTTTCAGCAGAAAAATTAATCTCAGGCAGCTCTAACGCTTCAACTTGTTCTTCTGAGTAGCTGATGTCATGCGCTGCAAAAGATTCCTGATCCGGTGGAGCGATGCTGAGCTGAGAGGCGTCAATATCTGCTGTGTTATCTTCGAGCGCTTTGATATACAAATCAACCGAGCTTAACTTCTCATTTTCAGCACTAACATCATCCTCACTGGACTTATCGGCAGAAAAATTAATCTCGGATAGCTGCAATTCATCAGTTTGTTTAATGCTTTGCCCAAAATTTTGCAACGTCCTAAGAGCTGTTTGCAGAATATTTTCATCGGCCTGACCGGTTCGGTGCAGATTTTCCAGATAGATTTCTGCCGACGCTAATATTTCGGCCATATCCTGTTGAGCTTTGGGAGTATTAATCGATAAAGCATCATCCTTGAACTTAGTTGCCAATGATGAAAACAGCTGTGATGCTTTACCGATATCCAGGACATCGAGACTGCCGGCCAGCATGTTTAGGCTATTTGCCAGGTTTTGCTGAGTTGTTTCATCATTGTCCGCCTGATGATTTGATTGAAGAATCAACAGTTCTTTAACACTGGCCAACTCATTAAGGCACTCGGTTAATACGGTTTTTTGTAACTGACGATGAATCGCGTCTGTGGCATCGGTTTTTCTGAGTAAGGCTTCGATTTGCAATAAGTCATCAGCCAGACTGGTCAGTTGATCGTGATAGGACTTATCAGTCGCCAGGCATTTCTGCAGTGCTGTATGTTGTTTATGTAAAAAATCACTTTGCGTCTGATGTTGTAAAAGTGTCAGCGTATCCGCCATGCTCAGTAGTTGCAGACTAATATCGTTTACAGCCTCATCGGCCTGGTCTTCGGCCGTATCAAACTGACTGATACGCTCTTTCAGTTCTTCAAGTTGCTCGAGCAGAGCATTTTGCGCTTCCTGTAATGCTGCGTCACTGTGACCAATTAATTGTGAAGCCTGATCGTAGAATGTCAGCCCAAAATGCGCTTTTACTCCGGTAACTAAAGGGCCATAGCTGCTTGAGCGGGCAACCAGTAACAGTAACTGTTTCAGCAGGGTTTCAGGATAACCGGCCAGTAATGAATTCTCATCACCTTCACAGACCAGTCGAATTGGCGAAGCCATTTTGCCAATAAGTTGTTTGGCGCTGGAATCATCGCGGATGCCTCGGTGTGCAAGACCTTCGAGCAGAGCCTCAGCGACCCACCAGAACAGCGCGGTTTTTTCCTGCAAACATTGCAGCCGTAAATGTCGCAGAATACCCCGCATCTTACGCAGACTTTTATCGTCCTGTTCGCGCATCCAGGTCAACAGCAAGTGTTGAAATACGTGTGCTATTTTATGTCTTTCCAGCTCTAGCGGGGGAGCCGTGTGAGCCGGGTTAGGGGCAATACTGTCCGGAAGGCTGATGGATAAATCCGGGGCAAACACATCGGTTTCAGCAATAGCGGGTTTATCTCTCAATAGTCTTAATTCATTTATTGAGTCCAGCAGACACAAAGCATTGTCTGGAAACTTCTCATTCACTTTCTGTAAATACGTCGGCAACAGAATCAAGCCACGGGTTAACGTTTCCAATGCTGAATTTTGTTTATCATCCGGGAATGAACGCATATAACCCGCAATGGACTGCATTTCAGCCGCAAGCATCTGTGCGCCGTCCAGATTGAGCATTTCCAGCGTACCGTTCACCTGATAAAGATGCTCTACACAACGGCTCAGCGATTCTGACTGTTGCGGATCATCAATATAGGTCTGAACCGATTGTAATGACGCAGCGAGAGACTTCTGCAATTCATCCTGCAGCCATGTCAGAGCATTGTAGTTGCCTCTGGATTGGGTCATAGTCGCTTCTCCACCAGCTCAGGCTGCATCAGGGTAATTTGAAACCAGAGACTGACTTACGCAGTTCATTTGTCAGTTCAAGCAGTCTGCCGATCGCCGCCGCACTCTCATTGGTACCGGTTGACGTCTGCATGGTGATTTCCTGAATCACACTCATATTTTCTGAAGTCCCAATCGCTGCTGTAGCCTGTTGTTTTGCATTGCTGGAAATATTGTTAATCAGTTCGGCTAATTGCTGAGAAACGGTTTCAATTTGTTCCAGCGAGGCACCGGCATCCTGCGACAGGCGTGCTCCGGAAACCACTTCAGCGGTACTTTGTTCCATGGAACTGATGGCTTCACTGGTGTCACTTTGAATGGTACGTACCAGCGCATCAATCTGGCGAGTGGCACTGCCTGAACGTTCCGCCAGTCGCTGAACCTCATCGGCAACTACCGCAAAACCACGACCGGCTTCACCGGCCATAGCGGCCTGAATCGCCGCATTCAAGGACAGAATATTGGTTTGTTCTGCGATGTCATTGATTAGTTCAACGATTTCACCGATTTGCTGCGAACTTTCACCCAGACGTTTCATCCGCTTGGATGTTTCCTGAATCTGTTCGCGAATGGTGTCCATTCCATGAATAGCCTTTTTCACCGCACCATTACCTTGTACGGCAAGACTTACCGATTGTTTCGCAACTTCAGAAGACTGTGTGGCGTTTTCAGACACCAGTTCGATAGAAGCTGCCATTTGGGTAATGGCCGAGCTGACTTCGGAAATCTGTTGCGCCTGATGTTCACTGGCATCGGTAAGATGTAAGGCCGTAGCCTGGGTTTCCTGTGCTGCAGAAGCAACCTGTAAGGTAGTTGAGTTGATTTGGGCCACCAGGCTGCGTAATGCATCGATAGTGTAGTTCACGGAATCGGCTATCGCACCGGTAATGTCTTCCGTGACGGTCGCGGTGACGGTCAGATCACCATCGGCCAGATCGCCCATTTCATCCAGTAGGCGCAAAATCGCATCCTGGTTATGGCGGTTCTGTAACTCCATTTCATCCATGGATTGTTTGATTTTACGCAATGGTTGATACGCCACCATCAACGCGAATATCACCGCCAAAATGACGCTTAGACCACTGACTGCAGCTGTTACCAGTGGATCGGGATAAACCAGAACATATTGTCCGGACACCAATAACCAGATACCGGCGAGCGTCAAGCCACTGAAAAGAATTATCAAGATAAGGTAAAACAGATTTTTGCCGCTGAGCAGCGAAGAAAAAAACAGTTTACTGGTGGCGTTCATAGGGCATGTCCTGAAATAAAATCGTTAAGCGGCTGCATTCAAAAATTTTGGGTCTTCAGCCAGTTTAAGCAGGCTGAATACGTGCCAATAGGTTTCTTGCTGGTAAAGTCGACCCTGCAGATACGGTTTAAGATGTAAGTGCTGTCTTGCATCTGCCGGTTCAGGTTGGCGTTGGAAATGTTTTAGACCGAAAACCTCATCCACTATCAATCCAGTGAAAAACTCAGGGTGGTTCAAAACAATAACGCGTTTGCGTTTATCCGGTGGGCTAGAGCTACCATGCAAAAACAGGTTCAAATCGATTAGCGGTAAAAGATCGCCACGCAGGCTGGTTATGCCAACGACCCAGGGCTGTGATTTAGGAACAGGGGTAATCTGTAGTGGTAGCGGGAAAACTTCTCGGGACTGGCTGAGGGGAATAAGCAGATGTAAATTTTCCAGACGGAAGCCGATGGCTGTCCAGGCGCCCTCCATATTATCCTGCTGCGATAAGCCCGCCATACGCTGTTGACTGCGTCGCTCAATATCCTTAAGGGTGGCAATGATATCTGCCGGGTTGTCCATCGTGGTCATGCTGAGATTTCCACTAATTCGTTAATCTGTACTATCAGGTCATTCTCGGCGACGGGTTTGCCAAGATAGCCCCGGGCGCCTTGTCGCATGCCCCACATACGATCAGTTTCCTGATGTTTGGAGGACACAATAACAATTGGAATATGCGATGTGGCGGCGTCTTTCGTTAATCTGCGAGTCGCCTGGAAACCATTTAAACCGGGCATAACCACATCCATCAAAATTAATTGAGGCA
Organism: Methylophaga sp. UBA3603; assembly: GCF_002375335.1. NCBI lineage: Bacteria > Pseudomonadati > Pseudomonadota > Gammaproteobacteria > Thiotrichales > Piscirickettsiaceae > Methylophaga > Methylophaga sp. UBA3603. Next base: position 295,186 of record NZ_DFMC01000002.1, read on the forward strand.
TTTGAGATTGCGCCATTGCAACTGCCTGCTCACCATCTGTGGCCACAATCACTTCATGACCATTTTTTTCCAACATTTTCTGTAACACATACACTTCAGTTGGCGAGTCATCGGCTATTAAGATTAAAGCCATATAAACCTAAGCGTCCTTGTTTTTGTCGAACAAATGCGTCCGTATCGCATCCAGTAAATCATCGCGGGTAAAAGGTTTTGTCAGATACTGTTCTGCGCCAACAACCCGCCCCTTTGCGCGGTCAAACAATCCATCCTTGCTGGATAGCATTACCACCGGAATATCGCGGTATTTAGGATTGTTTTTCACTAAGGCACAGGTTTGATAGCCATCCAGACGCGGCATCATGATATCGATAAAGATGATATCGGGATGCTGCCCACTGATTATAGGCAACGCCTCAAAACCATTGTCCGCGGTAAGAACCTCACAACCTGCTTTCTGCAGCAGGGATTCGGCACTGCGGCGAATCGTTTTGCTGTCATCGATGACCATCACCTTAAGGCCTGAAAATTCTGATAAAGTCTCACTCACGGTCATTTGTACCTACAGCCTGAAACATTCGATTAAAATCAGCCTTGAAGATAACCCATTTTTGATCGTCAGGCTAGTGACTACTTTCGATGTTAAGGTCTGTTATTCCCTCATTTATAAACGCATGGCAGAGTATGTATGACTTGAAATATCCGATCTGTGTCCCATATCACAGTAACTAGGCTCTGTTAATCTTTCATTGACACCACTGTCGGCGATGAGAGATAAACAGACTCTAACCCCGTCATCCTCATTTTTATTGATTCAGAGAGTTCATCATGACATCAGCCGTACCGCACCTTACTACTGCCCTGAACGGGCCTTTACTGGAACTGGAAGCGCATTTACTGGAGCGGCAGGCCGATGTCGAGTGCTGGTTGCGAGAGCAATGGCTAAAAACGCCGGCGCCTTTTTATGCTTCGGTAGATTTGCGAAACTCTGGTTTTAAACTGGCGCCCGTTGATACCAATTTATTTCCTGCAGGCTTTAATAACCTGAATCCTTCTTTTATGCCGCTATGTGTGCAGGCTGCACAGGCAGCTGTTGAAAGACTTTGTCCCAAAGCCCGGCGGGTATTGATTATTGCGGAAAACCACACACGAAATCTTTTTTATCTTGAAAGTGTAGAAACCTTAAGGGATATTTTCGAAAAAGCCGGTCTGGAAGCACGTATTGCCAGTTTGCGCGATGATATTAAGGAACCGATAACGGTTGAGCTTCCTTCGGGCAAAATCTGTGAAATTTCACCATTAGAGCGTCAGGGTAATCGAGTTGCCATTGGCGATTTCTCTCCCTGTCTGGTGTTAATGAATAATGATATGTCAGGCGGGCAACCAGCGATTCTGGAAAATCTGGAACAGGAGCTGGCACCACCATTGAAAGCCGGCTGGTCAACCCGTAAAAAGTCAGATCATTTTACCCACTATGCGATGGTGGCCCATGCATTTGCTGAACAGATTGGCATTGATCCATGGCTGGTTTCACCACTGAGTCTGCAATGTGGTGAAGTCAATTTCATGGAACGTAATGGCATGGAATGTCTGGCACGTAACGTCAATACACTGCTAACCGCTATACAGAACAAATACGATCAATACGGCATAGACCGAGAGCCGTTTGTGGTTCTTAAGGCCGATTCAGGTACCTATGGAATGGGCATTATGATGGTGAAAAGTGCAGACGAATTATTGAACCTGAACCGTAAACAGCGTACCAAGATGTCCTCAGCCAAAGAGGGGCTGGTGGTGGATAACGTGTTGATTCAGGAAGGAGTCTATACTTTCGAAACGCTGGGAGAGGATGAAGCGGTTGCTGAGCCGGTAATTTATATGATGGATCACTTTGTTATCGGCGGATTTTATCGTGTGCACACCGGGCGAGGCGTGGATGAGAACCTCAATGCTCCAGGTATGCATTTCGAACCGTTGGCGTTTGCCCAATCCTGTATTACACCGGATAAATTTGATAAACCTGATGCAGAACCTAATCGCTTTTATGCTTACGGTGTGATTGCCCGGCTGGCCCTGCTCGCCGCTGCAAGAGAACTGGCATAGGCGTTATGCCAATGCCAGTTTAGTCTCAGGAGTTATGTTCGCTTAAATAGGCGATAGTCATAGTCTGGTTATGCAACAGGCTGTGACTATCATCTTCTCCGGAGCAGATTTCGCCATTAGAGTAAAAACCGGTAATGCCAGTTTGCATCCCCAGCAGACGCTGCACCGCATAGACTTCATCTGAAACCTGATCTTCCATCACCAGTTTGCGTCCAACACAACTGACACAGATGGCTAATGCCTTATCGTTAATATCCACTTTCTTCAATAAAATCTGTCTCGCGGCCTCACTGGCACCAGCAACCAGTTGATCGTGATCAGATTTGAGAAAACGGACGGTTGAGCCTTCAGCAATGTTGCCGGCAAAAGTCATGCTGTTGTCTTTTTCGTTAATCGACAGCAATGTTCGAATCACATTGACGTTTTTATCATCCATGATGGCAAACGGAAAATTCAGACCCGAAGAGGGCAATTCGCTGGCGTAGTAGCCGATATACATTTTGTAAAGTGGCAAGGCGGGTTTATTGTCCATTTCATAAACCACATTTTTGATGGCTTTGGTAATGCGTCGAGGTGGCCCATAAGGTTTCCAGCCTCCCAGTGCACCACTGGTTACAATGGCATCTTTACCGTATATGCCGACGGCAATCACAATGCGATCCTTGATTTGATCATTATTCAGTAACAGGGTCTTGGTAAATTTTGCATCGTCGCCAGCCAGTCCGCCGGTAATAGGGGTATTAGGGAGTACTTCCTGCAGACCTTCCACCAGTTCCGAGCCGTTTACGTTCAGACCGTCACTGAGGACAAACACGCCTTTCAAATCTGGCGCGACTAATTCGTTAGCTATCTGCGCACCTAATGCATGTGATTGCTCCATGCTGTTCACCGGTTTACAGATAAAGCGTAGCTCGCTTTTCTGCCATTGCATGGCTGTGATGTGCACGCTGTCATCGAACACGCCGTCACCGGTAATTTCACCGGAGGTGGTGCAGCCGATAATCTGGGCTTTGGGATAGCGTTTCTGTAATTGACTGGCGAAGTTACGTTCGCTAAAACGGTTAACCGAGCCGAAGACCAGGACCCAGTTTGCATCACTCAACGACGATGTTGAGGAGAGTTTGTTCAAACCGGTTTTGGTAGGTAAATGTTCCTGTACAAACTTCATTTTAGTAGGCCCAACATCCTGAATTTTAAATGAATCATTAGCATCCTTGTTATGCGTGTTCAAAAAACATCAGCCGATACTACATCAGATTGTCGAATACTGGGAGTAGCTTAATCCAAAATGTGAACTGATTTGCACAAATCTGGCACATAAAAAAGCCCTGAGCACCTATCCTGCGTCAGGGCTTTCGAGTTCATTGTAAAAAGCTTAACCAGCCAATTTTTGTTTGAGGATCTCGTTGACCTGAGCGGGATTGGCTTTGCCTTTTGAGGCTTTCATCACCTGTCCTACAAAAAAGCCGAATAACTGCTCTTTACCGTCACGATATTGCTGTAACTGTTCCGGATTAGCAGCAATCACTTCATCAATCATCGCTTCGATGGCACCAATATCGGTGACCTGCTTCAGACCTTTGGATTCGATGACCGCATCGGCGTCAGCGCCTTCCCCATTCCAGATGGCTTCAAATACTTGTTTGGCAATTTTGCCAGAGATGGTGTTGTCCTGAATACGTAATAAAACGCTGCCAAGCTGTTCAGCAGATACTGGAGATTCGGTGACTTCCAGACCAGCTTTATTCAGCGCGCCGGACAGAGTACCGGTTACCCAGTTGGCGCATTGTTTAGGATCTTTATTTCCTGTCGCCGCCAGCACCGCTTCAAAATAATCGGCCAGTTCACGACTGCTGGTCAGCACGCTGGCGTCATATTTGGATAAGCCCATTTCACTGATCAGACGATCACGTTTTTCATTTGGCAATTCGGGCAACGTAGCACGGACCTGTTCCAGCAGTCCTTCATCAAGTACCACAGGTAATAAGTCCGGATCTGGGAAGTAACGGTAGTCGTTAGCTTCTTCTTTGCTGCGCATGGAGCGGGTTTCATTTTTATCGGCGTCATACAGACGGGTTTCCTGAACGACTGTACCACCAGATTCGATCACATCAATCTGCCGCTCAATTTCGATATTGATAGCGCGCTCAACATTGCGGAATGAATTAATGTTTTTCAGTTCAGCGCGGGTGCCGAATTTTTCCTGACCTTTGGGGCGAATGGATACGTTGGCATCACAACGGAAAGAACCTTCCTGCATATTGCCGTCACAGATTTCCAGATAACGCACCAGAGAATGAATTTTTCTCATATAGGCCACAGCTTCTTTAGCGCTGCGCATATCCGGCTCGGAAACAATTTCCAGTAATGGTGTACCAGCACGATTCAAATCGATACCGGTCTGATCATGAAAATCCTCGTGCAGGGACTTACCGGCATCTTCTTCAAGGTGGGCGCGGGTAATGCCGACAATTTTCTCGCTGCCGTCTTCCATTTCAATGCTGATTTGACCTTTGCCAACGATTGGCAATTCAAACTGGCTGATTTGGTAGCCTTTAGGTAAATCAGGATAAAAATAGTTTTTGCGGGCAAAAACTGAGCGGTCAGCAATTTCAGCATCAACGGCAAGGCCGAATTTAACGGCCATGCGCACTGCTTCTTTGTTTAATACCGGCAATACACCCGGTAAACCCAGATCAACGGCACACGCCTGAGTGTTTGGCGCCGCGCCGTAAGCAGTCGCTGCTCCGGAGAAAATTTTTGATTTGGTTGCAAGCTGGGCGTGGATCTCTAACCCGATAACAACTTCCCATTCCATAATTGACGGCCTGAATTTAAGTGATTAAAACCCCGAATTGTAGCAATTATTCACGCAGACTGAGGATTTTCCAGTCACGTTGTCGCGCAACTTCGGCCAGTTTGTCGTCAGGATCCACGGCGATTGGTGTATCGACCTGCTCCAGCAACGGCAGATCATTATGCGAATCGCTATAAAAATAACTTCCTGCAAGATCCTGCTGATGTTCATCCAACCAATGTTGCAGACGTTCTACCTTACCGTGCTGGAATGACGGTACGCCGAAAACTTTTCCGGTATAGCGTCCATCCAGCATTTCAGGATCAGTCGCAATCAGATTGTCGATTTTCAATAGTTCTGCAATAGGTGTCGTTAAAAAACTATTGGTTGCGGTGATGATTAACAACGTATCGCCTTGCTGGCGGTGTTGTTCAATCAACTCAAGGCCTTTTGGCAGAATAATCGGCAGGATTTTCTGTTGCAGATAATCTGCACGCCATGCCAACAGATCTTTCATGCTGTTTTTAGCCAGAGGCTCAAACACAAATTGCAGGAAAGCATTTATATCGAGTTGCCCCGACTGATAGTCGTTATAAAAGGCCAGATTGGTGTCGTGATAACTCTGCGGATCCACTATGGCATTTTCCGCCAAATAGCGCCCCCACAAATAATCACTGTCACCGCCGAGTAAGGTATTGTCTAAATCAAATATTGCTAAAGCCATTGTAACTGGTCATGTCCCGATAAAATGAGCGCCTATTGTAAGACAAAATGCGTTGCATCCTCATGTCTCATTCACTAATCTAAACCTATTAAATAAATTATTGTGCCGGCGGCCATTGCTTACCGTTGCCCCGGTGAGAGATTGAACCGTGATAGACAAAGATGGCTTCAGAGCCAATGTGGGGATAATCCTCTGCAATGATCTCAACCAGGTGTTGTGGGCGCAACGTGCTCAGCATGACTCATGGCAGTTTCCCCAGGGCGGCATAAAAATCAACGAGACACCGGAACAGGCTGCTTTCCGTGAACTTACGGAAGAGATTGGTCTGGGCCGTGAGCATGTTGAGTTGATTGCAACCACGCGGGGCTGGCTGCGTTATCGGCTACCGAAGCGTTATCTGCGCTACGGTAACAAGCCTTTATGTATCGGACAGAAGCAACGCTGGTTTCTGATGCGCTTTACCGGTGATGAAACCGATGTGCGGCTGGATCTGCATGAAAAACCAGAGTTTGATGACTGGCGCTGGGTAGATTACTGGACTCCGGTTGAGGAAATTGTGTTTTTTAAACGCCGAGTATATGAAAAAGCCCTGCATGAATTCGCGCCGCTGTTATTTCCAGAGTATCGCAAACGCGCCGGCAACCGCGATTGATCATCTGGCTAAACCAGTTGTTTACGAAAGACACTGGAATTCCGCTGATAGTTATACAGAGCCTGTTTTTGCATCGGTAAATCACTGATTGCAGACGGCTGAAAGCCATGCTCGATAAACCAGTGTGCTGTTTGTGTGGTGAGTACATACAACGTGTCCCAGCCGGCGGCTTTGGCTTGTTTTTCCAGAATATTTAATAACTGTTTGCCGCGACCCTGATGGCGGTAATCAGATGATATTGCCATACAGGCCAGTTCAGCCGCATTGTTTTCCGGGTAGGGGTATAACGCCGCACAGGCAACGACAGTGCCGTCGCGCTCCATCACGGTGAAATGATCAATTTCCCGTTCCAGCAATTCCCGTGAGCGTTTGACTAATACACCGCTTTGTTCAAGCGGTTGCATAAGCTCCAGAATACCGCCAACGTCATCAATATTTGCCTGACGGGTTGTTTCAAAAGACGTCGCACTGATCAATGTGCCAACCCCGTCCCGGCTGAACAATTCCTGCAACAAAGCCCCATCAACAGAACGATCCAGTAAATGGACCCTGCTGACACCAGCTTTACAGGCGGTAACGGCAGCATTAAGCGAGGGATGCTCATAATCCCTGGCTTGTTGGATGGTTATTTCGCGCGGTAAATTTTCATTACTCTGACCAATAAAAATAAGTTTGTCAGCCTGTAACCGGGTAGCCACTGCGGTTGCGATTGATTCCGCTGATAAGTTAAAGATCTCACCGGTTAATGAATATCCCAAAGGCGGCAGCAATACCAGATTGCCACTGGTCAATTGCTGTTGAATACCTTCGGCATCAATTCTTCTGACTTCACCGGTATGTCCCAGATCAATCCCATCAATAATGCCAGCAGGTCTTGCGGTAACCAGATTTCCACTGACACAGCGAATCCGTGAATCAGCCATTGGGGTATGTGGCAGACCAAAAGAAAGTTTTGATTCAATGGCAATACGCAAGTCACCCACTACGGCCCGGGCAATTTGCAAGCTGGCATCATCAGTAATTCTTAAGCCTTGATGATATTTCACTGCTACACCAAGCTTTTCACATTTCGCTTCAATTTGTGGGCGGGCACCGAATACCAAAACCAGTCGGATATCCAGACTATTGAGAATGGCCAGATCATGAATCAGATGATCAAAATTATCGGCTGCGACCGTTTCGCCATCAAAAGCGATAACAAAAGTCGCGCCACTGTGGGCATGAATATAGGGCGCAGCCGCTCTGAACCACGAGGTTGTGGTCGCGAAATGGGCGTCAGCAGGTTGTTGTGATGATGAATTCATAGTGTCTTTTTATCGTAGTCTCACCACGCTTGCCAAGTTGCGTGTAAAATCTCGTGGTTAAACTGATGTAGTTCCGCTGTGGCAGAGCGTCCGTCAGTCTCAATTTCAGTTGGAGAGTATTAATGCCTGAATATCGTTCAAAAACTTCTACTGCTGGCCGTAATATGGCGGGCGCCCGTGCTTTATGGCGAGCTACGGGCATGAAGGATGATGATTTCAGCAAGCCTATTATAGCGATTGCGAACTCATTCACACAGTTTGTTCCGGGTCATGTGCATCTGAAAGATCTGGGGCAGTTAGTCGCGCGTGAAATCGAACGGGTCGGCGGTGTTGCGAAAGAATTCAACACCATTGCGGTCGATGACGGTATCGCCATGGGGCATAGTGGCATGCTTTACAGTCTGCCCTCGCGTGAAATAATCGCCGACTCTGTTGAATATATGGTTAACGCGCATTGTGCTGATGCGCTGGTGTGTATCTCCAACTGCGACAAGATTACTCCCGGCATGCTGATGGCAGCATTACGCTTGAACATTCCGGTAGTGTTTGTTTCCGGTGGCCCGATGGAAGCCGGTAAAACCAAATTGGCCGGGCAGGATGTCAAGCTTGATCTGGTCGATGCCATGGTGCAGGCGGCAGATGACAATGTCAGTGATGAAGATGTTGCTCAGGTAGAACGCAGTGCATGTCCAACCTGTGGTTCGTGCTCGGGTATGTTTACAGCCAACTCAATGAACTGTCTGACAGAAGCGCTTGGTTTGTCCTTGCCGGGAAACGGTTCCTTACTGGCGACACATGCGGATCGCCGCGAACTGTTTCTGGAAGCAGGTCGTCGTATCGTCGATCTGGCAAAACGTTATTACGAAAATGATGAAGAAGATGTCTTACCCCGGGCGATTGCCAGCAAAGCGGCATTCGAAAATGCGATTGCTTTAGATATCGCGATGGGCGGATCAACCAACACCGTTCTACATTTACTGGCTGCTGCGCATGAGGGTGAAGTGGATTTCACCATGGCGGATATCGATCGGATGTCCCGCAAGATCCCGAATCTTTGCAAGGTAGCCCCGGCTACCAATAAATATCATATGGAAGACGTGCATCGTGCTGGTGGTGTTATTGGCATTTTGTCTGAACTGGCTGCTGGTGGATTGTTACATACCGAAGTACCAACAGTGCATAGCAAAACGATGGCCGAAGGGCTGGCTTTGTGGGATGTGGCACGCAGTGATCACCAGCCTGCGCAATTACGTTATCTGGCCGGTCCTGCCGGTATACCAACGCAGACCGCATTTAGTCAGGACTGCCGCTGGCCTTCTCTGGATCTGGATCGTGAAGAGGGCTGTATACGCGATGTTGAGCATGCCTACAGCAAAGACGGTGGCTTAGCAGTGTTGTTTGGCAATCTGGCCGAAGAGGGATGTATCGTCAAAACTGCTGGTGTGGATGAGTCGATACTGAAATTCTCTGGTCCGGCGCGTATTTTTGAATCGCAGGATCATGCAGTGACCGCCATTCTGACTGAACAGGTTCAGGCTGGTGATGTTGTGCTGATTCGCTATGAAGGGCCGAAAGGCGGACCGGGTATGCAGGAAATGCTTTACCCGACCAGCTATCTCAAATCCAAAGGACTTGGCAAACTCTGTGCATTGCTGACCGATGGCCGATTCTCCGGTGGTACCTCCGGTTTATCTATTGGCCATGCTTCTCCAGAAGCGGCAGAAGGTGGCAATATTGGTCTGGTCGAAGAGGGTGATATGATTCACATTGATATCCCTAATCGCAGCATCAATGTTTACTTAACCGATGCCCAGCTGGCGGAAAGACGTATCGCGATGGAACAACGTGGTGAGATGGCATGGAAACCGGTTAACCGCGAACGTAAAGTCAGCCTTGCATTGCAGGCCTATGCCGCTTTGACGACTTCTGCTGCCAAAGGCGCAGTACGTGATGTGGATCAGCTGAAACGCCGCTGAGGATTTAAGATATTAACCACAGAGACACAGAGGGCACAGAGGTTTAAAAAATATATCCGCAGATTACGCAGATTAATTAGCCGTTTTTCTTAATGTTTATTATGTCTTTCAGAGATAAGACAACTGACAAGCAAATCCTTAAAGGGCCGGTTAGAAATAATATTTATGTATCAGCAAGCTAATAGCTTGCTGATACATATTAAGAATCGGCGAAAATCTGCGTAATCTGCGGATAAAATAACCACATACTCCCGAAAGCTTTCTTTGTGCCCTCTGTGCCTCTGTGGTTATTTTGTGGTTTTGATATCAAATCTGCTGGGCATAGAGTTTCTGATAAATGCCGTGTTCCTGAATCAGGCTGTCGTGATCGCCATCGGCAATGATTTCACCACCATCAAACACCACAATACGATCGGCTTGCCGAACAGCACTTAAGCGATGAGCAATGATGATGGTGGTGCGGTTTTTCAGATAATCCGCCAAGGCGATATGCAGATGATGCTCGGTATTGCTGTCCAGCGCTGAAGTAGCCTCATCGAGCACCACCACACTGGGATTCATTAATGCCATTCTGGCGACGGCAAGGCGTTGGCGTTGGCCGCCGGAGAGCTTAACACCGGAACGGCCAACCAGTGTATCCAGTCCTTTTGGCATGGCCTGAATGACATCCTCAATCTGCGCGGTTTTTATCGCCTGCCAGATTGCTGTATCGGGATAATCACGTCCCAGTGTAATGTTTTCCCGCACCGAGTCATTAAACAATGCAGGATGTTGTAATACGGTTGCGACATGCTCGCGCACCCCTTCCAGCCCTATCTCGCTGACCGGCACATCATTGAAATACACCATGCCTTTATCGGCCGGATACAAGCCTAATAACACATTGACCAGCGTGGATTTACCGGCACCACTGGCGCCCACCAGAGCCACTTTTTCACCGGCTTTGATTTCCAGCGAAACACCGCTGAGTACCGGATTATTTTCGTCATAACTGAAATGCAGATTTTCAATGCGGATACTGCTGGCCTGGCCTTCGATAAACGGATTGGTTTTGGCCGGATAAACAACTTCCTGTTTTAACGAAAACAATTTGTTTAGACGAGAAACCGCGGCACCCGCAGCATAAAAGGCATATTGAATATTCAACACTTCTTGTACCGGTCCCATCATGAACCAGAGATAGCCAAATACGGCAAACATCTGACCGATACTCAAATCGGAAAACACCACCATCCACATGCTTACCGCGCGAAAGATATCAAACCCAAACAGGAATATGACAAAAGAAATACGATTGGCGGCATCGCTTTTCCAAGCATAGTCAGTGGCATGGGTGCGGACTCCGCGAGCCCGATCGATAACTCGCAGAAAATAATGTTTTTCTCGGTTGGCGGCACGGATCTGCTGAATGGCATCAAGTGTTTCAGTCAGGCTCTGCTGAAAAACCTCCACCGCCGTATTTTCATTTTTTTTCAGATTTTTGACGTGTTTCCCCACACGCATGGTGAAATAAATCACCAGGGGATTCATAAACAGAATCAATAAAGCCAGTTGCCAGTGCAGAAACAGCAGGATCACGGCGGTGCCGATAATACTCAGCACTGCAACGATAAACCGGCTTATGGTATTGCCAATAAAATTATCAATCACCTCAATATCGGTGACAAAATGCGAGGATATTCCACCACTGCCACGGGTTTCATATTCACTGATGGCGATTTTTTCCAGCCGTTTGATCAGTTGACGGCGAATTCGAAAGGTAATGCGTTTGGCAATGATGGTGAAATAGCGTGACTGCAATACATTTAAAACCAATGAGGCCAAACGTAATACCAGCGTAAGAATTAACATGGCGCTGATAAAAAGAATTGGACCGTGCAAGTGCTCGGGCGTAAACGAAGAGATAAACGCCACGGCAGTACCGGGTTGGTCCAGTAAGACTTCATCCACCATGATCGGTAACAATAAGGGCACAGGAACTGCACAGAGAGTGGCAAACAGCGCGATCAGGTTGGCTTTAATCAGATGCTTTTTATAACTCAACGCCTGTTTGAGTATGCCTTTAAGCTGATAGCTGGTTTCTGTGCTCATGGATGTTAGTCAATTCAGTTAGGGTCTATAGGCAGCAATTTAACGGTGACTTTACCCTCCTCAGACCAGTATCTGCTGGCCCTGGCTGTTAAAAAACAGCTCCGGTTGATAACCCCATATTTTCATTACTGTTTCAGGTTGAAGCACCTGCAGTGGTGAGCCCTGGGCGACGAGTTCCCCCTGTTTTAAAAGCCACACTTTGTCAGCATAACGACTTGCTTGGTTCACATCATGCAAAATACTGATCACCGCAAAACCATTTTCCTGACAAAGCGATTTTACCAAATTCAATAACTGATGTTGCTGTCCAAGATCCTGCGCTGATGTTGGTTCATCCAGTAATAACAATGGAGCCCGTTCTGCCTGCGACAGTTGTAATAATACTCTGGCCAATTGTACCCGTTGTCGTTCCCCGCCTGATAAGCTTGTATAAAGCCTGTCAGCAAATTGCCAGGTATCCGTTGCCTGCATCCACTTTTGAACTGCATAATTAATCTCACGGAGACTCAGGCTAAGGGGAGTGGAACCTATCGCAACGACCTCCTGCGCTTTAAATGGAAAAGATAACTGGCTGGCTTGAGGCAATACACCCAGGTGTTTGGCCAGTAATTCTCTGTTCCAGTGTTCTAAAGAGTTGCCATGCAGATATATCTGGCCTTGACTGGCGGGCCATTCACCACAGATGGCTTTGATTAAACTGGATTTACCAGCTCCATTAGGACCTAACACCGCAATGAACTCGCCAGAAACCAAACTGGCTATTGGCAAATTCAGAATTTGGCGGTGTTCCTGTTGAATAAGCAGATTTTCGATAGTGAGCATAGGCGGGTTATAACGTACTGAGTCGTTTACGTTGCTGGATTAGCAAAAAAGCAAAGAAAGGCGCACCGATTAATGCGGTCACCAAACCTACCGGTAATTCGGCAGGAGCCAGCAATACTCTGGCACCAATATCTGCCATCAGTAACAATACTGCTCCGGTCAGTGCGGATAATGGCAGTAATAATCGATGATCCGGGCCCATGGTCATGCGAACCAGATGTGGTACCACCAGACTGATAAAACCGATAATGCCGGTGGCTGAGACAGCAATACCTACGCCGATGGCTGTGACCACGATCAATTGCAGCTTTAATTTCTCAACATGGATGCCCAGATGGCGGGCTTCGGCTTCACCTAGCAGAAAGGCATTTAATGCCGGTGCCTGGATTTGGTAAAACACCAATAGGCAGAGACAGGTCATTGCGGATAACCAGATAGATGTACTGTTTGCGCCGTTAAGCGTACCCATACCCCACAAGGTCAGCTCGCGTAAAGCCATATCATTGGCAATATAAGTCATAAAACCAATAATCGCCCCGCTAAAAGCCGCTATGGCAACGCCAGCTAGCAATAGAATCAATACCGAGGTACCACCATTCTGTGATTGTGCCAGCCGATAAACCAGTAAGGTGGTTATCAAACCGCCAAGAAATGCAGCGACCGGAGTCGTCAGATAGCTGAGCGAAGCCGGTAACAACACGATGGCAATGGCCGCGCCAAGTCCTGCCCCGGAAGAGACACCAATAATGCCGGGGTCAGCTAACGGATTACGGAATAGTCCCTGGGTGACGGCACCGCAGAGGGCTAATAAAGCACCAATAAATAGAGCGAGTAGTGTTCTTGGCCAGCGTAACTCCCAGATAATGGCCGTTTGAAAGGCATTTAATTGACTCAGTTCACTGCCGAGAAACTGATCTATTATGCTCAATAAGCTTTGTTTTGCAGGCAAGGTCATTGGACCCAGGATGATTGATAACAAAATACTTGCCAGCAGTAACAAGCAAAACATTGGCCAGACACCACGTCGCCAACCCTGCGGTCGGGCTGGTAAATATTTGGCATAGCTCATCTTGCAGAAGGAAAAATTATTTCTGCCAGTTGGTTGGCTTGATTTACGGCGGTGATACTCAAGCCTGCAATCAATTTACTGGCATCTACACTTACTATGCGTTGGGCTTGTCCGGCTGCAGTATTTTTCAACAAAGGATAACGGGCCAGCAATTGTTCCTTTTCCGGAGCACCATTGATGCGTTTACCAACGATGATGACATCAGGGTTTATGGCCAGAATAGACTCCAGCGACACAGTCTGAAAACCATTAAAATTGCTGACATTCTCACCATGAAGCAATGTAATCAGTGCGTTACCAACGGTGTCCCGACCAGCCTGTGATAGACCACGATCATTCAGATCCAGTAAAAAAACCATGTTTAATGCTGAACCGTTCTGTTTGCTGACAATAGCGTTTTCCAGTTGTTGAATATCGTCAATGAGTGCCTGTCCGGTTGCCTCGCGATTAAGTGATTTTGCTAATCGATGAATATTACGACTCAATTCTGCCACGCTCTCCGGACTATCGAGCTGGATAAAGTTGATTTGTGCCTGCTGAATCGCATTTACTGTGGCGGCAGGTCCTGTATGGTCGCTGCCAACAATCAGATCCGGCTGTAGGGATAAGAGCGCTTCGGCCGATAACGTGCGGTGATATCCTAGTATTTGAATATTTTCTCCCTTAAGTAATGGCTCACTGGTGATATCGGTAGCAATAATTTTTGACCCAACCCCAAGGGCCAGCAAAATTTCTGTGGCATTACTATCGACACTGATGATTCTCTCAGCATGAATCGGCTCAGCGATGGCTATTTGAGTACTGAATAACACTAAAACGCCGTAAAATAGCTTTCTAATGGAGCGACGTGAAAATTCAGATTGATTCATACAAATCTCCAAAGGTGTATTCAATTCTTTATATCTGCTGATGATGGGGGAAGCCATCATTGTCATTGCAGAAGTTTAACCAGAAATCATTAAATTGTTAAGTTAAATCTAAATAATAATCATTACTATTTACAGAAAGTATTTGTTGTGATAATTTTCTCGGCCATATGCCACTTGTTTTAACGTTGCATAAGCACACTTTTAATCAGGCGCTCTGTTAAAGCGCGTAGTTTCTGCTGAGGAAATGATGAACGCTGAACGTAAAATCTTATCCATCCTGATACAGTCCTTACTTTTACTTACTCCATTGATCTCGGTTGCCCAAACGCCTCTGGAAATGGAAGAAATCAAGATCACTGCAACACGTAATGCAGAGCCGTCAGGCACGCAGAGTCGAAATATCACTGTTATTGATAAAACCGAATTAGATGAACGGCAGGCGACGTCTGTGCCACAAACAGTTGCACATCTGCCGAATGTCACACTGAGCGGTGGACCTAGGGAAGATGTTCAGAATGTGAATATCCGTGGGTTAGGAGATAACCAGGTATTACAGCTGGTGGATGGGGTCAGACAAAACTTTATGTCAGGCCATCGCCCGACCTATTTTCTGGATCCGGAATTAATCAAAAGTGTCGAAGTAGTGAAAGGTCCGAGTAGTGCGTTGTGGGGGTCAGGTGCACTTGGCGGCGTAATTTCACAAAACACCATTCATGCAGCTGATTTACTGGGAGTAAGGGACTTTGGCGGATTTATCAAACAGGGTTATCACAGCAACAGTGATAAATGGTTAACCACCACGGCGTTGGCAGGACGAATGGATAGTGTCGACTGGCTGTTGTCCGGATTTTACCGTGATGGCAATGAAATAGAGCTGGGCAATGGCGAAAATCTGGAAGGATCTGCCTCTCGAGATAAAGGCGTAATGGCCAAAGTCGACTGGTTTATTGATGATGCACAAACAGCAACATTTAACCTGCGTAGTTCAGAGGTAAACGGAGAGGTTCCTTCTAATGGTGCTGCCGATTTGAGTTCATCAAATTTTATGATTCATCGTGAAAACCAAACTGATCATGCCTCGGTAGATTATCGTCTCAATCCCGATAGTGACTGGCTTAATGCCCAATTGATGCTGTACTGGAACAATACTGATATGCAGGAATACCGCTTATCGGATCGCCGTGCTGATAATACTGAGATTGAAACACTGGGGTTAAATCTGAATAACCGAACAGAGCTGAGTAATATCAGTTTTATTTATGGTGTTGATGGCTATCAGGATAAATTAAGCAGTAACCGTGGCGGACTGGATCGTCCCACTCCACCAGATGCCACAACAGAAGTATGGGGCGCGTTTACTGAAGTGCACATTCCTTTTGCTGAGGCATGGCGGTTGGAAATGGGCGGACGTTATGATGATTTCAGCACTAAGGCTAAAAATTTAAATAATGATCGTAGTGATAATGCACTTTCACCTTCAGTAGCTTTGGTATGGCAAACTACAGATCAGCTGAATCTGACACTTCGTTACGATGAAGCTTTCAGGGCGCCAACCGCTGAGGAGCTTTATACCACCGGAACACATTTTTGCATTACTTCAACTTCTTGTAATACCTTTATTCCAAATGCTGATCTGAAACCAGAAGAATCTCAAAATATCGAATTCATCGCTGACTTTAATACGCAGAATCTCTTTACTCCACAAGATTACTTTGGCATCAATGCGGCATTGTTTTATAACAATATTGATAATTTTATTGAGCAAACAGTTGATAGCCCTGTTTTTTCATCATTACCTTTTCCACCTTTTTTCAGTGTTGATGCCGGGAACACAACTTATAACAATGTTGATGAAGCTCAATTAAAAGGTTTTGAGCTAAAATTTAACTATGGTCTAAATGATTTTAATGCTGCATTGTCATACGGCCAGACCCGTGGTGAAGATAAACAGACTGGTGAGAAACTTAGCGGTATTCCAGCAGATAAATGGGTATTGGATCTGAGTCAGCGCTTTATCAATCGCAGCGTTAAAACGGGGCTGAAGGTCAGCCATATCGAGACTCAGAATCGAACTCCTTCAGAAGATAGTCGAGATTATGACCACTATACCCTGACCGATATTTATGCCACCTGGCAGCCAGCTGCCATATCTGATCTCAAGCTGGATATCAGTGTGAATAATCTGTTTGATCAATATTATCGTGTGGCGTTTCAGGAGCTTTATATGCCGGGACGTGATGTAAGATTGGCAGTACGCTATCAGTTCTAATGCGGAGTAGATTTATGCAACAGGAACAAGCAGCAACACCAGCCTCAATAATGCCGGGACAAAATGCGCAACAGTTATTGGAACAGATCAGTGATTGGGGCTCGATGACAACCATCATTATTCATGGTGGCAGTGTATTCGAATTTACCGGCGCCTTTCCAAAAGCAACCGTGGCAGAAGGTTTCTATAACCTTAAAGCTGACGGCAACGGTTTTCAGGGCCATCTTAATCTGCAGAAAATTGAGCGAATCAGCTTTCAGGCTAAACCCCATCGAGGTCGTGAAAGTTATGCCTTTGTGTTTGAGGATGCAAACGATGAAGTCATCTTCAAAGTCTTTCTCGGTCGTGATGAACAGGGCGAATTGATCGCATCACAACGTGAAAAGTTTTATCAGTTAATGCAGCAATATCAAGGGCCTGTTAATCTTTCTTAGCCACCACTGCTGGAGGCTATTTTTTGTCCGACAAGGCGGTAATGATGCGATGTAGTCATTCTAGATAAGTCATTTCCAACGAAGTAGGGGGAAAATAGCACCCAGCCCTTCGGGTTGAGGCTGAAAATGCACCACTCTTCGTTGCTCGTCGTTTATTTAGAGTCACTAAACTTCACTCCTCGCGTCTTGATTGGTGCATTTTCAGTCACAGCAGAGGCGGCTATGAAAGATCAACAGGCCCTGGGGGCACACAAATGAAAAATAAAGGTTTGGAACAACAGATCAGTGATGAAATCATGATGATGGTCAACAGCCGTAAAACGTTAATGCTGTCGACTCTGGATGAAAATAATCACCCCTATGCATCATATGCTGCTTTTGCACTTGGCAGAGACTGTCTTTATATACTGGTCAGTGATATTGCTGTCCATGGCGTCAATCTGCGAATTCATCCACAAGCGTCAGTGTTAATCATTGAAGATGAAGATTCGGCGATTGAACTGTTCGCCCGTTTGCGTGTGACTTATCAGGTGGAGGCGGAATGGATTCAAGTTGACTCTGATGCCTGGCATGTGGGAATTGCGTTGTTAACCGAGCGTCATGGCCAGCGTATAACGAACTTAAGTCAGCTGAGTGATTTCCGTCTATTCAAACTTAAACCCCGTGGCGGGCGATATGTGAAAGGGTTTGGCAAAGCTTATCAGATTGATAGTGGGACACTGGCGGGAGAGAATCTGCAACATTTACGTGAGGGACATAAAAAGCGTGAAGTAGTCATTAAGTCAGAATAACCCCAAAGCGCCGCAATATTTTGCGGCGCTTTTCTGTTGGTAGTCTAGAAATTACCCCATGAGCTTTTTTTACGCATTCGCAGACTTGGTAAAATCAGTCCGATAATCATCCCGCCAAACAACACAGCAGCACCAATCAAAAACCAGTTCTTTGCATCATTGTCTTTCAGCGTGTTGTTTTCGATGACAATGGATTGAATTTCATGATCGATTTGCTGCAGCCGCTCTTTTAATTGACGATTTTCGTTTTCCAGCGCTACAGCATTTGAGGCCGTACGGCGTAAATCATCCAGTTCTTTACTGAGTCGTTGAGCTGTTTCTTTAAGTGACATGTTCTGGTTATCAGCTTCACTGGTCTGTGAGCTCAACTGTTCAATTTCTTCTTTATAACCGGTAATTTCCAGTTCCAGATTGGCAATGCGCTGTTCTTTGGCCGCCAGCTGGTCACGGGCACTCGGATTGTTGACCAGATAACGCGATAAAACCCAGCCTTCAACCCCATCATTGGTGCGCACCTTCGAATAACCGGAGGGATCATTTTCCAGTACAGCAAGTTCGGTGCCTGACTTAAGCATTTTGCGAATACCGAAATCCAATCCCTGGCCATTGCGCATGGTGATCTCAAGCTCATCTGAAACGTAGCGAGTTGTTTGAGCGGCGCTTATCCCAGGCAAAAGTATCGGAGCGACAACGAACAACAGGCTGATAATAATTTTTTTCACATGCAGATCCGAGTTGAGTTAAAGCGTCATTCTAGCAGAAGCCATATGGCTGATTTCAAGAGCAGATAAGAATCATTATTAAGTTTGATGTGAATTAATGGGTTTGTCATAAAAGCTTGTTAAGTTGGGCGGTGATATAAATGAGGTGGGTTATGGAAAAGTTCAGAATAATGTTTTTGTGCACGGGAAATTCCTGTCGCTCTCAAATGGCCGAAGGCTGGGCCAGATTTCTGGCCGGGGATGAAATTGAAGTTCGTTCAGCCGGTATTGAGTCTCATGGCCAGAATCCTCAGGCAATACAGGTGATGTCTGAAGTAGGTATTGATATTTCACAGCAGGAATCAATACGGGTAAATGGCGAAATGCTGGAATGGGCAGACTTACTGGTCACCTTATGTGAAAATGCTGATGAACAATGTCCTGTTGTCAGCCCCCATACTTTGCGGTTGCATTTACCGCTAACCGATCCGGCAAAATATCGGGGCAGTGAAGCCGAACTACTGAAGGAATTCCGGATTACCCGGGAAAAGATCAAGCAGCGTGTTAATTATGTACTGCAACAATTAAACAAATCGGTAGTGAATGGCCGCTAAATATTAGGCCGTTTTTCATCATCTTATTTGACTTAACCTGCCTCCGCCAATGGCTGGCAATCTGATAGATTCAACTGATAAAGACTGTTGCCCGGCATTTTCTTCGCTTTCGATTTAGCCTTGGTAGCATGCTCTGCAAGATCTGTTTCATCAATCAGATAGTCAAAATCACTGATGGTGACCGCACCGATGGATAAGCTTAACAAAGGATAAAAGACTTGCTGACCATGGCGATCGTAGGCTTGAATGCCTCCTTGTTGCAGATGGGTATCACTATAAAGTTCACTATAGAGTAACGCGAACGCCTCCAGCATCATTTCACAGCGATTGCGCCAGTCATGACTATCAAATATGACGATGAAATCATCGCCACCTACATGACCTAAAAAATCATTTTCATGGTCAATAAACTGACTGAGTATTTTTGCCGTTTTGGTAATGACCTTATCGCCTTTGTTATAGCCATAGGTATCGTTATAGGGCTTGAAATTATCCAAATCGAAATAACATACCGTGGCATGACGTTTTTCCCGGATAGACTGTTGAATGTGCTCATTTAATGGTACATTACCGGGCAGGCCGCTCAGTGGATTGGCATGACGGGCGATGGTTAATTGCAAGTCAGTAATCTGCCGCAATAAATCCATCAAACTACCTACACCACGGTAGAATCCTTGTTCCGAAATGATAAAAACGCTGTGCTGATGAGAAGGTTCCTGACTCGTAATTTGCTGGCTGAGCGACTTTAGCTGCAAAGTCGTCTCAGCAATGATAGGGCGATTATCCATAAATAGATGAATCGGTTTGCGACCATGTAAGTCCCGGCCATAACGACTTGCATACAGGGTCATAAATTCATCGCGCCATACCATGCCAGCAATGGTGTCGTTTTCATGTAATACCGGCAATGCGGCCAGTTTTACGGCATTCTGGAAGCGTTCGCCTACCTGATTTACATCATGATAAGTACGCACCGGGGTTAATTGTGTCAGCAGGCTTCCCACCAGTGAATCTGAACGGGGCACCCCCGAATGAATTTTTTCTCTGGGTTGGCGTTTGGCAAATAATTCAGGCGGTAATTCTCGCTTGGGATTCGGCGTTGGGCGGCCGAAATAATAGCCCTGAGCAAAATGCATATCCATGGACTGTGCAACTAAATACTCTTCCCGGACTTCTACACCTTCTCCAATCACCCTACAGTTACTGCTTTGTGCAATATCGATCATTGATTGCACAAACTGTTTTTTCTGCTGATCTTCATGGATATTCTGCATGAAGTGACGATCCAGTTTGACATAATCCGGCTTTAACTCTGACCATGTACGTAAACCGGAATAACCCGCCCCTAAATCGTCAATGGCAATCGAGAAGCCCATTTCACGATAATGTTCAGTAGCTTCGCGCATCAGCACATAATCATCTATTGGATATTGCTCAGTTAACTCAATGACTACCTGCTCCGCAGGGATGCCGGCTTTTTTCAGGAACTTGGTCGTTAAACCGTGTGGATAGTCGGGCTGTAACAGCGCTGCTGGGATGGTATTAATAAACAGCTTGGCTTTCAGATCCAATTCACCAAATCGGGCAATGGCAACTTCACGACACAATAAATCCAGTTCAGCCAAACGGCCGTGTCGACTGGCTGCATCAAACAGATTAATTGGAGAGTGTAAAACACTATCAGAAGGACCACGGATCAGAGCCTCATAACCATAAATCTGATTGTTTTTTAATGAGACAATCGGTTGAAATATAGGAGTAAGTGCCGCCGTGGCAAGAATATCTTCCAGTGAGGTAAATTGCAGTAATTCTTCTTTTGTCATTGGAATTCAACTCTTAGTAAGCCAGATACAAAAAAGCCCCACCCAAAAGAGTGGGGCAAGTTTGCAGAGGAGATAACTCTCTAGATTCCGCGCCTACCAGAAGGCTTGAGCACGGAATTTCAGAGCAGAAGGTTCTGCATCTGAGCTTGCACCGTTGACTGTCAGGTCAGTAATTTTGTCGTAGTTCAACATAAGGCGAATATTTTTACGTGGGATGTAGTTAATACCCAAGGTGTATTTATCTGCTTCGTCTTCAGTCTGCATGCTACCACCGACCAGGCCTTCTGTTTCGATGTTCTCGAAACGGGCAACTAGCTGCCAAGCACCATATGCTGATTTCGGTGATACGCCTGAATTGTAGCCTTTTTTCCATTTGTAAGATTCACCGGTTAAGAAGTAACCTGCTTCAACAGAATAACCAGTAAAATCTTGGTCAGAATTGACTGAACTTTCTGCAGTGTAATCGACATATTCAGCCAAGGCATGGAAAGGACCATAGATACCTAACACGTCAGCGGTAAAGGCTGAAGAACCATCATAACCCGCTACAGAAGTATCGATTGGACGCTCTGATGTAATGTGACTGACGGCACGTTGACGATAACGGAATGTATCATCACCGTTACCGCGTGTAAGATAACCAGCACCAACTTGCAACATATGCTTTTCATCTTGCATGAAAGGGACAAAAGAACCACGTACAGCCCATGAGTCTGCATCATCAATGTCAGTTTCACCATCTTCAATTTCACCACTGGTGAAAGAAGTCGCTAATAACCAGCGATAGTCTTTATCATTTATTTGAAAGACTGCACCACTTTCACGAGCGGGAGAAATACTTGAATCGGCGTAAAATGGGCGATCAATAAAGCTCATATATTTTGAGCTGGCTTTGGTGTTGTAACCAAAAGCAATATGAGATTGACCCAGCTTTACACCCCATTTTGTGCTGTCAGTCAGGCTGTTACCGTAACCTACGTATGCATCTTTGATCGAGGCATCACCACCGGCAAAGTCAGCTTCAAATTTGTAGCTCCAGTCGTAAATATCACCCTCAAAGCCTAAACGTGCACGACGTAATTCTGTTCCACGACCTTCATTGTCGCTAATAGCTGTACCATC
Source organism: Methylophaga sp. UBA3603 (assembly GCF_002375335.1). Taxonomy (NCBI): domain Bacteria; kingdom Pseudomonadati; phylum Pseudomonadota; class Gammaproteobacteria; order Thiotrichales; family Piscirickettsiaceae; genus Methylophaga; species Methylophaga sp. UBA3603. The sequence continues at coordinate 317,344 of NZ_DFMC01000002.1, forward strand.
ATATAAGCCATCGTTATCGACAGAAATGGCATCCCACATCACACGACCGATAGGCTGGAATGACCAGTTACCGTCACGATCTGAAACCACCAGTTTGCCATCAGTTTCAATAACCGGCATATTGGCTGTTGCTGTTTCAACTTCTTTTTTCAGCTCTTCTTTATCAGCTTCTGCCATTTCTTTATCAGCTGCTGCTGCATTGGTCAGCAATTTGTAATCATCGTTGCTGATTGTGCCTTTATCACGCAAAACCTGTAAAAGATCCATCATGGCATCATTGTTAGCCTGTGCAGGCAGTGTGGCGGCACCGAACAGTGCGCCGGCGATTAATATTGCAGACGTTTTTAATTTCAAGGGACTATCCTCTTAGTTGATAAAACACGTTCGGTCTGTATCTCCGAGACCTGCACACCTTAAAACCCAAATATTTCAGCGTGATGAAAAAACTGTGACAGTTGTGTGACAACGCAACAAATCGCCAGAAATGTTGTTAAAAAACCACATCAATAATCGACAGATTTGCTTGAAAAGCCCGGATAAGCCCCAACCTTCCTAGTGAGTGCTATCCGTTAAGGAATAAATATGTTCAAGTGGCTATTTTTATTATTTCTGCTGGTTCCAATCGCAGAAATTTACGTATTAATTGAAGTTGGTGAGGTGATTGGCGCTGGCTGGACCATTCTGTTTGTGATTGCGACTGCAGTTTTAGGTGCCTGGTTGGTTAAGTTGCAAGGGCTTTCCACCATGCAGCGAGCTCAGGAATCAATTCGTCGTGGTGACACTCCGGCTCTGGAGATGCTGGAGGGAATGACCTTATTTATAAGCGGTTTTCTGTTACTGATTCCTGGTTTTGTAACCGATGCGGTGGGCTTTTTATTATTGGTTCCGGCCTTGCGACGAGCTCTATTGCTGAAATTAATTCGTAACAGCAATGTGATATTTCGTCAGCAGTGGTCTGCGCAGAAACGTTATTCGCAAAGTGAGGATATTATTGAGGGTGAGGTCATCAAGGATGACGATCAGCGCAATATTCGTTAATGCTGATAAATCAAGCAATTTACTGCATCTGACAGTTTTTTCAGAAATTTTTTAACTCAGGCACTTGAAGTTTATTCAGCCAGCCCCATTAAAGGGGTTCCTGGAATTTTCTTGGTCATTTTTTGTTACTTTTGGAGGATAAAACTAATGAACCTTCGTCCCCTTCATGATCGTGTGATTGTTCGTCGCATGGAAGAAGAAACTACCTCTGCTGGTGGAATTGTCATTCCTGACAATGCAGCAGAAAAACCATCTCGTGGCGAAATTATCGCAGCGGGTAACGGCAAACCTACCGATTCTGGTGAAGTCCGTCCTCTGGCTGTTAAAGTCGGTGACAAAGTGCTGTTTGGTAAATATGCCGGCACCGAAGTCAAAGTGGAAGGCGAAGAACTGCTGGTAATGCGTGAAGACGATATCGTTGCTGTGATCGAAGCGTAAGCTTCCCGACGATTTCACATCTGGTTACGTTAAACATAGCTATAAAGAGGAATTAAAATGGCTGCTAAAGAAGTCAAATTTGGCGCTGATGCGCGCCAGCTAATGGTCAAAGGCGTTAATACGCTGGCCAATGCGGTAAAAGTGACATTAGGACCTAAAGGTCGCAATGTTATTTTGGATAAAAGCTACGGTGCACCAACTATTACTAAAGATGGTGTTTCAGTTGCTAAAGAAATCGAACTAGAAAACAAATTTGAAAACATGGGCGCACAAATGGTGAAAGAAGTTGCTTCGCAAACTTCTGACGCTGCGGGTGACGGTACTACTACCGCCACCGTACTCGCTCAAGCCATTCTGCGTGAAGGCATGAAATCAGTTACTGCGGGTATGAACCCAATGGATCTGAAACGCGGTATCGATAAAGCCGTTACTGCTGCTGTTGAAGAGCTGAAAAAAATGTCTTCACCTTGTGATGATGACAAAGCCATTGCTCAAGTCGGTACTATCTCTGCCAACTCTGACAAATCAGTCGGCGACATCATTGCTGAAGCAATGAAAAAAGTGGGTAAAGAAGGCGTTATCACGGTTGAAGACGGTCGTGGTTTTGAAAATGAACTCGACGTTGTTGAAGGTATGCAGTTTGACCGTGGTTACCTGTCTCCATACTTTGTTAACGAACAGCAAACTATGTCAGCCAATCTGGATGACCCATACGTTCTGCTGTACGACAAAAAAATCTCTAATATCCGTGAACTGCTGCCAACACTGGAAGCGGTTGCCAAATCAAGCCGTCCACTGCTGATCGTTTCAGAAGATGTTGAAGGCGAAGCGTTGGCCACTCTGGTTGTTAACAACATGCGTGGTATCGTTAAAGTCTGTGCGGTTAAAGCGCCAGGTTTTGGTGATCGTCGTAAAGCGATGTTGGAAGATATCGCTGTGTTAACTGGCGGTACCGTGATTTCTGAAGAAGTTGGTCTGAATCTGGAAAAAGTTACTCTGGATGATCTGGGGCAAGCGAAGAAAATCTCTGTCAGCAAAGAAAACACCACTATTATTGATGGTGCAGGCCGTGCGGATGAAATTACTGCACGTGTTGAACAGATTCGTGCACAAATCGCTGATTCATCTTCAGACTACGACAAAGAAAAACTGCAAGAACGCGTGGCTAAGTTAGCCGGTGGTGTTGCGGTAATTCGTGTTGGTGCTGGCTCTGAAATTGAAATGAAAGAGAAAAAAGCCCGTGTTGAAGATGCATTACATGCGACTCGCGCTGCCGTTGAAGAAGGCGTAGTTGCTGGTGGTGGTGTTGCTCTGGTTCGTGCCGAAGTAAGCTTGGGCGAACTGAAAGGTGACAACCTGGATCAGGATGCTGGTATTGCTATCGCACGTCGTGCAATGCAGGAACCTTTACGTCAAATCGTTACCAACTCTGGCGATGAAGCCTCTGTTGTTTTAAATGAAGTCGCTGCAGGTAAAGGTAACTACGGTTACAACGCTGCAAGCGGTGAATATGGCGATATGATTGAAATGGGTATTCTGGATCCAACTAAAGTAACGCGTACGGCATTGCAAAATGCTGGTTCGGTTGCGGGTCTGATGTTGACCACTGAAGCCATGATTGCTGAAATTCCGAAAGAAGAAGCTCCTGCAATGCCTGATATGGGCGGCATGGGCGGCATGATGTAATTCGTTACAGCATCGCTCTCAGCACACAAAAAAGCCCTGCCTCGAAAGAGGTGGGGTTTTTTTTTGGGCTAATTAAATTGAAAAGAGCTTTTAAGGGTGTAATGTTTTCCAGAAAGGAATCAACATCAGGCTCAATACAAAGGCTATTAACAGTAATACGCCTATAAAGCGAAATGGATGCTGAAAAATGGATTGGAAAAATCCCGGTATTTCGCCATTTGCACGCAGATTTTCATATTGCTGACGCTGATCTATAGCGCGTTTGGCCTGATATTCATCGAGCGTGGCTTTGGCAATAGGCAGTTGTTCATCATTTATCAACCAGATGGCTGCCACACCAAGGCCAAAAAATCCAGCCTGAGTTTCGTAAAAGGCAAAGCCTTTATCGTCCAGCAATTGCCGAACGTCTTCCGCTTCGTCTTCAGGTACATTGTTGAGTCGAAATAATAAAGTCGCCATAGTCGTCCTTGTCTGTCAGCGCGGTTAGAATCTAACCCGATTTGTTACTTCATTCAGCGGCATATTAGGCGTTTTGCAATTGATTGGCAAAATCATGATTTACATCACGATGCTTGGCCTCATCATCTCTTACAACTAACACTACATCACGTAGCAGCGCATCCTGTGGCAGGTTCCAGTAATCAATGGCAATTTGCGGTGCGGCTACGTTTTCGTATTTGCCTGAATCGATACCTGCTAAATACTCGGTATAGCTGTACACAGCTTCTTCCTCAAGATAACCAACAATTCGATGGGCTACTCGAGATGAGAAAATATATAAAATAAAGAACAAGTTATAAAACACACCCTGAGCAATGATAATCAACACGCGTTCGAACCAGCTTGGTTTGGCAATATGCACAAAGGTAAGCAGATGCATGCGTTCATTGTCAGCTTCTTCCAGCAAAGTACTGATCCAGCCATCATCATTTTGCATCCGGCGCAGTGAACGAAGATGCTGAAGAGCCCCGCCAACCATGCCAGGTACGGCTGCAACCGTTTCCAGTACGACAGCACGATGTCCGTAACGCCCGGAAAAAAAGACGTCAGCAAAAAAACGCATAAATTTTACAATTGCCAGCGCCACCCGATCAGAAACGCTTTTTGGGGTGAAATGCGGGGCGTTATATTCATTGCTGTCCATCGTTGTCTCCTTTGACGAGACGAAGGTTATTTAGTCTGAGAAAATACATTTGCCGATGTGAAAATTTCGTGGTTATTACATCGCGATAAGTCATATGTTCTGTTAGTTTAGACACATTTTCAATGACTGTGCATTTTGAAATATCCAATGAGGCAAAAATGACCACAACACAACTTACAGAACGATGGCAATCGATTCTGCAGGATAAGCAAAATCTGCTTGATTCTGCCTCTGAAGTATTAACGGCCAGTGAGTATGTGTTGAATCAGGGCGACAGGCAACCACAGCGTTTGCGTGAGTTGGTCGAAAGTGGTGATTTGGAAACTGTCTATGCAGAAGATGGCTATCAGCAACGCCTGCAAACCCGGCTGGCACAGGTAAATGATGAAGCCACTTTGCAACAACAATTGCGGTTCTTTCGACACCGAGAAATGGTGCGTATTATCTGGCGGGATTTAAGTGGATGGGCCGATCTGGCAGAAACGGTGCGTGAGTTAACGGCATTGGCGGATTGTTGCGTTGAGCAGGCATTAAACAAGCTTTATCAATGGCAAACCGAACTGCTTGGCACCCCGATGGATGAGTTGGCTCAGCCACAGCATTTAATCGTGCTGGGGATGGGCAAAATGGGTGCCGGGGAATTGAACCTGTCTTCTGACATAGATTTGATTTTTACCTATCCTGATGATGGCGAAACACAAGGCGCACGGAAAAGCCTCACCAATGAAGAGTTTTTTACTCGCTTGGGTCGCAAACTGATTCAGGCTCTCGATAATGTGACCGTTGATGGATTTGTGTTTCGGGTAGATATGCGTTTGCGCCCGTTTGGTGAAAGTGGATCATTAGTCGCCAGTTTTGATGCCATGGAGGATTACTACCAGACTCAAGGCCGGGAATGGGAACGCTATGCAATGATCAAGGCAAGACCTGTTACGGGCAGTGAACAGGATAAGAAAGCTATCAGCGAGCTACTACGACCGTTTGTCTATCGACGTTACCTTGATTACGGCATGTTTGATTCACTGCGTGAAATGAAATCCATGATTGCCGGACAGCTTCATTTAAAAGGCATGGAAGACAATATCAAGCTTGGAGCAGGAGGGATCCGCGAAATTGAGTTTATTGGTCAGGTGTTTCAGTTAATTTATGGCGGGCGTGACAAACCTTTGCAGCAAAGACCCATTCTGACGATTCTGGATTTATTGGCTGAGCGAAAATTATTGTCAGATTACGCTGTAACAGCCTTAAAAAATGCGTATGTGTTTCTGCGTCGAACAGAACATCGTATTCAGGCCTGGGCAGATCAACAAACACATTTATTACCCAGTAATAATGAGGCCCGAATTCGTTTAGCAAGGAGTATGGGATTTGAGAGCTGGACTGCTTTTGTTGAAACTCTCAGTGAACATCGGCAGCAGGTGCATGAACATTTCCAACAATTACTGACTGCACCACAGGCCGATGATGAGAGTACCGACAGTATTGCATTGTTAACTTCCAGCGAAGCAGAAATAACGTCTTATCTTGAAACATGGGGATATCACGAACCAGAGCAATCCCAACAGACGATTGAAAAATTGTTGAACCTACATGTCGTGAAAAACCTTAGTCATACCGGTCTCGGACGTCTCAAAAAATTATTGCCATTATTGGTTCAGGCTGCTGCTGGCACTGATGAGCCTGATACTTGCCTGAATCGGATGATTCCGTTATTGGAATCGATTATGCGACGTTCAGCCTATATGTCGCTATTAGTTGAAAATACCCTGGCCTTATCTCAACTGGTCAAACTCTGTGCGGCAAGTCCATTAATTAGCCATCAGTTAGCACGTTATCCAGTATTACTGGATGAATTGCTGGATCCGCGATCACTTTACGAAGTGCCTGGCCGAGAACAGCAACAAGCCTTATTAAACCAGTTCCTCTCAGCTGCTGAAGACACCGATCTTGAACAGCAAATGAATTTATTGCGGGAGTTTCGGCAAATTGCCACTTTGCATGTTGCTGCAGCAGATGTCACCGAAGTATTACCGTTGATGCGGATCGGTGATCAACTCAGCGAATTGGCAGAAATTTTGTTGGAACGTGTGTTGCAATTGGCTTGGCAATATCTGATCTCGCGTCACGGATTACCGCCCGCTGCGGATAAAGATGATATGACGGAGTGCGGCTTTAGTGTCATTGCCTATGGAAAATTAGGTGGACTGGAGTTGGGGTATGGCTCAGATCTGGATTTAGTTTTTGTATTTGATGATGCGCGGGAGGGAATGACTGATGGTGATAAACCTGTCGATTTGATGGTGTTTTATACACGTTTGGCTCAGCGGATGATCCACTTATTAAATACCGTGACTGCGGGTGGAGTGCTTTATGAAGTCGATATGCGACTGAGGCCAAGGGGTAATTCAGGGTTGCTGGTGAGTCCAATTTCAGGCTTTGATGATTATCAACAAAATGAAGCCTGGACGTGGGAACATCAGGCTCTGGTCAGAGCCAGGTGTGTCGCAGGAGATAAAAAATTAGCTGAAGAATTCAGTAACATTCGCCAGCAAGTTTTGTCCAAATCACGTACTGAATCCGAGCTGGCAAAAGAAGTCAGTGAAATGCGCCATAAAATGCGTCAGCAACTGGATAAGTCGTCTGCAGGAAATTTTGATCTTAAGCAGGGCGTAGGTGGTATCACTGATATTGAATTTATGGTGCAATATGCAGTACTAGCTTGGTCAGCAAGCTTGCCAGATCTGATGGTTTACACCGATAATATCCGAATTTTGGATGCTTTAGTCGCGACAGGCAAGCTCAGTGAACAAGAAGGGAACATGCTCGCAGATGCTTATCGCTATTATCGTAGTGAAGCAAATCATTGTGTTCTTCAGGAACAACCGGCAGTGGTGCCGGAGGCCAAAGTGGCCGATTTTCAGCAACAAGTGAACGCAATTTGGCAACGCTGGTTACGTTAAGACCAGTTTGATATCAATATTAAGTCTCAAAAGTAGGTAATTATGGCAGCAGTAACAATGGCAGATCGTGATGGCGTTATCTGGTTGGATGGCGAATTTGTGCCTTGGCGCGAAGCTAAAGTCCATGTGCTGACGCATACACTGCACTACGGAATGGGGGTGTTTGAAGGAGTCCGTGCCTATCAAACAGATGCTGGCGCTGCTATTTTTCGCCTGCAGGAGCATACAGACCGGCTCTTCCGTAGCGCCAAGATTCTCGGTATGAACATCCCGTTTGATAAAGCGACTTTAAACGAAGCACAACGTGCTGTGGTTCGAGATAACAAACTGGATTCTGCCTATATTCGTCCGATGTGTTTTTATGGTTCTGAAGGCATGGGTATCCGCGCTGACAATTTAAAAACACATGTGATGGTGGCTGCCTGGAGCTGGGGTTCCTATCTGGGTGAAGAAAACATGACCCGCGGTATTCGCATTAAAACCTCATCGTTTACCCGTCACCATGTGAATATCACCATGTGTAAAGCCAAAGCCAATGGCAACTACATGAATTCGATGATGGCGTTGCAGGAAGCCGTGAATGATGGTTATGACGAAGCACTTTTATTAGATGCCAACGGCTTTGTTACTGAAGGCAGTGGGGAAAACTTTTTTATGGTGCGTGATGGTGTACTTTATACACCTGAGTTAACCTCTGCACTGGAAGGTATTACCCGCGATACCGTTATGCGTCTGGCGAACGATATTGGTTTGAAAGTCATTGAAAAACGCATTACGCGTGATGAAGTTTATATCTGTGATGAAGCCTTTTTCACTGGCACTGCCGCAGAAGTTACCCCTATTCGTGAGTTGGATAATCGTCCTATTGGCGAGGGCAAACGCGGTCCAATCACTGAACAGTTGCAAAGCATGTATTTCGATCAGGTTTATGGTCGCAGCGAATATTATCGCGACTGGAATACCCTGGTTTAATTCAGAAAAACTAAATATTTAACGTAATAACAAAGAGGTTAGTACCAAATGGCAGGTCATAGTAAATGGGCGAATATCCAGCATAGAAAAGGTGCGCAAGATGCCAAACGCGGCAAACTGTTCACCCGGCTGATTCGTGAAATTACTGTTGCCGCCAGAATGGGCGGTAGTGACCCGGCGACTAATCCACGCTTACGTGCTGCCATCGATAAGGCTTTGGGCAGTAATATGACCAAAGATGTTATTGAACGAGCGTCTAAGCGTGGTGCAGGTGAACTCGAGGGTGCTGCATACGAAGAGGTACGTTACGAAGGCTACGGGCCAAATGGCATCGCTATTATGGTGGATTGCATGACGGACAATCGTAACCGCACGGTTGCTGAGGTACGCCATGTTTTCAGTAAACGCGGTGGCAATATGGGCACCGATGGCTGTGTGGCTTTCATGTTTAATCAAAAAGGCATTATCAGTCTAGCGCCAGGTCTGGATGAAGACGCGGTCATGGAAGTCGCGCTGGAAGCGGGTGCTGAAGATATTGTCACCAATGATGATGGTTCCATCGATGTGTTTACCACGCCGGATGAGTATGCTGCTGTTAAAGATGCCTTGGATGCCGCTGGCTTTGAGGCGCAATCAGCCGAAGTCACCATGCACCCTGACAATACCGTCAGTCTGGAGTTGGATGACGCACAAAAAGCCATCGCCATGATAGAAGCGTTTGAAGAGCTTGATGATGTGCAACAGGTCTATTCAAATGCAGACTTCTCTGATGAGGTGATGGCGCAGCTGGAGAACTAGCGGCCATCCCCCTATGTCACGCATTCTCGGTGTTGATCCCGGCTCCCGTAAAACCGGTTTTGGCATCATAGAGCTTGACGGTAAACAGATTAAGCACGTCATTAATGGCAGATTGCTGGTGGGTGATGGCGAGTTTGCTGATCGTCTGAAACAGATTTTTGATGGATTGACCGATCTGATTCTGCGGTATCAACCTGAAATTATGTCTATCGAACAGGTGTTTCTGCATAAAAATGCTGATTCAGCTTTGAAACTTGGTCAGGCTCGAGGGGCTGCCATTTGTGCCGCAGTCAATCAACATTTAAAAGTCCATGAATATTCCGCCACACAAATAAAAAAAGCTGTCGTTGGTAATGGACATGCCAAAAAAGAACAGGTCCAGTATATGATGTCGGTCATGTTGCAATTAAAAGAAGCGCCAATGGAAGATGCCGCAGATGCCTTGGCCTGTGCGGTAACCCATGCAAATCATGCAGCACTGGATAGTCTCAGCAATAAACTTCCCGCAGGAATGCGGATCAGTCGTCGTCGAGGAGGACGCTATAGCCGATGATTGGTCGTCTTACCGGAATTATTATCGAAAAACAGCCGCCGGAATTGGTGCTGGATGTAAATGGGGTGGGCTATGAAGTTTCCGCTCCCATGTCTACTTTTGTAAATTTGCCGTCACTTAATGAAAAAGTGAGTTTATATACCCATTTAGTCGTGCGCGAAGACGCCCAGTTGTTGTATGGTTTTGCTACTACTCGCGAACGATTATTATTTCGCAGTTTACTTAAGGTAAATGGAGTGGGAGCGAAACTGGCACTGACGATTTTATCGGGTAGCGACGTCGATAGCTTTGCTCGAAGTGTGCAGGAAGGTGATGCCGCAAGTTTGACGCGTTTGCCTGGTGTCGGTAAAAAGACAGCAGATCGTCTTATTATAGAGATGCGCGACAGACTTAAGGAAGTCGGTTCTGCAATGGGGCTTGATGAACAAATTACGACGAATATGCCGAGTAGCAGCGGGGCACGAAAAGAAGCACTGGAAGCTTTGATTGCTTTAGGGTATAAAGCCGCCGAAGCAGACAGAATGATCCGTAGTTTTGATGCCCAGGATATGACTACTGAGCAAATCATCAGACAGGCGTTACAGCGTAATTAACTATGGATGAACGTTTTATTACTCCGCAAACGCTGAATGATGATGACCGGGTGGATCGGGCTATCCGGCCCATTAGACTCGAGGACTATATTGGGCAACCGGTGGTGCGCGAGCAGATGGAATTATTTGTTTCAGCGGCCCGGCAACGCAAAGAAGCGTTGGACCATACACTGATATTTGGTCCTCCGGGGCTGGGTAAAACCACATTGGCACATATTATCGCCAATGAAATGGGCGTTAATTTAAGACAAACTTCGGGGCCGGTTTTAGAGCGTCCTGGTGATTTGGCAGCGTTGCTGACCAATCTAGAGCCGAATGATGTATTGTTTGTCGATGAAATTCATCGATTAAGCCCGGTGGTTGAAGAAGTGTTGTATCCGGCGATGGAAGATTACCAGATCGATATCATGATCGGTGAGGGACCGGCAGCTCGTTCAATTAAGCTGGATCTTGAGCCATTTACCCTGGTCGGAGCAACAACCCGCGCTGGTTCACTGACCTCGCCTTTGCGAGACCGATTTGGCATTGTGCAGCGATTGGAATTTTATAATGTCGCTGATTTAAGTACGATTGTGCAGCGTAGCGCACGTATTCTAGGTTTAACGCTGGACGTTAATGGTGCAGGTGAAATTGCTCACCGTTCCAGAGGCACGCCGCGAATAGCCAACCGTTTATTACGACGGGTTCGTGACTACGCAGAAGTGCGGTTTGATGGTATTGTCACAGCAGAAATTGCCAGACAGGCACTGGATTTGCTGGATGTCGATAAATTTGGTTTTGATATGTTGGACCGCAAACTATTGCTGGCCATCATTGAAAAATTTTCCGGTGGCCCGGTAGGATTGGACAATATTGCCGCGGCTATTGGAGAAGAGCGTGGCACGATTGAAGATGTTATTGAACCCTTTTTGATTCAGGAAGGATTTATCATGCGGACACCTCGTGGCAGAATCGCTACCAAACGGGCTTTTTTGCATTTGGGTCTGACACCGGATTTAGATCTGACAGGTGATTAATGCAGTCTTTTGATTGGCCGGTGAGAGTGTATTACGAAGATACGGATAGTGGTGGCGTTGTATATCACGCAAATTATCTGAAGTTTATGGAGCGGGCGCGAACAGAGTGGCTACGCCAGCTCGGTTTTGAACAAAATGTTTTAAAAGACGAACATAATTGTCTGTTTGCAGTCCATTCGATGCAAATTAATTTTCGTCGCCCGGCACGTTTTAATGATGCCTTATTGATTCGATCTGAAATGACACAAACGAGCGGTGCAAGCATGCAGTTTGAGCAATCAGTACTGCGTGACGGTGAACTGTTGTGCGGTGCGTCGGTCCGAGTGGCCTGCCTGGATGCTTTGCGATTTAAACCGTGCCCGATACCTTCTTTTATTTTGACGGAGATGCAATGTGAATGCTGATCTATCCTTGATGTCCCTGATATCTGAAGCCAGTTTACTGGTGCAGATCGTTATGCTTATTTTGCTGCTGATATCAGTTTATTCCTGGACCATTATTTTCAAAAAACGCAGCGAGTTAGCCGATGCCCGGCGAGATGCTGATTTATTTGAAGATAAATTCTGGTCGGGAAATGAATTAAACAGACTCTATGAGGATATTACTGCCAGACCTCACTCCGGTCGGGGTATGGAGGGAATTTTCGAGGCGGGTTTCAAGGAATTTGTCCGTTTAAAAAAATCCTCTACTGACTCAACCTATGTGTTGGAAGGGACTCAGCGAGTAATGCGTATTTCCTTGTCCCGTGAAATGGATGAATTGGAAGTTTCGTTACCCTTTCTGGCGACAGCAGGTTCTACCAGTCCATACATTGGTTTGTTTGGAACGGTCTGGGGTATCATGAATTCATTTCGAGCTTTAGGCGAAGTGCAACAGGCGACACTGGCTATGGTTGCCCCAGGTATTGCCGAGGCTTTGATCGCGACAGCAATGGGCTTGTTTGCAGCGATACCAGCGGTTGTAGCATATAACCGTTATTCACATGAAGTTGAGAGATTGATTAGTCGTTATGACAATTTCGTTGAAGAATTCTCTTCAATTTTGCAACGGCAACAAGGTTAATAACGGAGCCAACTATGGCGCTTTATAAACAACAACGCCAACGTCGCAAGCCTATGGCAGAAATTAATGTCGTACCGTACATCGACGTGATGCTGGTATTGCTGATCATTTTCATGATTACCGCGCCCATGCTAACCCAGGGCGTTCAAGTCGATTTACCCAAGGCCGATGCCAATCCGGTTGAAGCGCCGGAAAATCTTGAACCTTTGGTGATTTCGGTTGATGCTGAAGGTGCTTACTATGCATCAGTAGGTGATAATCAGGATCAAAGTATCGGTGCACAGGAACTGGTTGCCAGAGTGTCGGCTGTATTACGCCGAAACCCTCAAACGCCAGTGATGGTCAAAGGCGATAGTTCAGCAAGTTATGGACAAGTGGTAGGGGCTATGGCTTTATTACAAAAAGCAGGCGTACCGAATGTCGGTTTGATTACTCAAAGACCGGAAACGGAAACACAGTAATTAAGATGAAGCATCCAATTGTGCAAACTCTTCTTGCCGGCGGCACTTCAACAATATTGCATATATTGTTATTTTTACTGCTGATATTCAGCTTTGATATGCCTACTGATATTCGCCAGTTTGGCCAACCAGAAGTCGAGATCGTACAAGCTACCGTAGTTGACGAAGATTTAGTTCTTGAAGAAATGGCGCGTTTGCAGGAAGCGGAAGAAAAAAAACGTGCAGCAGAAGAAGAGCGTCAGCAAAAACTGGATGAACAACTTGAAAAAACGCAAGATGAGCTGGCTCGTAAAGAGCAAGAATTTCTGGATATGCAGGAACGTGCCAAGCTTGATGCCGAAAAACTAAAACAAGAAGCTGAACTTGAACAACAACGCTTGAAAGAGCTTGAGCAGCAACGTATAGAACAGGAAGAAGCACGTAAACAGGCAGAGTTGGAACGTCAACAAGCAGAACAAGCTAAACAAAAGGCAGAAGCTGAGCGAAAAGCGGCTGAAGAAGCTAAACAACGAGCTGAAGCAGAACGCTTAGCAGCAGAAAAGGCCCGAGAAGAAGCTGTGGCTAAACGCAAGGCGGAAGAGGAAGCCAGACGCAAGGCTGAGGAAGAGGCCAAACGTAAAGCGGAAGAGGAAGCCAAACGTAAAGCAGAAGAGGAAGCCAAGCGTAAAGCAGAAGAAGAGGCTAAACGTAAGGCAGCTGAAGCTGAAACTAAACGAAAAGCTGCTGAAGCTCAGGCCAAGCGAAAAGCTGAGGCAGAACGCCTGGCCGCAGAAAAATCACGAGCAGAAGCGGAACAAGCATTACAAAGACAATTAGATGCTGAGGCAGAACAGCGCAAGCAGAAACGGATTGCTGGCGTTCTGGATACCTACGGATTGCAGATTCAACAAAGAATTACCCGTTACTGGACTAAACCAGCTAATGCAGAACCTGGGTTACTTGTTACGCTGGAAGTGAAACTTATTCCGGGTGGTGATATCCGCAGTGTAAGAGTGATAAAAAGCAGTGGTAGTGAAATATTTGATCGTTCTGCAGAAAATGCTGTTTATAAGGCCGCTCCAATGCCAATGCCTTCAGACCCTGATGCAGCACAAAAGATTATCAGTGAAGGCATTGAAATATACTTTAAACCTGAATGAGAGAAGTTAATATGGCCCCGAAATTAATTCGTTCGCTTGCCTTAATGGCGATGTTTTTTATGCCAATTCAGGCATCTGCCGTGTTAAAAGTCGAAATCACCGGAGGTTCAGATAGCGCACTCCCAATCGCTATTGTGCCGTTTGGCGCCGAAGGAATTAAAGCGCCTGAGGATATAACCAGCATTATTCGTAATGATCTCGAGAGTACTGGTCGTTTCGCACCATTAGATAACCAGGATTTGGTTTCTCGACCCACTGAACAATCACAGGTCAATTTTGCAGATTGGCGTTTATTACGTTCCGAAGGGCTTGTTATCGGCAAAATCAGCAGTCAGGATGGCGAGAACTACCAGGTTCAATTCCAATTGTTTGATGTTTACCGTGGTCAGCAATTGGCCGGAAAACGTTACCAGGTGCCTGCATCTGGATTGCGTGCATTAGGCCATCAGATTGCAGATGTTATCTATGAAACATTAACCGGCGAAAAAGGTATTTTTTCAACGCGTCTGGCGTTTGTCACACAAATAACGGCTGGTGATGGTAAAAAACGTTTCGCTTTACAGATATCGGATGCTGATGGAGCAAATCCACGGACTGTATTACAATCTACTCAACCGATTATGTCGCCGTCCTGGGGACCTGATGGCAATCAATTAGCCTATGTATCATTTGAGAATGGCAAAACAGAGGTTTTTGTTCAGCAGTTGCAAAGCGGACAACGCAAGTCAGTTGCCTCCTTTGAAGGCATAAATAGCGCACCGGCTTGGTCGCCTGATGGCAAAAAGCTGGCCCTGACTCTGTCGAGAAATGGTAACCCGGAAATTTATGTCATGGAATTAGCCAATGGTGATTTAATACGGGTCACTAATAATGCTCAGGCGATTGATACTGAAGCAGTCTGGTCACGCGATGGCAATGAGATTTACTTTACTTCTGACCGTGGTGGTCGACCACAAATTTACAAAGTTTCAGCAAATGGTGGTAGAGCTGAACGGATAAGTTTTGAAGGAAATTACAATGCTTCACCTGATTTATCACCAGATGGAAGCAAACTGGCCATGGTACATGGTGCCAATGGTGGTTTTTATATTGCTGTACAGGATTTGAAAACCGGCGCAATGCAAGTTTTGACGGATTCAGGAAGAGCTGAATCGCCGAGTTTCGCGCCGAATGGCCAAATGATCCTGTATGCTACTGAGCAAAAAGGTAGCGGTGTTTTAGCTGCTGTCTCTGTTGATGGCCGGATCCATCAACGTTTGAGCGAATCCGGAACTGTTGTGCGTGAACCAGCATGGTCTCCGCTGAAAAAATAATTTATGTCAGGAGTGTTTGTTATGAATCGTTATAAGTTCTCGGCTCTACTTATTGCATTGTTTTTACTCAATGCCTGTAGCGGTAATGCCACAAAAGATGGAACCGATGATGTGTTGGTTGAGGAGCGTAATGGCGCATCAACTTCAGGTGTTACTGGTCAAGGAGCTGATGGTAGCGATCTGGGAGCAGAAGCAAGTGTTATTGTTGGCGAAGATGGTTATGCAGGAAGTGAATTGAATGATCCATCCAACCCTCTCTCCAATCGGGTAATCTACTTTGATTACGATAGCGCCAGTGTAAGACCACAAGATCAACCTATCGTCGAGGCTCACGCAGCTTATTTGGGTAAAAATCCTAATCTGACTGTCCGTCTTGAAGGTCATACTGATGAGCGGGGCTCGCGTGAATATAATCTCGCATTAGGTGAACGACGTGCTTTATCTATTCGTCAGTTACTGATGTTGCAGGGCGCTAGTGCCCAACAATTTCGTGTGACAAGCTTTGGTGAAGAACGTCCTGCCGTTGATGGTAGTGATGAATCTGCATGGTCACAAAACCGTCGAGTTGAAATAATTTACATTGGTCGTTGATATGCCTTTTAAAAAGCAAAAACAACTTGCAATCGTATTAATGGTGGGCGCTATATTGGCGCCCGCTGTTTCTTGGGCTGAAGAAGAAGCTTTACAGGCTCGCGTGGATAGGTTGGAACGTATTATTCAGGGGCAGGGATTAACCTCCTTGCTCACTCAGGTTGATCAATTGCAGCGTGAGATTCAACGTTTAAATGGTGCTAATGAAGAACTTAATCACCAAATAGAACAGATTCAAAAACGCCAGCGCGAACAATATCTTGATCTTGATCAACGAATAACAGAAATTCAGCAGCAAGCTCCTGTTTCTCAAGCTCCATCAGTTATCGATTCTCCTTCTGTGGATAACAATTCAATTGATGAAGAGTTAGCCGATGGTGGTTTGCAGAATACACCCACTGATCAGACAGACGCTGGAGAGAGCGCACCTGTGCCCGTCGCAGTAGAAAGTGGCGAAGCTGCATATCAGTCAGCATTACAGGATCTGCGTGGCGGCCGTTATCAGGAAGCTTTGTCAGCGTTGGGAGCATTCCCCCAAAATTATCCAAATAGTTCATATCTGCCTAATGTCTATTATTGGCAAGGCGAAGCACATTACGTTTTGCGTGAATTTGATAAAGCAATCGTGGCTTTTGATAAAGTCATCTCCAGCTATCCCGACAGTAATAAAGTGGCAGATGCTTTGTTAAAACGCGGTTTCAGTGAATATGAAACTGGCGATACCAGTAAGGCGCAAGCATCATTGAATCAGGTGATTGAGCAATATCCGGATACATCAGCATCTCGACTGGCGAAAGTGCGTCTGGATCGTATCCAGCAAAATGCACAATAAAACATTTTTTGTAGATTACGTAGATGGCTCAATGTCGTATCACCGAGATTTTCTATTCATTACAAGGTGAAACCCGAACAGTGGGCCTGCCCACCGTTTTTGTCAGGTTGACCGGCTGCCCGTTACGTTGTGGTTATTGTGATACCGCTTATGCCTTTCATGGCGGGCAAAAAATGGAGATCAGTGACATTGTTGCTGAAGTAAAAAGCTACAATCCCCGCTATGTCACTGTTACCGGCGGCGAACCGCTGGCCCAGAATACCTGTCGGGAATTATTAACTGCCTTGTGTGAGTTGGATGTCGAAGTGTCATTGGAAACCAGTGGTGCGATGGATATCAGTAATATCGATCCGCGGGTTGTACGGGTTATGGATTTAAAAACCCCCACATCAGGCGAAGTCTCCAAAAATCGTTACGGCAATATTGATCTGTTAAACCCTCAGGATCAAATCAAATTCGTTATCTGTAATCGTGAAGATTATGATTGGGCTCGTGAGCAGTTATTCTCGCTGGAGCTGATAGATCGTTGTGAGATTTTATTTTCCCCGGTGCATGGTGATTTAAACCCTACCGATTTAGCGGAATGGATTATTGCTGATAATCTGCCGGTAAGAATGCAAATTCAATTGCATAAATATCTTTGGAACGATGCTCAAGGCCGATGACTAAACGTGCTGTCATATTACTTTCCGGCGGATTAGATTCCGTTACAGCCTTGGCAATTGCCAAAGCTGAAGGTTATGAATGCTTCACTATCAGCTTTGATTATGGTCAGCGACACAAAACCGAACTTTTTGCAGCGGAAAATCTGGCTAAAAAATCTGGTGTAGCCAGCCATAAAGTAATACAGATTGATCTTCGTGCCATCGGTGGGTCAGCATTAACAGATGACATTGATGTGCCAGAGACAGAACAACAGGGTATTCCGATTACTTATGTCCCGGCACGAAATACAGTTTTTCTGTCGATTGCATTAGGCTGGGCAGAAGTACTTAATGCCGAAGCCATTTTTGTCGGGGTTAACGCTGTGGATTACTCAGGCTATCCTGATTGTCGCCCTGAATTTATTGATGCATTTGAAAAGCTGGCTAACCTGGCAACCAAATCGGCAGTTGAAGGTTCCGCTATATATATAAAAGCACCATTGATGCACCTTTCAAAGTCAGAAATCGTTAAGCGTGGTACGGAGCTGGGGATTGATTACAGCGAAACAGTTTCCTGCTACCAAGCTGATGCGCAAGGCAGAGCGTGTGGACAATGTGATTCCTGTCGCTTCAGACGACAAGGTTTTATTGATGCCGGACTAGCAGACCCAACACGGTATCAATAAGTTATTGTTTCTTGGTAAGAATCAGTGATTACATGTTTCCTGTATGACTCCCCCCGCTATTCTATGTCGATAAAATAGAAAAATATTGGCAACTGGGGTTGTCATTTTTATCAACTATAGTATTATGTCGCGCTTGGTTTGGGCCGTTAGCTCAGTTGGTAGAGCACCGGACTTTTAATCCGATGGTCCTGCGTTCGAGTCGCAGACGGCCCACCATTTTTTCTGCAAAATTTCAGTTTTATTCTAGTTTCATAATTCTGTAATAATTGTTGTTGACAGCCCGGCGAGTGGCTGTATAATTCTCGCTTCTTTGC
>NZ_DFMC01000011.1:0-38731 GCF_002375335.1 Methylophaga sp. UBA3603
GCTTGTCCTGACGTTTTTGTAGTTATTCTAAATAAGTAACGAGCAAAGCTTCCGCATCCTGCTCACGCCCCTGACCTACATCCATGTAGGCCACGCAGACCGGCGCGCGCCTCCTTGGCGCGCCGGCATATGATGGGCAAGGATGCCCAAATGCCGCGATAGCAGGGATAGCGATAGCGGCCTGTCCATCCGTGGACATAAGTGGCGCTTTTTCAGTCACAACCCGCAGGGCTGGGGATATGAAAGATCAACAAGCCCTAAAAAATGCTTTAGAACAAGTCCCAATCTCGACTGACTTTTCTGACTTCACCGGTTTCTGCATTGATATAAATATCCCATTCCTTGCCATCTTTACCCAGCACTTCCATTTCATAATCCCATCCACCAAAAAATGCACGGTTCTCCAAGTCAATATCATCAATGATGCCTGGCTTGGCTTCTAGCGCAATAGATTTTGCTTCCTCTATACTAATCAAACCGAGTTGTTCACTTTTTGTTTTTATCTCATGTAAATCATCTGCCAAAACGGGAAAACTCATTACAGAAACAACCGAGAATATCACTAAACTTTTCATCTTTGACCTCTTTTTTATTAAGAATTTCTAAAGATATAAAAGTAAAATTAATTAAAACTGAATTTTAACTTTATTTTATATTTGTTATAGATAAAAAAACGGCCCGTCAAAGACGGGCCGCTGCTTTTTACATCAAGATAGAATTAACTATCAATCACGTTCGACTTTGCGAAGTTCACCGGTTTTGGCATGAACATCAATATCCCATTCAGTGCCATCTTCCTGAACAACTTCAACTTCGTATTCCCAACCGCCACCGTTATCAATACTGTCTAATTCGATATCTGTAACCACGCCGGATTTTTCATTTAACGCAATATTTTTAGCTTCTTCACTGCTGATTAAGCCAAATTTTTCTGCTTTCATTTGCATAGTGGCTGGATCATCATCTGCAACAACAGCTGCCGTTGAAAACGTTAAGGCTGATGCAAGTATAGTTGCCAGAGTCATTTTGTTTAGTTTTTTCATTTTTGGTACTCCTTTCCGATTAAGGTGAGCCCACTTTACAAAACCAAACTTAAATCAAACTGAATAAAATTAATTTTTCATTTTCTGGTTTAAATTTCTTTTCTCTGCATGCTCTGAAGCAAACTCATATAAATCTATCAGGTCTGTTTCTGAGACATCAATGACAGCCTCCATTTGGGAAAGCGCCCAATGAAAATCTTCTTCATTTAATAACGTGGTTTTATCTTTCTGTTTTATGAATTGATCGTGGTGTTTATGATGGTTATCACGATGCGGATAGTGGCGTCCTGGCAACAGATTATTAATCAGTAAAGACAAAACAAGCAGGCTTCCTGCGTTGATAGTGACAACAGCATAAACAAAAAACCATGCAATACTGCTGTGCTCCGGCATGCCAATAACCGCAATCATGGCTGTCGCGGCTGCAGGCGGATGAAGGGCATGCAGAAAATGCATAAAAAACACCGCCAAGCCCACCGCCATGGCAGTTGCCAACACCGGCTCAGCTATCCAATAGTTACAACTCACTCCCATTACAGCAGCGATTAAATGACCCGCCATTAACGGCCAGGGTTGAGCCATTGGACTATGTGGCACTACAAATAATAAGAATGTAGAGGCGCCCATTGATGCAAGTACCAGCAATTCCATTTCCATCGTCATTTGTAATTGGCTGAGAAGTGTCATAAGCAGCCAGATTGCCGTAAATGCTCCTAAACTGGCATTTAGCTTTTCTTTAAGTTTTGGGTGAGTTTGTAATAAACGTTGCTGCCACTTTTGCAGCCTGTCGGATAGCTTCATTGCTTTGTCATGTCTTTGGTTAGATTGATAATTCCGCTTAATGGCTTCGTTACCATTAAGCGGATACCTACGGAATAAATACCTGGGTTTCAGTCTCTTAAGTATTGGGAAGGCCCGAAAAATTCGGCAGCTATTGATGAACTATCAACGCCACGCTCTTTTAATATGGCCATTGTGGTTCGCATCATTGCGGCAGGCCCGCACAGGTAATAATTCGCCTCAGACTCTGGTACCAGGAGATCCAGCAACGCTTTGTCTATATAGCCTTCACTATCATGCAAATACAGTGATTGAGAGCCGGAAGACTGGCTGAGACGAATATGCCATTGAAAATTTGGGTAGGTACGCGCTAGTACTGAGAGTTCTTCATAAAATGGCAGAAAGTCATTATTTTTAGCTAACTGTATCAGTGTAAATGAACGATCTGGTTCATGGACCAAACCCCAATGCAGCATGGCAAGTAAAGGCGTTATTCCCACTCCACCAGCAATAAACACCAAGGGCATATTGACTGCTTCGGGCATCCTTAATATAAAGTTTCCAATGGGGGGTGCCAGCAGCAGCTGGTCACCTACCTGCACGTTATCATGCAATCTGTTGGAGACTACCCCGCCAGGATGATCTGGCAACTCACCGGCATGTTTTTTGACGCTGATTCGATAGTGATCTTCTCTCGGAGCTGAAGACAAACTATAATTCCGCATCGCCTGGCTACCGTCGGCCAGTTGAATTTTCAGCGTAATAAATTGCCCCGGCAGATAAGCCTTTAACGACTTATTATCAGTTGGTCGCAGATAGAAAGAAGTAATGTTGCTGCTTTCTGAATGACGTCGAATCAGGGTGAAAGCCTTAAAGCCATTCCAGCCATGTTTGATCAGCTGTTGCTGATATAAATCATCTTCTCTGTCGATAAAAATACCGGCTAAAACACCATAAGCCTCTGTCCAGCTGTCAATCACCTCAGTCGTTGCCGCTTCGCCAAGAACTTCACGAAGCGTTAATAACAAATTATTTCCTACGATGGGGTAATGTTCAGGTTTTATCCCCAGAGAAACATGTTTATGAAAAATAACCTCAAGCGCTTGTCGCAATTGGCCGGGGTTATCAATGTGCCGGGCATAGGCACAGATGACTGAAGCCAAAGCGTGTTGCTGGGCACCTGATTGTTGATGAGCTGGATTGAAAAAAACGTTTACTTCCGGGTTATTACGGAACATATTTTTGTAAAAACAGTCTGCTAATTGTTCGCCATGCTGCTCCAGTAAAGGCACGGTTTGATGAATAATATCGAAAGTTTCAGGCTTCATTGCCGAACTCCTATTAGCTAAACAGGCATTTTACATACCTATTTAAAAACACATAGTATTGGTCCATCTTTTAGGAGTCAACGAATAATGCAACTGACAACGCATACCGATTATGCGCTTCGATTACTGGTCTATCTGGCAATACATCATGGTAAGCAAGCTGCAACCATTCAGGATGCGGCGACACGATTCGGCATTTCATCCAATCATCTTGCAAAAGTCGCTCAAACGCTGGTTCAGCATGGTTATATTGTGAGCCATCGAGGTCGTGGGGGTGGCTTGAAACTGGCTTTACCAATCAATGATATCGGTATAGGAAAACTGGTCCGGAAAACTGAAAACCTGCAATTACTTCCCTGTTTCGGAGATGAAATCGCCTGTCCTATTCAACCTGCCTGCATATTGAGAAATGCTCTGCATAAAGCCCAGGCCGCCTTCCTGAACGTACTGGACGATTACACACTAGCCGATGTGGTATTCAATAAGGACCGTCTGCAAGAATTACTGGAAATACCGGAATCTGCATGACTACCTGGCAAGAGTGGCGCAATGAACAACGCTATCGGTTAACCCAACAGCGTTTAGACACTGCAAATGATCTTCGCCTGATTCATCAGGTAGCTTTATTTGATAAATTACAGACCATACTGGATCCCTTGCCCAAGGGCACTATTGGTTTTTACTGGCCGGTACGCGGTGAAATAGATTGCCGGGATTTCATTTGCGGCCTTATCGAGCAAGGTTGGCAAGCCGCCTTGCCGAAGATTATTGGCCCTAAAGAAGCTTTACAATTTCGGCAATGGCGTCCGGAATCCATTATGCAGGCTGAAATTTGGGATATTCCGGTGCCTCAAAACACACCCATCGTAAAGCCTGATGTGCTGATCATTCCACTGGTGGGATTTGATAGTGATTTACATCGCTTGGGCAATGGGGGTGGTTTTTATGATCGTACTCTTGCCAGTCCTGTTAAACCGTTCAGTATTGGCATTGGTTTTCAGTGGATGTTACTCGACAACATCAATGCTCAACCGCATGATGTGCCGATGGATAGAATTGTTACCGAAGAAAAAATCTTTTCATAAGTTATTCTGCGTTAAGTTAATAAAGCCTGGCTATTACATTTTTGTATACTCAATGCTAGGGCTTGTTTATCTTTCATATCCACCACTGCTTGAGACTATTTTTTCGCCTAACAAGGCAGCAATAAATATAAACAAATCCTAAAACATGTGACGTTAATTTTTAATAACGTATATTCGTAGGTTCATTGCTTTTTCGTCACCCAGAGCTGGATGACTGGAGTCATCTATATATGAGTCAGAGCCTAAGCCGTTTTTTAAACAGTTCGATATTTGATGGACTGCTTTTTCTATTGCTGATTCTGGTGTTTTTGGCAGACCGTTTAACGGTCCCGGGTTTTGCGCACGGTATTCTATATACCCCTATCCTTATGCTGGCTAGTGCTGGCGGCAGTCTTCGTCGATTAAGCATAACGTTTTTGATCAGTTTGTTATTCGTCTGGTCTGGCATATTGATCATGCCGGAGGGCCAGCAGGCCATTTTACAAACTCAGTTTGTCGCAAATCGGACATTGGCGACATTCGCATTAATGGCGATTTTTCTGCTTAGCAGCTATATCATTCGCTCACATCAGCAACAGACTAAAAATCAACAACAGCTCAAACTTGCTGCAGACATCGCTAAACTGGGTTATTGGCAGCTGGATAAAACAGGACTCATCCAACTAAGCCCTGAAGCAGCCATGCTGTTAAATCAAAAATACCCCAGCCAGCTCTCACAAAAGCAATTTGTTTCCTTGTTTACGGATAATCAACAAGCAGCGTTGAATCAGGCAATAAATGCCACGCTGAACACTAAACATGCGATGGATGGTGAATTCACACTCACCCATCAGAACAATCCTAGACGGCTAAGAATAATGGCCTATCCAGACCAGCAATTCCCTTCGCATGTGCAGGGCGTCATTCAGGATGTGCATGATCGTAAACTGGTAGAAGCCAATCTGATCGAAGAACAGCGGCGTTCTCACTATATGGCTGAAACAACGCTCCAGTTTATGTGGACGGTGACTGCTGAAGGGATGCTTGACTCTGTTTCCCGTTTTGCCGTTGAATTTTTTGGCAAACCAGAACCCGATATACTTCACAACTGGTTTGAACTGGTGCACCCCGATGATCAAACTGCTGCGCGTGAACGCTGGTCTCATTCAATGAGAACAGGGGTCGCCTACTCTGATGAGTTCCGATTACGGCGGTTTGATAATGAATATATTTGGTTTCTGGCTCAAGCCAGTGCCATCCGCAACGAGCAGGGAAAAGTCGTAAAGTGGTACGGTTCGAGCATTAATATTCATCAAACCAAACTGTTGCAACAACAGAGTGAGGCCTTATCACAGCAGTTGCAGAATACTCTGGACAGTATCACCGATGCCTTTTTCACCTTAAGTACTGATTTACGGTTTAACTATGTGAATAATCAGGCGGTGGCTTTATTTAATATTCCCCATTCGCAACTGCTGGATAAAAAAGGTATCGAAAATACTGATATTGATCGCAGTGGCTCGCTGGTAAAAAAATTGTCATTGGCACTAATGCAGCAACAGGTGATGTCCTTTGAGCATCTGTACGAAGCAAAACAGTTATGGCTGGATATCAGGATATACCCCTCAACCAAAGGGCTTACCGTTTATCTGCGGGACATTACTCGACAACGCCGGGAAGCGGAAGAACTGAAGTTGTTACGAAGTGCGGTATCACAACTTAATGATGTAGTGATTATTACTGAAGCTTCACGTTTTGCCCAAGAAAAGGCAAATATCGTTTTTGTGAACAACGCGTTTGAACGTATAACCGGTTACAGCCGTCAGGAAGTGATCGGTAAAAGCCTGAAAATTTTGCATGGCCCGAAAACCGAAAAAAATGAACTTCAAAAAATTAAAGCGGCTTACAGCACCTGGCAGCCATTTCGTGCTCAATTAACCCAGTATCATAAAAGTGGTCGTGAAATTGTGCTGGAGCTGAATAGTGTTCCCATTGGCCTGACCGCAGGCTGGTATACCCATTGGGTATCCGTTGAGCGCGATATAACTGAAGAAAGGCATTTACAGAAACAGTTACAACTGGCGCAGCGGATGGAGGCCATTGGGCAGTTAACCGGTGGTATTGCCCATGATTTTAATAACTTATTGACCGTTATTACCGGGAATACCGAAATATTAATCGATGAGCTGGCCGATAAACCCGCTTTACAGCCTCTGGCAAAACTTATCAGCAGTGCAGCGGATCGAGGCGCACGTTTGACCAGTAATCTACTGGCTTTTGCCAGACGCCAGCCACTCTCGCCCGAAGCCGTTAATATCAATATGTTAATACGTAATATTGAGGCTTTATTACGAAGCTCATTAGGGCAAAAATACGAGTTGGATCTCAATCTTAATAGCGATATCTGGCCCGTCATGATTGATCCCGTTCAACTGGAGAGTAGTTTATTAAATCTGACCATTAATGCTCGAGACGCCATGCCTGAGGGTGGCAAACTAATGATCAGCACAGAGCGATTTAATCTTCCCACGGATCAACAAACCTCAGCGAACGAACTTAAGGCAGGCGAATACGTCAAAATTGATGTAATGGATAATGGGGAAGGAATTTCCCAGGATTTGCTGGATAAGGTATTTGAACCTTTTTTCACCACTAAGCCAGCAGGAAAAGGCAGTGGTTTGGGATTAAGCATGGTATTTGGCTTTATCAAACAGTCCGGCGGTCACATCCAGGTACAGTCTGAGCCCGGGCGGGGAACACGATTCCAGTTATTTCTTCCTCATAATGAGATGGTGTCGCCAGCACCTGTCCTGCAGGAGATTGATTCTCCGACAACAGTACAACACTCCAAACAAACCATTCTGGTTGTAGAAGACAATGATCTGGTCAGACATTATGCTATTTCACAGCTGCGGGATGCGGGTTATCAGGTGCTTGCAGCAGCTGATGGGCATCAGGCTTTAAACTGGCTTGCGTCGGCACAGCAAATTGATTTACTGTTCACCGATGTACTGATGCCCGGCGGTATTAGCGGACATGAGCTGGCAAAACAGGCAAAACAACTTCGACAAACACTTCCCGTGCTCTATACCTCGGGCTATACGGAGAAAGCACTGACCGACGAAGAAAAACAGAATGGCAGTATTCCTATTTTGAATAAGCCATATCATCGTGCAGCTCTTTTGAACAGAGTCGCACAAATGCTGACCTACAAGACCTGAGAGATTAATAGATGTCGGATCATAAACTGTTGATACTGGATGACGACCAACTGACCGGAGAGACCATCCGCAATGTTGCCGAATACGCTGGTATGTCAGTGAAAGTGACCACCAATGCAATTAATTTTTTCAATTTACTTAATGAGTGGCAGCCTACTCATATTGCATTAGACCTGATTATGCCCGATATGGATGGGGTAGAAGTTCTGGGGGCATTGGGGGAGCAACTGGTCACTGCCAAAATCATTATTACCAGCGGGGTTGGCCATCAGGTTTTACAGGCCGCCGCCCGCTCAGCGGCAGCACATGGATTGAACATTGTCGGAATTTTACCGAAACCCTTTAATCCAAAAGCTTTCCGTGAAATGATTGACTTGCCATCACTTAATGCGATTGATTTGCTTGATGGCCAACAGCTGCAATCATCTTCCAGTGTCCCAGCCATTACAGCCACAGATGTTGCTCAGGCAATTACCAACCGGGAAATTACGTTGGCGTATCAACCCAAAGTAGACTGCACCAGCGGTGAATTAGTGGGTTTTGAGGCGCTAGCAAGGTGGAGTCATAAGGAATACGGATTTATTGCTCCGGATGTCTTTATTGCCATTGCCGAGCAAAATAATCTGATTGATGATTTAACCATTCTGGTTTTCGAACAGGCTTTACCGTGGTTTAGACAGTTTTGCCAGCAACAACGAATAAATCCGGGCACCCCTCAGTCCCATCAACTTCTTTGCTCCATCAATATTTCTGCTTTATCACTCCGCAATCTGACGCTGTTTAATCAGATTGAAGCATTGTGTGACTCTCATGACGTAAAACTTCACACCATCATGCTTGAACTCACCGAGACCGGCGCAATGGATGATCCCGTTGCATCTCTGGATATTCTGACCCGGTTAAGGATGAAGGGATTTCAACTGTCCATTGATGACTTTGGAACGGGTTTTTCGTCGATGTTGCAACTGGTACGGATGCCGTTCTCCGAAGTAAAAGTCGATAAATCGTTTGTAATGACGGCACAACAGTCACGAGAATCAAGACTGGTCATTCAGGCGATCATCGAATTGGCCCACAGCCTGGATATGAAAGTAATTGCTGAAGGCATTGAAGACTATGCCACGCTACAGTTTCTGCAAAAGCAAGGTTGCGATAAAGCCCAGGGATTTTTTATTGGCAGGCCGGTCCCCGCCGATCAGATTGGCCAATGGCTACAACAGCGCAAACTGGCACTGGAACAACAGCGACTGAAAGCGCTTGAATCCTTGAAAATTATGGACACGCCTGCTGAACAGCGATTTGATCGAATTACCCGTTTAGCAAAACGCATGTTCGATGTACCGATCGCGCTGATTACCTTACTAGATGATGAAAGACAGTGGTTTAAATCAAAAGTTGGATTAGATGCGTCTGAAACCCCTCGAGAACAGGCTTTTTGCAATTATACGATCGAGCAGGAAAAAAGTTTTATCGTGAACGATGCAACCCTTGATATTCGTTTCAATGATAATCCTTTGGTGGTGAATAAGCCTCATATAAGATTTTATGCCGGTTTTCCATTCCGAGCCCCCGGTGGTGAAAAATTGGGTGCGTTATGCCTGATTGATCATAAACCACGTTATATCAGTGAACGGGATTCCCGATTATTAGGTGAACTGGCGTTAATGGTAGAAGAAGAAATCGCCACCAATCAGCTGCTGTGTGAAGATCATTTAACGGGCTTGCTCAATAGAAGAGGCTTCGAATTCAGGGCCAATCATATTCTGCAAATGTGCCGTAATCAGGACTGTGAAGCGTCGCTGATCTATTTTGATCTGGACAACTTCAAACAAATCAATGATGGCCATGGTCATCAGGCTGGCGATAATGCCTTACTGCAATTCTCAACGTTATTAAATAGCACTTTTCGTGATTCGGATTTAATCGGTCGTATTGGAGGAGATGAATTTGTTGTGTTGATGGTCAATCAGAACGATACCGATCAAACCGCCATTCTGCAGCGGCTATCCAACACGGTAGACTCCTACAATCAGTCCATCCATAGTGATATTCGCTTACATTACAGCTTTGGTATCACGACCACAAAATCATTAAGCGATTACGATTTACAACAGCTTTACACGCTGGCTGACGAAGCAATGTATAGAAACAAGCGTAGTGGACAACAATTGAATATGGCGATTGATATCAATAGTCAGACCCAAGATTAATCGCTTTTACCGATTAATAAAACCGAAATAAGTTGTTTTATTAATCATTATTGTTCCGCTACACTGCTCATAACTGAATAAATGTTCAGGAAACCACTACCCCAAAAAAGGAGATTAACAACATGACTCAACGAGTACCTAATGTCGTTTTTAAAACCCGTGTAAGAGATGAAAGTATTGGTGGCGATAACCCTTTCCGCTGGCAGGATGTTACGACCGATGAAATTTTCAAAGGTAAAAGTGTCATCGTCTTCGCATTGCCTGGTGCGTTTACCCCGACCTGTTCAAGTACCCACTTGCCAGGTTATGAAGAACACTATGATGAGCTGAAAGCAAAAGGCATTGATGAAGTTTATTGTCTGTCCGTAAATGATGCTTTCACCATGTTCCAATGGGGCAAACGTCAGGACGTGAAAAAAGTCAAATTGCTGCCGGATGGTAATGGTGAATTTACCCGTGGCATGAACATGCTGGTGAAAAAAGAAAACCTGGGCTTTGGTGAGCGTTCATGGCGTTACTCAATGCATGTGGTGGATGGTGAAGTGAAAAAACTTTTTGCTGAGCCAGGCAAGATGGATAATTGCCCTGATGACCCGTTTGAAGTCAGCGGCGTGGATACCATGCTGGATTATTTGAATAAACAATAATGCTGTATTAGCCACATTACACCGGACCTGTGACCATTCAGGTCCGGTATTTTTTTGTAAAGTTAAATGGCAGACAGGAGTTTTTTAGATGCAATACGATTACGATTTATTTGTTATTGGTGCCGGTTCAGGTGGCGTTCGAGCCAGCCGCATGGCGGCATCATATGGTGCAAAAGTCGCAGTATGCGAAGATCGTTATCTGGGCGGAACTTGTGTAAATGTCGGTTGTGTACCTAAAAAACTTTATGTTTATGCTTCTGAATATTCAGCCCATTTCAACGATGCCAAAGGCTTTGGCTGGCAAGTCAGTAAACCGGCTTTTGACTGGGCGACGTTACGTGATAACAAAACAGATGAAATCAGTCGTTTGAATGGTGTCTATGAAGGCATTCTGGATCGTGCCGGCGTTGAGATAATCGATGGCAGAGGCAAAATAATTGATGCCCATACGGTGGAAGTAAATGGTAAGAAATTCACCACAGAACGAATTTTAATTGCTACGGGCGGCTGGCCATTTATCCCGGATATACCCGGTAAAACCCATGCAGTGGATTCCAATGGAATTTTTGATTTGGCAGAATTCCCTAAACGCCTGGCGGTTGTGGGCGGGGGGTATATCGCCGTGGAGTTTGCCGGTATTTTTCATGGCTTGGGTGCTCAAGTCACACAAATTGTCCGTGGTGGCGGATTACTGAATGGTTTTGATAAAGAGACGGCTGAATTTGCTGCAGAGCAGATTCAACAAAATGGTGTGCATATTCACTTTAATACCGAAGTGACATCAATTAAGAAACAAAAAGATGACAGTTTATATTTAACCATGTCGGATGGTCATCATTTAACGGTTGATACCGTGTTATTTGCCACCGGCAGGAAACCACATCTCGATGGATTGGGACTGGAAAATGTTGACATCAAGCTTGGTAAAAGTGGACATATCGAGGTTAATAAAACCTTTCAGACGTCTGAACCCAGTATTTACGCCCTGGGCGATGTAACAGGTGGTATGGAACTAACACCTGTAGCATTAGCCGAGGGTATGGCATTGGCTGGCTATCTGTTTGATAAGCAACCTTGTAAAGTGGATTACAGCAATATTGCCACCACAGTGTTTTGTCAGCCGAATATCGGTACTGTCGGTATGACTGAAGAACAGGCACGTAAGGAATATTCAAATGTATTGAAATATCGCTCAAACTTTCGCGCGATGAAACACACCTTGGGTGGCTCGCAGGAACGCACTTTAATGAAGTTACTGGTCGACGGTGATACTGATAGAGTGTTAGGAGCACACATGGTGGGAGACTCAGCAGGGGAAATTATGCAGGGCATAGCCATTGCGATTAAATGCGGGGCAACCAAAACAGATTTTGATGCAACGATTGGCATTCATCCAACTGCAGCGGAAGAGTTTGTCACTATGCGCACCCCGGTAAGTGATTAATCAGGAAAATCCTGAGTCCATTCGGGTGTATCACTGAGGTTTTAGTTGTTTGAACACGTTAATCTATACCTAAGTCAGCAAACGCTGATATCAAATTTGAGGAGAATGATTATGTGGACTAAACCAGAATATTCAGACATGCGTTTCGGTTTCGAAGTAACAATGTATATCTGCAACCGTTAATACGCAGTTATAAAGAAATAAGAAACCTCAGTCTTCGGACTGGGGTTTTTTTTCGCCTGTCAGAAACCTCTTCTTAACCACTCTGGTCTGATTGCCAAATTCATTACCGCCTCGGACTCACATGAGCAAAATTGCAATTATTGGCAGCGGATTGGCTGGCCTCACACTGGCTCATCAACTTAAACCCTACGCGGACATTCATTTGTTCGAAAAAGCGCAACGTGCTGGCGGCAGATTGGCATCACGTACCGCGGGCTTATTTCAGTTTGATCATGGTGCCCAATTTTTTACGGTTAAAACACCACGTTTTGCTGAATTTATTCAGCCATTAATCAAAAAGCAGGTGATAGAACGCTGGGATGCACATTTCGCAGAATTTGCCGGCGCTGAAAAAGTAGTAGAACGCCAGTGGAATGCAGACTATCCACATTTTGTCGGCAGTCCTGATATGCAGGCGTTTGCTCAGGCGCTCGCTGCCCCCTTGGATATTCAGTTTAATCAGCAAATCACCCATCTTATGCAACAGAATGGGAAATGGTGCTTATTGCACCAAGGGACGCAAATCGCGGATGATTTTGATTGGGTGATCAGCTGTCTGCCAGCGAGCCAGACCGCCGATCTTTTACCCAAGGAGTTTGCCAGCCATCATTCTATTGAGCATACAAAAATGCTAGCCTGTTACGCGTTAATGCTGGGTTTTAATGATGCCCCCGCTCTCGACTGGCAAGCCGCGTTAGTACGAGATGCAAAAATAAGCTGGATGTCGGTTAATAGCTCCAAACCTTCTCGCTCCGGTGAGTTTTCAATGGTGATACAAGCCAATAATATTTGGGCAGAAGAAAACCTGGCCGTCGAGGATGAGCGAATCAAACAACAAATGCTTGATGAAGTGCAGCGCGTCAGTGGACTGGATACTGGTAAAGTCAGTCATATCGATTTAAAGCGCTGGGGCTTCGCTAATATTCCTGCTCAAACTGGTCAACAATTTTATCTGGATAACACTTTAAAACTGGCGGCTTGCGGTGACTGGTGCATTCAGGGTCGAGTCGAGTCGGCTTTCAGCAGTGCAGAGGCACTGGGACAACAACTCATCCTGCAGTTAAGCTAATCCTGATACTTTTCAATAAATGTTGTGATTGGAGCGAGTAAAGCACCTTGTCCACGCAAAGGTTTTGCCAGCTTGGCAACCATAGCCACATGGCTGTAACCATCAAACTCCACCAACTTTACTGAATTACCATGCTGCTTGAGTTTATCTGCCAGTCGATAACTGTTACGTGGTAGTACAGTACGATCATCAGTGCCAACCAGTAATAACATCGGAGGGTGATCGTTGGTGACAAAATTCACTGGCTGACTTTGCCACTGGCTGCTTTCATCGCCAAAAATTTGTTTTAACGTGTCACTTTTCAGTGGCAGGAAATCATAGGGCCCAGCTAAACCAATCATTCCCTGCAACTGCTGTGGCTGCATATCAACCTGCTGCAAATAAAGCGGATTCACCGACAACATGGCAGCAATATGTGCTCCGGCAGAGTGTCCGGCAATAAACAGCTTTTCCGGATCACCGCCAAACTCTGCAATATGCTGTTTGGTCCAGCCCACTGATTGAGCAGCATCTTCGATAAATTGAGGAAATACGACTTCAGGGTAGACTCGGTAATCGGGAATCACCACGATGACACCCTGTGAAGTCAGGGCTTCTGCGACAAATTTATAATCCGCTTTATCGCCTGTTTCCCAGCCGCCACCATAAAAGAAAATAACCGTTGCTGGTTTCGAGGTTACTGTTGAATTCACAGGCTGATAGATATCCAGTTTCAGGCGCGGATGGTCACCATAAATCAGATCTGCTCGATGTTGATATCCTGATTCCGGCACCATGGCGTTTAATACGGTTACCGGTGAACAAGCACTTAATGAAAGCGCCGAGAGACTGCCTAATAAACTTTGAATAAACTGGCGAAGCACGCAAACATTCCTTAAGTTAATAGCTTAACCAGACTGACTTAGCGAGACGGAGGTTCCTCAGAACAGACTAACGAGCATAAGAATGAAGCTTGTTGCAGACTTTCTCTGCATCTTTCAAGTTACGCTTCGCTTTTTTTACCCGCTTATCTTCAATCATCGCAATCATACCGACAACACCAATCATACTGGCAATCGCGCCGGCAATCCCACCCGATAACCAGGCAATCAGCATCGCCAGTCCAATTAAGCCAAACACTTGGATTACAGTAAATTGCGATGCCAGTTTTTCTTTTTGGCAGGTCGTTAATTTTTGATCCCAAAGCTGAATCAGTTCGGTCAGCTCATCGTCAGTCAACACATTGAAATTAACATAGTATTCCAGACCGATAATCTCGTCGTTATCATTTCGTGAACTCAGATCAATAGTTTCTGCCATCATTTTCAGCGCTATATAGGTATCTTCATCCTTTTCCATACATACTCCATCAGCATTGTTGATTCACTATCGATTTAGCTGCAGTGGGGTCTTAGGGGTGTTCTCCCAACAGTTTATTTTCACAAGCTTTTCACCCGAACAAGAACAGACTTATCATGGGAATAACTCCCAAAAAGTGGGTGAGGTTATGAATAGAACGTTATGTAAAACATTGGGATATATTCTGTCAGCGCTGACATTCACCGGCGTCTCTACCAGTCATGCTGTTCAGCCTACCATGGCTTATGTAGAAAATCTGAAGATTGATCTTATTTTTGATGATGCCGGCAGTTTTAAAAATGACCGAGCGGCAGTAATGATTGCCAATCAGGGCATAGCACAATTTGCCATGATCAATCCTGATGGCGACATTCTGTTCACCGCCGATGAAATCAATGATTTGGACAGCGGCGTCACCGCCTATCGTAAAGATAATCTATGGGGCATTGTAGATCGAAATGGAAAAATAATACTGCAGCCCACCTACCCAAAAATTCAATCTTTTAAAGAGGGATATGCTGCTTTTATCAAGGATGGAATGTGGGGCTTTTTAAATACTTCTGGTCAGCAAGTAGTTCCGGCCAAATATGACAAGGTGGGCGTTTTCTCAGAAGGTCTGGCGGGTTTCAAAGTCAATGATCAATGGGGCTACCTGAATACTGAGGGAGAAGAAGTCATTAAGGCGCAGTTTGATGAAATTCAGATCTTCAGCGAACAACGAGCCGCCGTTAGAGTGGATGAAGAATGGGGATATATTGATGCCGAGGGGAAACGGTTAATCAAGCCAGCATTTGCCCAGAGCCGGGTATTTCGCGAGGGTTATGCTGCTGTATTTGTTGAGGGTAAGTGGGGCTACATCGATAAAAAAGGGGATTGGCTGATACGTCCTCAATTTGATCAAGCCAAAGCATTTGGTGAGGGTTTTGCGGTAATCAAACAAAATGGGCTATACGGTTTTATTGATTCCAGTGGAGAAATAGTAGTCAAGCCGTATTTTGATGATGCCTGGAATTTCCGCGAAGGGTTAGCCCGTGTGGAGAAAAACGCCAAGGTTGGCTATATCAATACCGAAGGCCAGATTGAAATTGAACCGGAATATGTCTGGGCATATTCATTTTCGGATGGTCTGGCGGTGATAACCTATAATTATCGGCAGTATGGTTATATTAACCGGCAGGGTGAAGTGGTTATCGAACCACAATTTGAACATGCTCAACCGTTTAATGAAGGTTTGGCGGCAATAAAAATTCGTGATAAATGGGGTTATATTTCGAGGAATTAAGCAGTATCTTCGGCCTCATCGGTTTCTTCATCCAGCCAGCGATACAACGTACGACGACCGATTCCCAGTAACGCAGCGGCGCGACGTTTATTACCGTCCACCTCTTTTAAAACCATATTTACATAACGTTTTTGTAACTGATCCAGGGTTGGCAATACGACACCGGCCAATAACTCATCATTTTGCCTATCCATTTCAGGGCTTGCCATCGCCAGTTTTGACGGTTGATTTTCCAGTAAACGAGAGGGTAAATGCTGCGGTTGCACCCAGTCTTCGTTGCAAAAGGCAAACGCTCTTTCTACGACATTCTGTAGCTCCCTGACATTGCCCGGAAAGGCATAGTCACGAATAATGTCCAATGCTTTATCGCTGAACCCCTGAATTTTACGTCCCTGAGCAACCACCAGTTGTTGTAAAAACTGCTGTGCCAGAATTTCCCTATCCTCTTCACGGTCCCGTAAAGGGGGCACTGACAAAGCAAAGGTTTCCAGTCGATAGAATAAATCTTCCCGAAAACTGCCTTCAATAACTTTTTGTTTCAAATCCCGATGGGTGGCCGCAATAATACGGACATCCACTTTTTCTTCGGTATCATGGCCCACCGGACGAATCGATCCATCCTGTAAGGCGCGTAATAATTTTGCCTGCAATGCCATTGGCATTTCACCAATTTCATCCAGTAACAAACTGCCACCATTTGCTTCCTGTAATAACCCTTTGCGGGCTTTTCTGGCACCGGTAAACGAGCCTGCAACATGACCGAAAAACTCACTCTCCAGTAACTCTTGGGGTATACCGGCACAATTCACCGCTAAAAATGGTCCGTCAGCACGATCACTTTCTGCATGTAATGCTTTGGCGACCAGTTCTTTGCCGGTTCCACTCTCGCCATTGATCAATACCGGCCCCTGAGCCCGGCCAATGACTTTAATCTGTTCAAACAGATTACGCATGGCTTCACTGCGACCAAACATCTGATGAAAAGCGGGCTGCCGGTTGAGCTTGCGAAATTGAAACAGCTCATCATGTAATTTACGGGTAGCAACCACCCGCTCTACCGCCAGCAGAAAATGTTCCAAATCCAGAGGTTTGGTGAGAAAGTCATCGGCGCCGGCCTGTAAAGCCTGCACTGCCTGTCGCACACTGCCAAATGCCGTGATAACTATCAATCCTGGTCGTTGTTCTTCCGGCCAATGGGTGACAACCTGCTCTACCACCTGCATTCCATTGCCATCTGGCAAGCGCAAATCAGTAACAATCAAAGCAGGTTGATTAATGTTGAGCCAGTCCAGAGCCGATTGGAGCTGATGATGAATCTCCAGATTCCAGCCTTCAGTTTCCAGCTCATCTGAAATCAGCCGGGCTAATGCCTGATCATCTTCTATCAACAGGATGGGCAAATTTTTATTCTGTTTTGTGGTCATGCGCTTGTTCCGGAATCTGTAGTTAAAACCAACGGTAAAATTAGACTGAATCTGGCCCCACCCAGTGGACTATGACTCAAAATAATCTCCCCCTGATGTTCTCGCAGGATCCGTTTCACAATAGCCAGCCCCAGACCACTTCCTTCGCCCGGCGCTTTGGTGGTGACAAAGGGATCAAAAATCTGGGCTTTCTGCTCCTCGTTAATACCAGGGCCGGCATCGTCTATATGGATTTTTAACTGTTTTTCATCCTGTTCCCAACAGAGTTCAACCGGGCCCTCAGGACATGCCTGACAGGCATTGCGTAATAAATTGATCAATCCCTGCTCCAGGCTTAATGAATCGCCTTTAATTGTTGCCATGGGTCCCTTAACAAGAGTGACTTGATAACCTTGATTGGCCAGCAATGCCTCGGCCCTCTCGATCAATGACGTCACATCAAGTTCACGAAATTCAGCACGCGATGAACGACCAAAACTGAGTAATTGCTGAATAATCGAGGTCATTCTGGCCGCCTGCTGACGGATTTCATTTAACTCTTTTAAGTCGTTTTCGTTTTCCAGACGCCTTAATAATCGGCCGGCTCTTCCATCAACCACTGTTAGCGGGGCACCTAATTCATGAGCGACACCTGCCGATAATTGTCCAAGCGCTGCCATGGTTTCGGTTTGCCGGAGTCTTTCTGCCATCTGCTCCCGGGCGGAACGTTGCTGAGCTTCGCTTTTCTCTGCAGCTTCAATCGCATTGAGCATGCCATTGAGTCCTTTTGCCAATTGGCTTATTTCTATCGGTCCCTGCTCTGCTGCCCGATGTTCTCTATCCCCCTGGCTCACCCGCCGCATGCTCTCAACTAATTTCTGCAATGGGGTTTCAATGGCACGCTGGTGGGAATAGGTAATGACCCCAAGAATAATTAATGACACCAGACCAAAACTACCCCAGGCCCAATATTTTAATTCAGTCAGCTCACGGTCAATATCACTGCGCCGACGAGTCACTTGTAATAGGCCATTTGGCTGGCCAGTCGCATCAAAAATAGGCATAAAAAAGGAATACACATTCCGGCCACGAATCCGTTCATATTGTGCAAATTCACCTTCGGCGATCTGTTCAAGTGCATCCGTTGCCTGTTCTTTCGTTGGATTAACGACACCAAAACTGCTTAACCGCTTGCCATTGGCATCGAATAAGTAGGCTCCATATACCTCGGTAATACCAAAAACCGAAGCCATGCTGTTTTGTAACTGATCCAGATCCTGCCGTTCCAGCGCCTGAGAAACTGGCAAATGAATAGTTCGGGCCACTTGCTGTAAATCCCGCTGCATTCTTTCCTCGATAAACTGGCCCACCATAGATAGACCAATCGCGAGGATCATCGCCAGCACCAGTAACACTGGCAATGCAACCTGCATGATCAACACTAATCGCAGATTGCTGAAAATGGATGGAAAACGCATTCAATGGCCTCTTAACAAACTTGAATTTATGGCACATGGGCCAAATTGACACATACCAAAGTACCCGTCAAGCTTCATATAAGGGTTAACAGATCTGACACGAAACATTTTATAGATTAAATACAACGACTTATAAAAACCCGGCTTTCTGGCATGATTGTCGCAACAACCTGAATGTGTTCCACAATCAATAAAGGAAAACACCATGAAAAAAACAGCTATTTTTGCTTCAATTTTAATGGCTCTGGGTCTAAGCGCTCCTGCTTTTGCAGAACAACCACAACAGGCAGCTCCTCAAGCTCCAATGCCTGAAACAGCTCCAGCAACTGATTTCAGTGATTCTGAGTTGCAAAAATTTGTTGATGTTCAGGGTGATCTTGAAGAAATTCGTAATGAATATTCAGGCCGTCTGGAAAGTACTGAAGATCCTGACCAAGCTGCAAAATTACAACAGGAAGCCAGCCAGAAAATGGTCCAAACCGTTCAAAACGAAGGCCTGGATGTCGAAACATATAGCAATATCGCCTTGGCTATTCAAAGTGATGCTCAATTGCGTGACAAAGTGCAGTCTATGCTTAACTAATAACGTTTCAGCTTCGTATATCGTGGAAAAGCCGGGGTTCTCCCGGCTTTTTCATTTCTGGACTACTTATCTTTTGAACTAAATCGATAGGCTAAAAAATACAAGGCGGGTAACACCAGCAACGTCAATAACGTTGAAGAAATAATTCCTCCCACCACGACCGTAGCCAATGGACGCTGGACCTCAGCACCGGTTCCCGTATTTAATGCCATCGGCAGAAACCCTAAACCAGCTACCAGTGCGGTCATCAATACAGGGCGTAACCGTTGCATTGCGCCCTCGAAAACAGCTTCCAGCAGCACCATACCCTGCTCACGCAGCTGTCGGATAAATGTCAACATCACCACGCCGTTTAAGACGGCTATACCTGATAAAGCAATAAATCCCACTGCCGCAGAAATGGATAACGGCATATCCCTTAACATCAGTGCAATCAGACCACCGGTTAATGCCATTGGTACACCGGTAAAAATCAGCAAAGCATCTTTTAATGAATTAAATACACTGAACAATATCATCAGGATCAGCAACAGTGTTATGGGCACCACAATCATCAATCGCTTGCTGGCCGATTCCAATTGTTCAAAGGTTCCGCCATATTCCAGCCAATACCCTGCAGGTAGATTGAGCTGTTGTGCATTCTGCTGCACATCCGCGATAAAGGATCCCAAATCCCTATCCACCACATTGGCACTGATAATGACATGACGTTTACCGCTTTCACGGTTTATCTGATTGGGGCCACTGATGGCTTTAATATCGGCAATTTCACCCAACGGCACATAAGATAAATCTGGATCATCACTGTCAGGTAATGCGATGGGAAGTTTGGCTAACCGGTCGGGATTCTTACGTATCTCATCATCTAACCTAACCACGATTCGAAAACGTTTATCTCCCTCATAAATCAAGCCGGCAGAAGTACCACCAATCGCCGTTTGAATGCTTTGCTGCAGACTGGCGATATCCAAACCCAACAAAGCTAAATGATCACGTTGTGGTTCAATGGATAACATCGGTAAACCCGTCAATTGTTCCATTCTTACATCTGAAGCACCAGTGACACCAGACAACATTTGCTCAGCCTGACCGCCCAGTTGATAAAGCGTCTCCAAGTCATCGCCATAAATTCTTAATGCCACGTCTGCACGCACCCCGGCAATCAGTTCATTGAAACGCATTTCAATCGGCTGGGTGAATTCATAGAGATTTCCCGGCACTGCTTCAACCGTTTCTCGTAATTCTGCCAGGAATTCCGCCTTACTCAATTGGGGTTCAGGCCATTTTTCGATGGGTTGCAAAATAACAAAGGTATCCGCAACACTTGGTGGCATCGGGTCGGTGGCAATATCCGGCGTACCAATTTTCGAGTACACATGTTTAACCTGTGGAAACTCGGCTATTACCGATTCCAGCTGATTTTGCATCGCCACAGATTGTTCAAGTCCGGTGCCAGTGACCCGCAATGCGTGCAAAGCGATATCACCTTCATCCAGTTGTGGCAGAAACTCGCTACCTAAACGCGAACCATAATAAACCGTGATACTGACCATCAACGTGGCCAGTAAGACAATTATAAAAGGCAGACGTAAAGACAGGCTTAACAGCGGACGATAAATCCACCGCGCTACCCGCATAATTGGATTTTCCTGTTCGGCTACCCTGCCGGTGATCAATACCGCCACCGCGGCTGGCACAAAAGTCACCGCAAATATCAAAGCCCCGGTTAGTGCTGCCACCACGGTAAACGCCATGGGATGAAACATTTTTCCTTCAACACCGCTGAGGGCAAAAATGGGGAGATACACCAGCATGATAATAAACATGCCAAATACCGCCGGATTAAACACTTCCCGGGTACTCTCAATCACCTCCGCCAAGCGTTCCTGCAAACTTAATAACCGGCCCAGACGTTGCTGTGCCAAGCCCAGACGTCGCAAGGCATTTTCCACCACAATCACCGCACCATCGACTATCAGTCCAAAATCAATCGCTCCCAGACTCATCAAATTGCCCGACACTTTGTTACTGACCATTCCGGTAATGGCAAATAACATACTTAACGGAATGACCAGCGCCGTTATTAACGCTGCCCGAATATTTCCCAGCAATAAAAACAACACCACAATGACCAGTAGAGCACCCTCGAACAGATTTTTTTGTACCGTTTTGAGTGTTTTATCGACTAATGTGGTCCGGTCATATACAGCTTCAGCCACAATGCCTTCAGGCAAGCTTTGATTTACCTGTTCCAGGCGGTCAGCAACGGCTCTGGCGACCACTCGACTGTTTTCGCCAATCAACATAAAAGCCGTACCTAACACCGTTTCCTTTCCATCCTGGGTCGCCGCGCCGGTACGTAACTGTTTTCCGTAAAATACTTCGGCCACATCCATTATCCGGATCGGCGTGTCATCACGTTTGGTGATAACGACATTTCGAATATCTTCCAGAGAGGTTAACTGACCTGGGGAACGTACCAGCCACTGTTCGCCATTCCGTTCAATATAACCGGCACCAGCATTCTGATTATTACGTATTAATGCTTCGCTCAGTTCAGCCAGGCTGACTTTGTAGGCCAGCAGTTTGGCTGGATCAGGGGCTACCTGATATTCACGTTCATACCCACCGATACTATTGATCTCAGTAACGCCCAGCACTTTTACCATCTGGGGACGGATAATCCAGTCCTGTATGGTGCGTAAATCTTCTGCGGTATATTCAGTGCCATCGGCTTTCAACGCATCCGGTTTCGCGCGGACACTATAGGTAAACACCTCACCCAAACCAGTGGCGATCGGTCCCATCTGTGGTTCTATGCCAACAGGTAACTCACTGCGAATTCCCTGCAGACGTTCATTTATCAACTGCCTGGCAAGATAAATATCCGTATCTTCTTCAAATACCACCGTGACCTGAGATAACCCATAGCGTGATAAAGAACGGGTGTAATCGAGATTGGGTAAGCCGGCCATAGCATTTTCAACGCTATAGGTAATTCGCTGTTCAACCTCCAACGGTGAATAACCTTCTGCTTCGGTATTAATCTGCACCTGAACATTGGTAATATCCGGTACAGCATCAATATTAAGCTGGAAAACATTGTAAGCGCCCACTCCGGCAATAAGTATTGTTAAGAATAGCACCAGCCATCGGCGGTACACTGAAAACTGTACAATTGAATGAATCATGCTTAATTCCTAGTGATCATGGCTGGCGCCGGATTTAAGCATCTCGGCCTTGAGCAGAAAACTGTTTGTCGTCACATACTGGCTGCCTGGTTTTAACCCCGAAAGCACTTCGATATAGTCCGCTCCCCGTTTGCCAAACGTGAGCATTCTGACTTCAAAAGTATTGCCATTTTGGACAAACACCACCGGCATATCCCGATAACTTTGAATGGCGCTGTGTTTTACTGCCAGCTCCGCAGGGTATTGTTCAACTGTCACTTCAGCGTTGACATGCATACCGGGTCGCCAATGCCCTTCTGCATTGGTAATTTCAGCACGAGCCCGGGCAATGTGACCTCCGGTCATTTTGGGAGAGATGTAGCTAATTTTTCCCTCAGCTGATTCATGTTGATGTAAATCCTTTACCTTGACCGGCATACCGACCCGTAATTGTTCGATATCAGCTGGGAACATCGACAGCTCAACCCAGACTCGGGATAAATCACTGACTTCCAGCAAACTGCCCATATCAGTGTGATCACCGGCATTGGCCATACGCCTGGTGACCTCACCGTTGGCCGGACTGCGGATAGAGTAGTTTTGCAAAGTGGTTTGATTACGCACGGTCACTAACACCTGACCTTTTTTGACTTTATCGCCGGTATTAACCATCACCGATTCAATAATGCCGGGGTACGGCGCATGCACCCGATACTGGCGGTCCTCCGCTACACTGACTACACCATAGAGGGAATTGGTTATTGATAGGGTTTGTGGTCCAGCTGACTCAGTTTCTATTCCTGCCAGCGTTATCATGCGATCCGATATCGTGCTGCGACCTTCAAAACTTTCATAGTGCCAATGATGGGACTTACCCTGATATTCGGCTTCCACAACCACTTCAAATGAATGTGGTTCGTCTATAACCGTATCCCCTAACAGATAATCAGCTTCGGTCGTAAAGTCGATAAGATTCTGTTCATCGTCCAGCCGAGTTAAGGTTACCGTTAAATTGATCTGCTGAGGATCGACTGGCTTTCCATTTTCATAGGCATAAACCCGCATTTCCGGCGGTACGCCCTGTTCATAAATGGTTATTTCTACCGCAAAGTTTTCATTTTCCAATAACCTTCCGCCATGCGGTCCTTCCAAGGTTTCTTCGTGATCATGCGGTTCACTATGAGCATGATCGGTCGCCGCTAGAACCACTGAACTCGACAGTGCCAGCAGGCTAAAAAATAAGATGATTAATTTCATTGGACTATTCCTGATAACTGGCGGTAAAGATTGATCGGCTTAAAGGCATCCCGGTTAACCGTTCCAGTTCAAGTAACTGGGTATGCACAGCGGTTTGTGCTTCAATCAGATCACGTTCAACAGTGAATGCTTCGCGTTGCGCATCAATCCATTGCAAGACGTTGTATTGGCCTGATTGATAACCGGTTTCGGTTTGTTTCAGCAGCTCCTGAGTCAAAGGCGTCAGTGTTTTTTGTAGCCGATCAATTTGTTGATGGTTATTCAGCATGGCCTGATAGATTTCCAATAAAGCCATCCGTGATTCAGTTTGGGTCAGCTGTTGCTGCAAAATTCCGGCTTCATAGTCCGCGTGGGCGGCGGCGATATTGCCCTGATTACGGTCGTAAAACTGCAACGGCATCGAAAAACTGAACACCAAAGCATTATCGTTTTGCCCTTCAAGACGTCGAACACCGGCGCCAAAGCTTAAATCAGCTCTGGATTTGGCTTCACTCAGACGTAATTGGGCTTCACGCAAGCGGATTAAGCTATGGCTCTGTAAGAAGGCCGGGGAATGCAGAATGGCCTGTTCCAAGGTATTCTGTTCTGGCAAAGTTGGCAGTTGCTTCAATTGCCCTTCCAGTTCGGCAAAATCGACTTCTTCTCCCCAACTGGCTGCAACTTGCTGATAAGCAAGTTTGCGTTGTCCATTTAGCTGTTGCTGTCTGGATTCAGAACGTTCAAGCAACAGTTGCATACGTAAAACATCTGCCTGACCAACCGCTCCGGCGGCAGCCCGTTTTTGTATAACCTCCAGGGCCTGCTGCTCAATCTGAATACGCTTCTGGTTCCAGCTTAATAAAGCATCTATTCTTAATGCCTGCAGATATTTAGCGGTCACATCAGAAAGCGTGTCCAGACGCTGGATCTCAAATTGCTGTTGCAATTGATTGGATTTGGCATCGACCAGATCGACGCGTTTTTGCCGTTTATCGCCCATTTCAACAAGCTGGCTTAACGATAAAGTGAATTCCGCACCGGAAAGACCCCGGCTATTGCCGGTACCCAGCACATTTTCCAAATCTGCCTGTAATTGCGGATTGGGTGGCAACCCAGCCTGTAGCTTCTGCGCTTCGAGTGCACGTTGCTGATAGGGAAACTGTTGTAGTCTCGGGCTTTGTAATAACGTGCGCTCTAGCGCTGTGGCCAGATTCAGACTTGTTTGTTTATCTGCGTGCACGGCTGACGCCGCCAACAATAAAGAGGTCAGCAACAGCGGCATCAATACCCTGTCAGCGAGCGAATTTATTTGATAATTCATGATGAACTCCATAACACCACCAGCTGAAAAGCCAGCAGCTAAACATTAAATT
Organism: Methylophaga sp. UBA3603; assembly: GCF_002375335.1. Taxonomy (NCBI): domain Bacteria; kingdom Pseudomonadati; phylum Pseudomonadota; class Gammaproteobacteria; order Thiotrichales; family Piscirickettsiaceae; genus Methylophaga; species Methylophaga sp. UBA3603. The sequence continues at coordinate 24,892 of NZ_DFMC01000011.1, forward strand.
GTTTAAAACGTTATGAAGTTAAGCGTTAGGGGGAGGTAACAGAGGGGAATAATACAAAGTAACCAGCTGACTGCTAGTGGCGTTGGCAACGGCATCAGCCGTCCGCGCCTGAAAAAAATAGTGAATAACTGACTAAATCAGCAACCAGGTGCAGATGCAGATGATGATCATGATCAATATCCTCATGCTGATAGTCGTGATCAGCATGACTATGCGCAATGCTTAAATGGGCTGAATAATGATCATCTGGGAGGTGAGCAACGGACGCAGTAACGCCACTGACCATCAATAAATTGATGATAACAAAGATAGCGGTCAGTATGCGTAAGCGGTTAACCATAAAGCAATTCTAGCGTGATTGCATCGTTAAAGTCAGCCTTTTAACAACACGGCATTATCAGGAATATTCTGTTTCAATATTTCACAGTCACCCTGGGCCGGTTGCTGATCGGGAGCACGGTTTTTGTACCAGATACGGCAAAAACCCGGTGAGGGTATATATTCAGCAGGTACTGCGCTGGATGATCCCGAATAACGATCACTGTTGACTACACTATAAGCAGCACAACTACTCATAGCCGCCAGTATCGGTAATATCAGTAGTCGTTGAAGACAGGTTATCGTTAATTTCATCTTGTTATTCCTTAGCAATGTCTGGCTATTGAACATCCGCCAGTTTCGCGGCTTTTGCAGCCGGTCTATCAACGCAAGTAAAGGCAATTAAGTTGGCAAAAAAACCAACAACCAAAGCATCAATCTGCCATGGCTGCTGTAATACCGCATTCCAGACAATGGCAGAACCGATTCCAGCCACCGCTCCTGCAATAAACCGTTTACGACTTACATAACAGCCCAGAATCGCCATCGTCAAAGGCACTAATACAGTTGGCGCCCAAAAGTTATACGCATAAATCAGAATATCGATCACGCTATCAATCGATAAAGCAAAAACCATTGAAGCAATGCCCACCAGTAATGTGACCACACGAGCGAGCATTAATTCTACTGTAGCCGTTAATGGTTTTTTGCGTAATGGCCTGACAATATCATTACTAAAGGCAATTGATGCCGAATTTAAAAACGAATCTGCTGAAGACATAATGATAGACACAATGGCTGCTGCCACAATACCTTGCAGGATTGGTGGCACAGCCTGTTGAATGACATAAGGCATCGCTAAATTAGCATCTAAAGAAGGCTGCATGGCTAATGCCACTAAACCAATCAAACCGGTGATGGCAAAAAATGGGATCGAGAACAATCCGCTTAATAATGACCCACGAATAACATCTTTACTGCTTTTACCAATTAACAACCGTTGCAGATAGGGTGGTACCAAGGTTTCACCCAGCATGAAAGTCATAAATAACGATAATAATGCAATAACTGCCAACGGTTCTGTGGGCAAGGTAAAGTGCGTTGCAGGTAAATTGTTTTGCATGGCTTGCCAGCCGCCAACATGCTGTAAACCAAAATATAATGTCATGGGAATGCCGAACGCCAGCACGATAAATTGAATAATATCGGTCCAGACTACGGAACGCATTCCACCAACCGTTGAATAGGCGATAACGATGCCGCAACCGATTAATACACCCCACACACGATCAACATCAAGAAACAGGTTAAACACATACCCCATAGCACCAATTTGGGCACCAAGGATCCCCGCACATAGAGCGAGCGAAAATACACCACTGAAGAGTCGAGCGCCTTTACCGTAATGTTCATCCATAATATCGCCCACTGAAATGGCATTTGGATAACGCATCATTTGCGGAGCAATATATCGAGCGACCAGAATTTCTTTTATGCTAAAGTCCCATAAGGCAACAATATTACTGATGCCAACCAGAAATACCTTTTCAGCATTTCCCATGGAAAAACCACCACCGATAAATGATGCCGATAAAGTGGCAAATATCACCAGCATGCCAAAAGATTTTCCTGCCAGAGCATACTCGTGCATGGTTTTTATGCCCCGTCCGGCCCACAAGCCTATAAGCAATACAAAAAACAGGTAAATAATTACAACAAGGGTTTCCATATCCACTTATCCAAGAAAATGAAGTTTGGTAGAAGCTTACGTGTTTTTCAGGCATTAAAAAACCACCCGAGCACAATGTCTGGGGTGGTTTTAATTAAACTTGTAGTATGTAGCGTTAACTTCTTGTCATACTTTCACGTTAATGATATTGCCTAAATTTCCCTGCGGCACTGGAACTGCATCCAGTAACTTCAATACCGCCTGGCCTTGGGCCTCAATCTGATCATTGCTGAGTTTAAGCGTCGCAACCATTTGTTGCTGGGCAGACTGCTGAACGGACAACTGACTTGCCATTGCAGCAACATTTGTTGTATCCATTATGCCTCCCTAAAAACTTATCTAAATGCTATATCGGCAGCTTATTTCAAAACTTTATCGGCAATTTGTTCTACAACAAACCCCAACACCTGCCGTATTTCATTTCGTGGCTGATCTTCCATCTCAGCAATCTCAGCAGCTGAGTGACCTGCAGACCAATGTTGGCGGACAATACGCATTTTTTCAGCCGTTAATGAACTGAGCACTTCTGCTGTCATTTGATCCTCTATAAATTCAGGATCGACTTCACTTAGTTCCAGCTCACCAGTTACCGGCATTCTATCCTGCTGTCCCCATCTTTCAAGTAACAGACCCGCCTTGCTAATCCGTTCCTTACGCTGGTGTTGCAACGCTTCAATCCGCACTTTACCAGCAGTACGATTCAGTTTTTTTCCCACAGCACACCTGCCTGACGTCAATGAACTGAATGTTAATAACTTTTGATGACCAGCGAATTAGCGGGTCAGAAAAGCATTATTTTTCTTCAAAGAAACGCTTAAATACGTCTTTTGCCTTATTACGCGTATCCTCATTGTAACCGACAACCAACCCGGCAAGTAAAGTCGCTAAAACCGATTTACCAGGATGCTGATGTACAAACTTGCTGAGCGCAGGAGTAATAACTGCTTGCAGCACATTCTCCAAATCATCTACATCGGGTTTATTGGAGGTCTGGAAACTTGGTGATGCTTGTTTTGTGCGGTAAACAGCAAACTTTGCTACCAACATCACCAGTATGGCAGTTAACACATAACCACCCGCGGTGATGATGGCAGCAATATCTGGTGGATAATGAATCAATAACGCAAGATAAACAGCAAAACCAGCGAAGCCAAGGGCAAATATGCCTAGCAGTGTTGCTACTGCTAGCGCGACAGTATTAATTTGTACTCTTGATCGCCAGCCCATATATTTCTCCTGTGGCTTGTTTCCATTATAGTTGAGATGGGAATGGAATTACCGATCCAAAATTTTACCGAGAACCAAACCAACACCAAAGGCGACAGCCATACTACTGTAAGGGTGGCTCTCTACTTCGCTTTGGACTTTGCCAAACGACTCTTTCACTTGGTCCTGTGCTTGTCCTGCTGCGACTTTAACACGGTCCTGGCTCTCTTTGGCATAAGCGGAGGTCATCTCTCTTAACGTCTTTGTAACTTCTGCAAAATCCTTACGTAAGTTATCCAGTTGTTCCTGAAGTTCCTGATTACTAGCTTGAGTTGCCATTTGACTATCTCCTTGAATTAGTTTTACTGATTGATACCGCTATATCTTAGACACCGGTGTTAACCCGATTACTTCAAAATTAATCGGTTGCCTCTTCTATTGCGTCTCCACTTTCTTCAACGCTTTCATCGATGGCCTCACCTGCTTCTTCTGCTGGACCTTGATCCTCACACGCTGTGAGAAAACCTGCACCAGATAAAACAAAAGCCATTAACAAGACTTTGGATAAAAAGCGAAATGAATTTGAATCGGTATTTTGGAACATAATCATTTACCTCATATTAAAGAAATTAAACATCGTAAAAAGTGTATAAATTGATTATAAATTTTGAATCAGTGAAACATCTTTCGATTCACTTTTTCAAGTGTACTCTCAAGCTAACTTTTTGAGTTAAATTTCGCTTTAACCTGTGTTAAGGAGCTTTTTTTTTAAAAATCCTATGGTGTAACTCCATTCAACTCTAACAAGGACATACCATGATTAGTTGGGCGTTAACATTTCTTATTATTGCAATTATTGCCGGTGTTTTAGGCTTAAGTGGTGTTGCAGGAACTGCAAGCAGTATTGCATGGATTCTATTTGTGATCGGTTTGGTGCTTGCACTGATATTTTTTATCACCGGCCGTAGACCACCACTTTAACTTAACCCAATCTCCAACGATTTAAAAATTTAAATAAATAATACAAAAAATAAGGGTTAGATTATAAATCTGATCCTAGTAATAGCGCAGGATCGAAATGAGATAAAGTCACCCCAGCCATTTAATTTATTTGGTAGGCTATGCTCACCAAATTGTTAGATGGTTACCTTTTGGCACCGCCCGTTTTTCGGGTGGTGTCTTTTTTTTGGATTAACGCTAATTTATTAGATTGACTTCGCATATTTCCGGGGTATATTTCATCCCCATCATATTATCTTATGTTGATATTAGGAACGCTTATGAGCTCACCTTTGACTGAGAGTTGTATAGTTCATCAGTTTCAAAAATTCGCTGATCTCAACCAACATGAAATCAGTTTGTTACAAGCATTGGAAAAAGATCCCCGAAATTTTGAGGCCGATCAGCCAATGGCTATAGAAGGCGGCAAAGCCGAACGTTTTTTCACTCTCCAGTCAGGCTGGGCCTGTGCCATGCGCACACTTGCCGATGGACAACGTCAGGTATTGGATATTTTCCTGCCAGGCCAGATTCTAGGTCTGCGTGAAATCAGTTTTGATCGAAACCTTTCAGAATTCCGTACATTGACGGAAGTAAGAGCCTGCCCGTTTCCACGCCAGCGTCTGACTGAAATTTTCGATCAAGCGCCTCGGTTGACCGATTTGTTTTTTTTGATCCTTGCCCGAGAGCAATCCATGCTGATTGAGCGGGTCATTAATATCGGCCGACGCAGCGCCGTTGAGCGGCTGGCTCACTTTATTGTGGAGATGAAAGTAAGGCTCAATGTCGAAGCTGACAAATTTGAATTACCCATGAATCAAACGATTATTGGTGATACCTTAAGCCTGTCTTCAGTACATGTAAGTCGTACCTTTAAAGTACTGCGTGATGAGGGGTTACTTGAGTCGAATAATGGCGATATTCATATTCTGGATCTGGAAGGTCTTATAGATATTTCCGGGTTTGATCGTAATTATTTAGAAAGTCATTCCAACTGGGCCAGAGAAGACTAAACCCTACCTAAACGCTCGATAACAGTCACATCATCGATGGAATCAACGTCAGCTAACACCCCTCTTTCAATTGTCATAATTTTGTGAATCTTATCCACTTCTCGCTGTAACAGGTTTTTGGCACCTGTATCACCCTCTAACGCCATCAGCTCATCTTTATAAACGCTATTAAATCCCACCGGGTGACCACGTTGATCATCATAATAGGGTGCCGTAATGCCGGCACCCTGCTGTAAGCTCTCACAAATCTGCCGTAATACGGCGTGTGGAATTAGTGGCATATCGGCCAAACCGATGACCCAGCCACCAGCTCCCGCTGTTGCGGAGATGGCGGCTTTAAGACTGTGGCCCATGCCAGACATTGCCTGCTCGGCTTCAATCAGATTAATTTTTTCATGCTGTTGATCCGACCAGCTAATAATTGCCTCTTTTAACAACAGATTATCCGGCCGGATTACAATGCATAATTCATCAAACACAGAACACCACAATTGCAGCGTATGTTGAATCAATAGTTGCCTTTTGTTCGCTATCGTTAGCTCATGTAACAGTTTGTCCGCACCAAAACGTGATGATTGTCCAGCGGCCAGAATGATCCCGGTGGGAGCCCTTTGCTGATTCATTTAATTACAGACAGATTGAACTTCTTCAGCCCTGAATGGCTTTCTGACCATTGTTGATCGTCTTAGCTGAATTAGCTCGGCTAATATGGCGATAGCAATTTCAGGCGGTGTTCGGCTGCCAATCGATAAACCTACTGGTCCATGCAATCGCTCAATTTCCATTGCCGACAAATCAAACATCGCCAAGCGTTGACGGCGATTGGCATTATTTTTTTTGCTTCCCAGAGCACCGACATAAAAAGCAGCTGACTTGAGCGCTTCCAATAACGCCATATCATCCAGTTTGGGATCATGTGTTAGTGCCACAATGGCGGTATGTGCATCTGGCTGCATGGCCAACACTGCATCATCCGGCATTAGATTGAGCAGCTCTACTCCACCCACGTCCCAGCTTTCCCGCATTGCATCACGCGGCTCACAGATCGATACCTGATAATCCAGCGACTGTGCGATATTTGCCAGATAAGCCGATGTCTGACCTGCCCCAATAATCAATAATCGCCATCTTGGTCCATAAACTACAGATAGCTGCTGATCAGTGATTTGCACTGGAATATCAGTTGCTTTGGCATCGCTGCAATGGGTGTGTAGCGAAGAAAGGTTTAATTCACGTTTTATTAATCGATGGCCATTAATTGCATTGAGAATTTCAGCTACCCATACGCTATTTTTAACGGGCTCAACTACCAGCTCCAATGTGCCACCACAAGGCAGATTAAAGCGTTGAGCTTCATCCCGTGTTACGCCATACACCATTACTTTGGCCTGCTCTGTTGGCAATTCACCTGACACCGCTTTATTGGCCAGATCATCTTCAATACAGCCTCCGGAAACCGATCCGACCAACACACCATCACTGCGTAAAACCAGCATGGCGCCCGGTTGACGCGGGCTGGATCCGAAGGTTTTCACCACCGTCACCAGCCATACCGTCAAATCGGCTTCCAGCCATTTCTGCAGTGTTTTAAAGACTGAAAGATCGACACTGTCCATAATCAGCTTTCCAGTTGATAGCGAATAGGTAAGTTACGGATCCGCTTACCGGTCGCAGCAAAAATAGCATTGCATAATGCTGGCGCAATCGGCGGTAGGCCTGGTTCACCTATTCCACCTAATGGCTGGCTGAAATCTTCCATCGGCAACAAATGCACATGAATTTCGCGAGGCGATTCATTCATTCGAGTCACTTGATAACTATCAAAATTATCCTGTTCAACCGCACCGTCTTTAAAACTGATTTCACCGACGGTGGCCAGGCTGACACCCATGATGCAGGCCCCTTCCATCTGTGAGCGTATTCGCTCCGGGTTTACCTGAGGCCCACAATCCACAGCAATATCTATTCTAGGGATGGTTAATTCACCCTCATCAGAAACTTCTACCTCTACAATAGCGGCGGTATAACTGACAAAACTGTAATGCGTTGCCAGCCCTAACCCTCGCCCAGCCGGTAAGTCACGTCCCCAGTTGGCTTTTTCACATACCGCTTCGACTACCCGGCGTAATCTGCCTGTGTCTAAAGGATATTTTTCCGGCGATTCCCCATAATTCCATTCATCGTTCAGCTCAACCGGATTAATTTTCCGTGCCGGTCCAATCAGTTCCAATAAAAATGCTTTGTGATCACGATCCAAATCATGGGCCATTTCAGCGATAAAGGATTGGATCGCAAACGCCCGTGGAATATTGGCCACCGAACGGAACCAGCCAATCCGGGTATGAGCTTTGGCTTCCGGGTTTTCTATTTGAACGTTGTCGATTGCAAACGGGATATTCATTACCCCCATCCCCAGTTCAATCGGCATTTGATGAACTGAAGACGCATCAAAAGTTGATGATATTGAGGGTGCTACAGTGCGATGTAACCATGCTGTGGTTCTACCATCAGCATTCACCGCGGCTTCAAGATGTTCTATTGAAACAGTATGCAGATAGCCATTGTGTATATCGTCTTCACGAGACCAGGTAACCTGTACAGCACGACCCTCCATTGCTTTGGAAATTAATGCGGCTTCGACCAAATAGTCGGGCTTAGATTTACGACCAAAGCCACCCCCCAATAATGTGACATGAATGGTGACATCTACTGGTGACATTTCCAGCCATTTGGCAACGGTATCTTTACTGGCTTGCGGTGCCTGGGTGGGTGCCCACACTTCACATTTGCCATCCTGAATTCGGGCTGTAGCAACGGGAGGTTCCATTGGTGCCTGAGACAGATGCGGAATGTAATAATCTGCTTTGTAAGTTTTATCTGCCGTTTCTAACGCTTTTGCAACATCACCACTGCTACGGAGTACTTTTCCGCCAGAATTTGAAGCGGCTTCCAGCATTTTCTGGCGGTATTCATCAGTGTTATAACTGGCATTTTCGCCATGATCCCACTCGATTTTCAGCTTTTCACGCCCTTGCATGGCCGCCCAGGTATTTTCAGCAATCACGGCCACACCGCCTAAAGGATTAAATACAGCAGGTGGTGGGCTGCCTTCCAAGGTAACGACTTTAATCACGCCGGGGACTTTCATGGCTTCACTGTCATCAAACGACTTTACTTTGCCACCATAAACCGGAGGCCGGGCAATTACCGCATGCACCATCCCGTCAACTTGCACATCAATACCGTAGATAGCTTTGCCGGTAACAATATCTTCACCATCAATCAGCCTGGTAGATTGTTTACCGATATAACGGAACTGATCCGGAGTTTTTAAACGCAATGTTTCGCGTTCTGGAACATCCAATGCTGCGGCGGCTTTTGCTAACTCTCCGTAACCCAGTACTTTGCCGGAAGGCCGATGTTTGATTTGGTGATTTTCAGCGAAAACCTCATCAACTCCCACACCCCAATGAGCTGCCGCAGCCGCCTCCAGCATCATTCTGGCTGCTGCACCTACATTTCGCATCGGCATAAAGAAGTGTCTTACACTGCGTGAGCCATCGGTATCCTGATTTCCATAACGTTCTTCATCACCAGGGGCCTGGATAACGTTGACCTGATCCCAGTCAGCTTCAAGTTCATCAGCCACGACCATCGGCAGGCTGGTGCGCACCCCCTGCCCCATTTCTGAACGATGACTGACAATCGTTACACTGCCATCTTCTGCTATCGCAACAAATATCAATGGATTATCGACCCAGCCATGCGGCATGGCGTCTCGTCCATATTTAGGTGCTTCTTCATCTTCTGCAAAACCACTAAAAGGCATGCCTACAGCTAATACAAAACCCGTTAAGGCAAAGCCTTTTAACAGATTACGGCGACTGATATTAGTGATTTCAGTTTGCAGGCTTTCATTTTTCAGTGAGGTATTCATTGGGCACCTCCGTTGTTGGTGGCTGCCAATTTAATCGCATCTCGTATTCGGTTATATGTGCCACATCGACAGATATTGCCACTCATCGCATTATCAATATCAGCATCACTTGGGTCCGGATTATCGCGTAATAAAGCGGTAGCAGAGACCACTTGACCAGACTGACAATAACCACATTGCGGCACACCAAGCTCTACCCAGGCCTGCTGAATTGCCTGGCCAACTTTATCTTTACTGACGGCTTCCACGGTAGTGATTTGTTTGCCTTGTGCTGCACTTATCGGGGTTGAACAGGAACGAATTGGCTGGCCATCGAGCATTACAGTACACGCACCGCACAGTGCTTTGCCACAACCAAATTTAGTGCCGGTCATGCCCAGCACATCGCGTAAAGTCCAAAGAATGGGCATATCTTCAGGCAAATTAACTTCATGGCTCTCGCCATTGACTGATAATTTCATGAGGGCTTTTCCTGTAATTAATGAAAACGTAACGGGCCTTAGAGCTTGTTAAGTCTCAAGTCCTTGGGTCTGCTGACAACGTTATCAGCTGCATATTATGGTTAGATTAACGATACGAAATTATCGTAAAGTTGCATATAAAAGCTGTTGGAATCGCTAAGATTTAGTCACCATCGACTCCAACATGCCGTTCACAATACGAGGAGCTTCATCGGTTTTGGTGCCACGAAAGGTTGAGACCAAAAGTTTGGCTTCGTTATAAGCGGTATCTATTTCCTGACGAAATAGCTCCCGGAAACGCTTGCCGCCCATAATAAAAGAACCTTGTTGCTGAGCTATCTGCTCAAAAATCTGGTTTTCAGTGGCATTCTGACTTTGCACGATTAATTGTCCTGCCAGGCGACTGAATACCGGAACGGCCATTACAAAGGTAATCAGTTTGTTGACTTCTCTCGGACTGCGTTGTTTCCAGTACTGGGCATACGAAGAAATTTTACGAAAGGTACGCCAGTCCACGTCGGTCAGTTGTGCTATTGGTCCAGAAGGCTGCGCGCCATCAAACAAATGCTCCAGATCCACACAAAATGCATGGTAGTCCGGTAACGCCGCCAATGCCAGTTGAGTCGCTATATTAGCGATATCTGCCTCCAATTCTTCACGGGGCTCCAGCGTCCTGTCATAAAAAATAACAGATGAATGGAACTCTAAAGTATTGCTGTCCTGCCAGAAACGGATAGCCTTCAGCTTCGGATGAAACTCCGCGATCACCGCCACCGAGGCAAAAAGTTGATCCAGATTATCCATATCGCCAGTTCTCTAATAATCACTATTTCTGGGACAGAACAATAACTAAAAATGTTCAGCAGGCGCAGCAAGCAAACATAAAAAAATCCCGATGATCAGCATCGGGATTTTTTATCCGGCGCTACAGGTTAATCAATTCAAGACTTTTAAAGCAGCGTCATAATCCGGTTCATCAGCGGTTTCAGCTACCTGTTCGGTGTAAATAACTTTACCGTTTTCATCAATGACGACGACTGCACGGGATAACAGACCTTTTAACGGTCCGGTTTTAACCGTAACGCCATAGTCTTCACCAAAACTTGAACGGAATGCTGAACCAACTTCAACCTTATGCAGACCTTCAGCACCACAGAAGCGGGCCAAAGCGAAAGGCAGGTCTTTTGAGATACAGACTACCGTGGTGTTATCAAGCGCCGTAGCTTTTTGATTAAATTGACGAACTGACATTGCACAGGTGTCAGTATCAATGGATGGAAAAATATTCAGTACGATGCGACCACTGATATCCGTTAAATTCAGATCAGACAGATCGTCTTTTACTACTGAAAAACCAGGCGCTTTATCGCCCACTTTTGGCAGATTACCCACGGTCTCAAATGGATTTCCTTTCAAAGTAACTGTTGCCATGATGTTCCTCCTTACTAATTATCAAACAGAACAGCGAGCCTACACCCAAGCATTGGGAAGTCAAATCTATACGTATCGGGAGAAGAAAACACACTCGCTAATGTGAAGCCCTATAGTGACTCCACCCTAGAGACGAAGAAGATTATTGTCTTTAACCTTAGTTAACCGGGTTGGTTTCGAATTAAGCATACTGACATGTTTAGCTTGCTGATTTACGCCTAAATTTACAAAGATAGGGCGATTACTCCCAATACTCAAAATATACCGTCATAAATCTCAAATCAGTAGGCTATATAAATGCTGAATCATGTATAAATTTTCCAATATAAACAATAGGGTGTAAGCTCAGAACTAGCGGTTAACAGCGGGCAAAATTCCCGTGGCAGTCTGGTGTATAGTCAAAAAATCTTATTGATAATGAGCTCGGGAGGCAAATAGCCATGGCCAGTGTAATGAAAACCACCCATCACGGCGGCTGTCCGCATGACTGCCCTGATACCTGTTCAATGGTATATGAAGTCGAAAACGGTCAGTTAATCTCAGTTCGTGGTAATCCCGAGCATCCAATGACGCGTGGTGGATTGTGCGTCAAACTCAAAGATTACGAAAAACGTCATTATCATCCCGATCGCGTTTTACATCCGATGCGTCGAGTTGGCCCTAAAGGCAGTGGTCAGTTTGAACAAATCAGCTGGGATGACGCACTGACCGAAATCACCGACCGCTGGAAAGCGATTATTGAAGAATATGGCCCACAAGCCATTATCCCTTATAGCTATCTCGGCAATCAGGGCCTGGTACACGGGTTAAACGGTGGTGATGCTTTCTTCAACAAAATGGGTGCCACAGTTTGTGAGCGGACTTTTTGTGGTGAAGGCTCATGCACTGCATGGTTGTTAACCGTCGGTCCGACGGCCGGTGTGGACCCCGAAAGTTTTATTCATTCCAAGTACATCATCATCTGGGGCTGTAACTCCGTCAGCACCAATCTGCATCACTGGCATATTGTGAAAGATGCCCAGAAACGTGGTGCTAAAGTGATTGTTATCGATCCGTACAAATCCAAAACCGCTAAAGAAGCTGATTGGCATATTTCCCCAAGACCAGGCACCGATGGTGCTCTGGCTATGGCAATGATGCACACCATCATCGAAGAAGGCTTGGTAGATCAGGACTATGTTGATAACTACACCGTCGGTTATGAAGAATTAGCCGAACGGGCCAAACAAAGAACACCAGAATGGGCCGAAGAAATTACCGGAGTAAGCGCTCACGATATTCGTCAGTTAGCTCGTGAATTTGCCACCACGCAACCTGCAGCCATCCGTCTGGGTGTTGCCCTGGAACGTAATTATGGTGGTGGTCAGGCAATTCGTGCTATCAGCAGTTTACCGGCATTGGTGGGTGCATGGCGACATGTTGGCGGTGGCGCTTTGCAGTTCCCGGTGTGGGAACATCCCTATAAATTTGATGTGATCTGCCGACCGGATTTAATCCCAGAAGGTACGCGGGTGATTAATGCCATTCAGATTGGCCGGGCCTTAACCAATGAAATGAATCTGGATATTCCGATCAAATCGATGATGTGCTGGAATGCCAATCCTGTTACCCAGGCGGCTGAAACAGACAAGATCGTGGCAGGACTGATGCGGGAAGATTTATTCTTGGTGTCAGCCGAACATTTTCTCTCAGATACGGCGTCATTTGCCGATATCGTTTTACCTGCATCGATGGGTGCCGAGATGGAAGATATGGTGTTGTCATGGGGCCATCTCTATCTTACCTACAACGAAAAATGTGTTGAGTCTCCCGGTGAAGCTATTCCTAATAATGAAATTTTCCGCCGGCTTGCAGCCAAAATGGGTTATGAAGAAGAAAACTTCAAATGGAATGACAGTGAGTGTCTGGAAAATTATGTGGACTGGGATTCTCCAGCCTGTGAAGGAATTGATTTAGCCTATCTGCGTGAACATGGTTATGCCCGCCTTAATGTTGGCACCCGAGATAACCGGGCACCGCACAAGGCCGGTAATTTTCCAACGGCTACCGGCAAATGTCATTTCCGTATTGATGATGCCACCAACTTTGTTGCCGGCCCATTCAGACAAATGTATGACGGTTTTCAGCCTGGTGAACCGCTGGATAGCCTGCCGGATTATGTGGCTTCAAGAGAAACACCACAGACCAATCCGGAACTGGCTAAACGTTTCCCCTTGAATATCATTTCACCGAAAAGTCATGGCTTTTTGAATTCCTGTTACGCCAACATAGACAACAAGCTTAAAGCACAAGGCGATCAGTTTGTCATGATCAGTGCTGCTGATGCCGATCTCAGACAGATCCAGCAGGGAGATACTGTTCGGGTATTTAATGACCGGGGTGGTTTTGATGCCAAGGCACAAATCACCGAAGATGTCAGCCCGGGTATTGTTGTAGCTACGCTGGGATATTGGCGTCAACGCAATAATGGCACAGTGAACTGTGTCAGTTCAGCAGAGTTTGTTGATATGGGGCATGCACCAACCTTCACCGATAATCTGGTGCAGGTGGAGGCTATTAGATAAATAAGCCCTAGGGCTTGTTTATCTTTCATATCCACCACTGCTGGCGGCTATTTTTGTGTCCGACAAGGCGGAAAGCACGCAGTGTAGTCTTCCTACATAAGTGATTGACAACGCAGGCGGCCACAAAAATAGTCCCAGCCCTTCGGGTTGTGACTGAAAAAGCGCCACTCTGCGTTGCTCGT
>NZ_DFMC01000005.1:0-39521 GCF_002375335.1 Methylophaga sp. UBA3603
ACACAGAAATCAGGACAGGCTCCAAGACAATACAGAAAACGCATTTATGCGAACATAGCGTTTTCTTTAAGTGGATACATTATGAATGCAATTGGTTTATTTGATTATTGGATCATCGCGATTGCCGCCTTATTTGTCATTGTGAATCCATTAACAACTGCTTTTATGTTTGTATCGCTGTTGCCTCGTACCTCAGAAACCACCCGTAAGGCAGTCGCCAAACGCTCCAGCCTGATTGCTACTGGCGTATTTTTTGTTTTTGCCTTACTGGGTGGTCTTATTTTCAACATATTTGGTATTACCATCGAGGCATTTCGTATTGCCGGTGGCTTGATTTTATTTGGTATTGCGATGAGCATGATTCACAAGGGACTGGATGAAGGTGAGACCAGCAGTGCATCTGATCCTGCAATAGAAGGCAAAATTGCCAAGGATATCTCGGTGATTCCGTTAGCTATCCCGTTTATGAGCGGACCGGGTGCCATTGCCACGGTGATGATTTTGACCAGTGAGGCACCGACAGCCTGGCATTTAATTTTGGTGTTTGCAGCGATTATGCTGACCACAGGATCCTGTTACCTGGCAATGGTGTATTCCCATTTTCTGGTGCGTTATCTGGGAGAAACCGGCAAAGAGATAATTACCCGAATTTTTGGCATCATTCTTTCGGTCATCGCGGTGCAATTTGTCATTAATGGCGTATTGGAAATTTATGCTGGATTATAATCAGTAAAGCCTGAGACCCACTTTAATGATTTTATCGCCATCTACTTCATTGACTACCCAATGAATGCCATGCCAGTCCACATCATCGCCCACTACCGGATGGCCACCGACTCGACGGGAAATAAATTCGCTTAATGTCATACCATGTTCTGCAGAACTGATAACCAGTCCATAAGCTTTTGCGACGTCTGATAATAAGGCATCGCCGCGTAGCGTAAATGATCCAAAAAATGCCTCACGATTTTTCAGTTTTGAATGACCACTAAAGATTTGATTCAGTGCATCCAAATCTTCATTACGACTTATCACACAAATGGTGTCATTCAACTTCAGTTCAGTACTGCCTTTGGGATGCAGCATCACGTTATTACGGAATAATGCCGATATCAATGTGCCAGAAGGGAAGCGCAGTAAACGGATCTGCTGACCATCAAGCTGTTCGTTCTCAATCCGATAAACAAACATTTCATAATCATTTGTTGGCAAAATGCCCAAGGCTCCCTGATGGTTTGGTTTGATACCTATCGGCACCTCTACCCGCATCCAACGTGCCATTAGTGACAGGCTGCTGCCTTGAATCAACAGCGAAAGTAATACAACAGCAAACGCAACATTGAAATACAGCGAGGCATTTTCTACTCCCCCAATCACCGGGAAGATAGCCAATACGATAGGCACCGCTCCACGTAAACCTACCCACGAAATAAACCCCAATTCACGCCAGCGGAAGCGAAAGAAAGGTTTAATGGACAGGAATACCGCGATGGGTCGGGCGACAAAAATTAATGCCAATGCGATAACCAGTGAAGGCAGGGCGTATTGCAATAATTCACTCGGATTGACCAGTAAACCTAAAATCAGAAATAAACCAATCTGACTGAGCCAGGCCAGACCATCATGTACAGGAAGAATAAAGTTCAAATGACGGCCAGGTTGATTACCGATCATCAAACCACAGAGGTAAATGGCTAGAAAACCACTGCCACCAATGACTCCGGTTAAGCCAAACACGCTGAAACCCAGAGCCAGAGCCAACATGGCATAAAGTCCCGGCGCTAAATCCATCCAATTGAGTAATTTTGCAATTAGCCAGCCACCTCCGATACCGATAATCAGGCCAAAACCGAATTGCTGTAATAAAAATAAAGCCGTATCCCAGGCACCGCCCATTTCACCGGTCATTAACTCGACCAGCATAATCGTAAGGAAAATTGCCATAGGATCATTGGTGCCAGATTCAATTTCCAAGGTGGCACCAACGCGTTCATTCAGGTTTATTCCTCGCCCGCTCAACATGGAAAATACCGCAGCCGCATCGGTTGAACCGATAATGGCGCCGATCAATAACCCTTCAAGCAGCTTGAGATCAAATATCCACATTGCCAGCAAGCCGATACTGCCACTGGTCAGTAAAACACCTAATGTCGCAAGGGAAAGTGCAGGTTTGAAGCCGGCACGAAAGGTTTTCAAACGGGTACGTAATCCACCATCCAGCAGAATCATTGCCAGGGCAAGATGGCCAATCAGAAAAGCCAGGGAGTAATCATCGAACTGAATCCCCAGAACACCCTCTTCACCGGCTAACATGCCCAGGGCTAAAAAGATAATCAGTAATGGCAGGCCAAACTTTGATGAAAGACGACTACCAAGAATGCTTAGGGAAATAAGCAGGCCGCCAAGTAGAAAAAGAGTATTGATAAAATCCATATTAAACCGAGGGTCTGTTTATCTTTAAAGCCGTCAATATTGAAGACGAGACTTTTTCCAACATGGCAGAAATGTTGAGATGTCGTCATCCTGCATAAGTCATTTTCAACGCAGTTGTAATAACTATAAGTTCAATTATTACATACCCATTAATTCGTTTGTCTGCTGATTCAACTGTAAGTGATATTTTTCATATTTTCATAAATAAAAAAGCAGGCATAAAAAAACCGGCATAGCCGGCTTTTTAGGGGGTGCCTATCTTTTATCGTCACCACTGCTGGAAACTTTTTTCCGACTCATAAACTGCAATAATCGCACTTTGAGTACTACATTCAGTCACAACAGTGGCGGAAATGAAAGATCAACAAGCTCTTAATCAAAAATAAACTTATACCGGTTCAAGAAAAGGGTAATCGATATAACCTTTTGCATCACCACCATAAAAACTATCTGGATCCGGTTGGTTCAGTGGTGCATTTTTGGCAAAACGTTCAGGAAGATCCGGATTAGCAATAAACAGTTTGCCAAACGAAATCAGATCAGCCTTGTTATCTTTTAGAGCTTGATTGCCTGACGCATAATCATAATTACTGTTAGTCATATAAAGACCATTCCATAATTTACGCAAAGAGCTAACATCAAAATAAGGGCCGGCAACACCGGGAGTTTCAGCGCCCATTTCAGTGACATGCAGATAACCCAGTTCAAATTTATTGAGCGCCTTTACCATGTAACTGAAAGTCGCCTCAGGATTGGAATCATATAAATCATTAAACGGCTGCAGCGGGGAGAGGCGAATCCCCACTTTTTTGGGATCCCATATTTCGCATACTGCCGCAGTGACTTCCATAATCAATCGTGCGCGATTTTCAATACTGCCACCGTATTGATCAGTGCGTTTATTACTTCCATCCCGAAGAAACTGATCCAGCAAATAGCCATTGGCAGCGTGAATTTCAACGCCATCAAAACCAGCTTCAACCGCACAGCAGGCGGCATGACGATATTGTTCAATAATCCGTGGAATGTCGCTTGTTTCTATGGCCTGGGGTGTTTCATATGGTTTCATGCCTTCATAGGTATAGACTTCACCTGCAGGTTTGATGGCAGAAGGTGCCAGCGGTTTCATACCATTTGGCAGCATGGAGCTGTGTGAAACCCGACCACAATGCCAGAGTTGCATAAAGATCAGTCCTTCTTCCCGATGCACGGCATCCGTTACTTTTCGCCAGCCAAGCACTTGCTCATCAGTATGAATACCGGGGGTATGCGGATAACCCAATGCATCATCAGCAATTTGTGAACCTTCACTGATAATCAGGCCGGCACTGGCACGCTGTCGATAATAAGTAACATTCATTTCGGTTGGCACTAAACCTTCTCCCGCTCTATTGCGGGTTAATGGGGCCATAACCATTCTATTCTTCAGTGTAACCTGCCCAAGTTTGATTGGAGATAACAAATCATTCGCCTGCAGTTGGCTCATAAATACCTCTGAAATAATTGTGAAAAGGAGTTGAAACGGCTAAACCTTTGAAACAGGCACCGCATTGTCAGCAACAAGTACTCATTAACAAGTTTAAATCTGCACCGGTGTTGGATTTAAACTGAGATAAAGGTTCTGTAAGTTAGCCGCTGTTTGGAGGCACTTAGAGTCACCCTTCAGCATAAGGCAGGAAAGATAAAATTCGACAGGTACTAACGAAAATAACGCCTGTAAACTACTGCTGTTCAGCTTTAGCTTTTTGTTTGGCTTCAAGTTGTAGCTTGATGAACTCAAGTTTTTCCGGCACTTGATCGCAGCTATCAGCTGCACTGCCGCAACGTGAGCAATTTAGCGCAAACCATGCCGCATCAATTACGTCACTGCGAATTTCTTCTTCAACTTGTTTTGCAGTGCCCACCATAGATCTGGCACGGGTTTGAATATATCCATGCTGATTTTTGCATTGCATCACATCAATTGGTTGCTTGAAGTCGTATTGTTCATGTAATTGCAAACCAACCTGATACTGATAAAGCATTTCCTGATAAACCAGTTTCAATGGATCACCTGTACCAAGCTGAGAGACCGCACCTGCGTGTGCCAGCAGCGGGGAACAGAGTAAAAGCAGTATTAATTTAAGTTTCATAATATTGTCCAGGAAAAATTCCTATATGCAGTATAGCTTAATGGAATTTTTGACTACCTGCATCGGCAAATTCCTTACTGTTAAACTAATGAAGGAATTAATATTTATAAATGTAATCTAACAACGTTAAGGTGAACGCTACGTGAACAGAGGACAATCGATAATGGCAAGTGAGTTACGTGTCATTGCACCAGAATTTGAACAAATTCATTTTGCTATTGGTATCAGTCCAGTGGGGAATGTGCTTGTTGGTGAATCTCCAAATGGTATTTGTGCCGTTTACCTGGGCAAATCGGCTAAAGAACTAATGGCCAGCCTGCAAAAACAGTATCCAACGGCAAAATGTGTTGACGGGGGCAGTGGTATTAAAAATACACTTTCAAAAGTGATTGAGATTATTCATAACCCACAAAAAAACACGGATTTTAATCTGGATCTGCGAGGCACGACTTTTCAACAACAAGTCTGGCAAGCCTTAAGGGAAATTCCGGTGGGGTCAACAGTGTGCTACAGCGATATTGCTGAAAAACTGCATAAACCCGGGGCTGTAAGAGCCATCGCCAGTGCCTGTGGAGCCAATAATATTGCGGTTATCATCCCGTGTCACCGAGTGATTCGCAAAGATGGTGCAATTTCCGGATATCGTTGGGGAGTCGAGAGTAAACAAGCGCTGTTACGCCGTGAGCGATTGATGTTGGCCTAGGGCTTGTTTATCTTTCATCTCCGCCTCTGTTGTGAGCTGAAAAAGCGTCAATCAAGGCACGAGGAGCGCCTTTTAGTTGTTCTAAATAAGCGACGAGCAACGCAGAGTGGCGCTTTTTCAGTCACAACCCGAAGGGCTGGGACTATTTTTGCGGCCGCCTTCGTTGTCAATCACTTATGTAGGAAGACTACACTGCGTGCTTTCCGCCTTGTCGGACACAAAAATAGTCGCCAGCAGTGGTGGATATGAAAGATCAACAAGGCCTAATGCATACAGCAGATTTATTTGCTGAGAGTGTCTTTAAAGACTGTGATGAGATCTTGCCGGATGTCTTCCTTCTGAAAGGTTTTGCCCTTCAACAAGCCCCACAGTTAATAACTGCCATTGGTCAGATTAATGCCCAATCAACTTTTCGTAAAATGCAGACACCTGGCGGATTTTATATGTCTGCAGCAATTACTAATTGCGGTGATGTGGGGTGGCACACCGATCGACAAGGTTACCGATATACCGCAATCGATCCACTGACAAATTTGCCATGGCCTGAAATGCCGCAATGTTTTCGTGAGCTTGCTGAAACCGCGGCTCAGATTTGTGGCTTTTCTGACTTTAATCCTGATGTTTGTTTAATGAACCAATATGAAGTCGGTGCCAAGATGGGGCTGCATCAGGATAAGGATGAGCGGGATTTTTCTCAGCCAATAGTTTCAGTCTCACTTGGGTTGCCCATTATTTTTCAGTTTGGTGGTGCCAGCAGAAATGATCCAAAGCAACGTGTTCCACTTGAACATGGCGATGTCATCGTCTGGGGCAGGGCAGCGCGTCGTTATTATCACGGTGTATTAACATTAAAACCTGGCCAGCATCCACTGACCGGGCCTTATCGATTTAACCTGACGTTTCGCAAGGCAAGCTAACTTCACTTAAGCCAACTTTACGCACCAGCTCCATTGTCCGCATGCTATAACCCCATTCATTGTCGTACCAGGCATAAATTTTCACCTGGGTCTCATTAGTGACCATGGTCGATAGTGCATCAATAATGCTGGAACGCGGATCGCCACGATAATCACTGGAAACCAGCGGTTTTTCCTCATAGCCCAAAATACCACTTAACTCATTTTCTGCTGCAGCTTTTAATAGTGCATTGACTTCTTCAACCGAGGTTGCACGTTCAACTTCAAACACACAATCCGTTAATGAAGCATTGGCTAATGGCACACGTACAGCATGTCCATTGAGTCGCCCTTTGAGTTCGGGAAAAATTTCAGTAATGGCTGTAGCACTTCCGGTGGTGGTCGGAATCAAGTTAGTGCCGGACATCCGAGCACGGCGTAAATCTTTGTGGGGAGTATCCATAATTGACTGAGTATTGGTCAGATCATGGATGGTAGTGATCATGCCATGCTTGATAGCCAGTTTTTCATGAATGACTTTGACGACTGGTGCCAGGCAGTTGGTAGTGCAGGATGCGGCCGTTACTATAGGATGTTTATTGGCATCATACAGATCATCATTCACACCCATTACGACATTTAAAATACCGGGTTGTTTGATTGGAGCTGTAACGACCACACGTTTTACACCCTGATCCATATAGCTTTGCAGCAAACCAGTGTCGCGCATTTTACCGGAAGCCTCTATGACAACATCACAAGCTGACCAGTCAGTATCATCAATAGCTTTATTGGTGGTTACAGCAAGCGTTTTATGGCCAACAAAAATAGTATTGCCATTGGCTTCTGCCTGATGATCCCAGCGGCCATGTACCGAATCAAAATTTAACAAATGGGCGTGGGTTTCAGCATCACCCGCAGGATCATTAATCTGCACAAACTCAATATCTTCCCAGTCCCATGCGGCACGTAAACATAATCGACCGATACGGCCGAAACCATTAATACCTACTTTAATTGTCATGATAAATTCTCTTTTTTGGGAAACCAGTTTCTGGTGCGATTGGCGAAATAGACTAACGTCAGCATGACCGGCACTTCGACCAGAACTCCCACCACAGTTGCAAGAGCAGCGCCGGAGTGAAGCCCGAATAATGAAATAGCAACGGCAACAGCCATTTCAAAGAAGTTGGAGGTACCGATAAGGCATGCCGGTGCAGCAACATCATGCTGGAGGCGCAGTTTTATCGCTGCGAAATAAGCCAGCGCAAAAATCCCATAGGTTTGAATCAACAGTGGAATTGCTATCAGTAAAATAATGAAAGGTTGTTGCAGAATGGTTTCAGCCTGAAAGCCAAACAAAAGCAGTACAGTGGCCAGTAATCCCAGAATTGACCAGGGTTTGATGTGATTTAAAAATCGGGTTAACTCAGGCAAACCTTTGTTTTTAATAATATGTTGTCGAGTAAAAAAGCCGGCTAATAAGGGTAACAATACATATAAAACGACTGAAATCAGCAAGGTTTCCCAAGGTACGGTCAAATCCGTAATGCCAAGTAAAAATGCGGCAATCGGTGCAAACGCAAAAATCATAATTATGTCATTGAGAGACACTTGTACCAGCGTGTAATTAGCATCACCTTTGACCAATTGACTCCAGATAAACACCATTGCCGTGCAGGGAGCTACACCGAGTAAAATCATGCCAGCTATATATTCATCAGCCGATTGGGGATCGACCCATCCGGCAAACAGGACCTTAAAAAACAGCCAGCCCAGGGCAGCCATAGTGAAGGGTTTGATCAGCCAGTTGATGACTAAAGTCAGCCAGATTCCCTGAGGCCGTTTGCCAATATCTTTAATTGCCGTGAAATCCACCTGCACCATCATTGGATAAATCATTAACCAGATAAATATCGCGATCAGCAGATTGACATGAGCATATTCCAGGCTGGCAACCAGATTGAACAGGCTGGGAAACAGATTTCCCAAGAACAAACCCGCCAGAATACTCAGTCCGACCCAAACCGATAAATAGCGTTCAAATATGCCCATCAGTATGTAGCTCCTATGCGTTTAATGTCGGCACTGAGTTCAGAGGCAGATAATTCATCTGGCATTAATTGCAGTAATGCGCTGATACGAGCGTCGAGCAAACTGATTAATTCATCGAAAGTCTGATTTCGCTCAAGTGGATCCGCTACTTTGGAAGCATCGGTCAATCCCCAATGTCCTTTCACGGCCTTACCAAACCAGACCGGGCAGCTTTCACCTGCGGCCTGATCGCAAACAGTGATTACAACATCCGGTTGATAATCTTTTAAATCATCCCAGGATTTGCTGGATAAACCCTCAACGCTGTAACCATGTTCCTGCAATTTGGTCAGTGTTTCAGGGAAAACATTACCCGCAGGGTTGCTGCCCGCACTGGCCACAATAAACCTGGTATCCGCTAAGTGTCGGAAGATGGCCTCAGCAAGAATGCTTCGACATGCATTGTGTGTGCAAAGAAATAAAAATTTGAAAGGTTTGGCTGTCATAACATATGTTTATCCATATATATTTAATGAAAATTTTTAGCAGCAATTACCCAGGCGTTGTAACTTGGTTAAATCTTCTTTGAAGAAGTCAGGTTTACTCTGATAAGCAGCATTGATGGACTGTTGTGACCAAGCGGGGAGTTCCGGATTAAGTCGATAATAAACCCACTGTCCCTGACGTCTATCCTGTAATAGTCCATGTTGTCTGAGAAGCGCCAGATGACGTGAAATTTTCGGCTGGCTTATTTTCATAGCGGACATCAGCTCACATACGCAAAGTTCGCCCTGATCAACAATCAGCAACACCATACGCAGACGTGTTTCATCTGCCAGACATTTGTGAAAACTCAGTAAATCCACAGCTAAATCATATTTGAATATTCATATATGCAGTAAATCATATATTAAACTACCATTAAGTCAATCCACCAACTGCCAGCTATCCTCTCCAATTTGAAAAATATCACCCGCGACCATTTGTCTGCGTTTACGGGTTTCAACTTCACCATTCACTTTTACGTGTCCCTCAGCAACGATATTTTTTGCTTCGGCACCACTGTCAGCAATACCTTCAAATTTAAGGATCTTGAAAAGTTCGACCGGACTTTTGGTGATATGAACGGGTATTATTTCGTTAGACATGGAAGTTTCCTGTTATTTTGTAAAAATAATCGTTAGGTCACGTTTTAACAATGTGACTCACTCTACAATCAACACACTTAAAAATGGCTCAATGAAAGGAAACATGGCCATGAAATATTCAGGGTCTATTGATTTTTCAGAGCCACCACTGCTGGAGGCTCTTTTTTTGTCCAACAAGGCGGAAATGATGCGATGTAGTGATCTACATAAGTCATTTCCAACGCCGTGGGGCAAAAAAATAGTCCCAGCCCTTTGGGTTGTGACTGAAAATGCACCACTCTACGTTACTCGTCATTTATTTAGAACTACTAAACTGCATTCCTCGCGCCTTGATTGGTGCATTTTCAGTCACAACAGAGGCGGCTATGAAATATCAACAGACCCTTGTTAAATTGATACAATTTTCAATTGTGCTGTTGATGTTATACCCACTTTATTATGTGTGGGAAACCGATAAGATCAAATCTGCTTGTGAACAAATAAACCCCGGTATGAGCTATAGCAATACGTTAGTTTTATTGAAAAGCTTTGGGCTGGATTTTAGCCAGATGAATGGTGATTATGCCCAGGGTGAAAAATGGCAGGGCCTGGTTGAATCTCACGCATCTTTTGCCGGATATGCTTGTGAAATAAGAGGTTTTGGCGATCAGATTGCAAAAGTGAGAATAGTTAAAGGTAAACAAATTGCTCCCTGAAAAAAGCTATTTTCAGGGAGCAATAAAAGAGGTTAACCTGCTGCGTAGTTAATCAGGATACCTGCAGCTACTGCAGAACCAATAACCCCGGCCACATTCGGGCCCATCGCATGCATTAACAGGAAGTTATGTTTATCAGCTTCCAGACCTAACTTGTTAGAAACCCTGGCCGCCATGGGGACTGCTGATACACCAGCAGAACCGATTAACGGGTTGATGGGCTCTTTGGTTATTTTGTTGAGTATTTTGGCCATGATGACCCCGGAGGCCGTACCGATAGAAAAGGCCAACATACCAAGCAAAAGAATGCCTAATGTCATTTGATTCAAAAAGCTTTCTGCACTTAATTTGGAACCAACCGCAAGGCCAAGGAAAATCGTCACAGTGTTGATCAGTGAGTTCTGAGTAGTATTACTCAGACGATCTACTACCGCACATTCTTTCATCAGATTACCGAAACAGAACATACCCAATAATGGCGCTGCATCAGGCAAGAAGAGAGCGACCAGAATCAATATGACCAAAGGGAAAACAATTTTTTCCCGTTGTGATACATGACGCTGCTGATGCATACGTATTTTACGATCTTTTTCATTAGTCAGCGCACGCATAATCGGTGGCTGAATCAATGGTACCAATGCCATGTAAGAATAAGAGGCAACAGCGATAGCACCCAGCAAGTCCGGTGCAAGCTTACTGGCAACATAAATCGATGTAGGCCCATCAGCGCCGCCGATAATACCAATGGCAGCAGCATCAGCCAGACTAAAGTCAAATATACCGAAGGTAGAGAGTAAAACCGCCCCCATTAACGTTGCAAAAATACCAAACTGGGCTGCAGCCCCTAGAAAAAGGGTTTTAGGATTGGCGAGCAGGGGACCAAAATCGGTCATTGCACCGACACCCATAAAAATGATGAGCGGGAAGGCGCCACTTTCAATACCAACCACATAAAACAGGTGCAAAATACCACCGGCCTCAGCTAACCCGGCTCCCGGAATATTGGCAAGCACGCCACCAAAGCCGATTGGAACCAGTAGTAAAGGCTCAAAGTTTTTCTTGATCGCCAGATATAACAACAACATGCCGATCAGGATCATGATGCCCTGGCCAGGTTGCATTTGATAGAAGCCAGTGGCCTCCCAAAGATGTAATAACTTATCCATTAGAGTTGCCCTTAAGCGATAGAAACGAGAGTGTCACCAACTTTGACGGTGTCACCTGGTTTAACATTGATTGAAGTCACCGTACCATCGTGTTCGGCTACTATCTGTGTTTCCATTTTCATCGCTTCAAGGATAAGCAATACATCGCCTTCATTAACCGACTGGCCTTGAGAAACCATGATTTTCCAGATATTGCCAGACAAAGGTGCTTTTACAGCAACGCCTTCATTTGTGCTTGGCTGCGCAGCAGGCTGAGGCGCCTGTGAGCTGTCAATCTGACTAATATCACCACCTTCATTCACTTCAACGACATATTGCTGACCATTGACCGTGATGGTGTAAGTTTCAGGCGCACCTGCCGATTTGGCTGGAGTGGAGGATTCGTGAGTGGATTCCGCGGTTGGCAACGGTTCAAATGCATCTGGATTGCCACGGTTTTTAAGAAATTTGATTGCTGTTTGATTAAATAACGCAAAGGTTAAAACATCATCAATCTGTCTTTCACCTTCTTCGAGTTTAAAGTCCTCTGTTTCGGCAAGTGAAATTAATTCACTGGTCAGCTTTTCCATTTCGTCTTCAAGCAAATCGGCGGGACGACAGGTAATCGCTTCTTCATCATTAAGCACACGCTTTTGCAGCTCAGAATTAAATGGTGCTGGAGCAGAGCCATACTCCCCGCGTAAAACACCCTGTGTTTCTTCGGTGATGGATTTATAACGTTCACCGGTTAATACATTAATAACTGCCTGGGTGCCGACAATTTGTGAAGTAGGCGTTACCAACGGGATGAATCCGAGATCCTCACGCACACGAGGAATTTCATGTAACACTTCATCCATCCGGTCCAGCGCATTTTGTTCGCGCAGCTGGCCTTCCATATTGGTCAACATGCCACCAGGAACCTGGGCTACCAGGATGCGTGAATCGACCCCGCGTAAACTTCCCTCAAACTTGGCATATTTTTTACGAACTTCGCGGAAGTAAGCAGCGATTTCTTCAAGCAATTCGATATTCAGACCGGTATCACTGGCTGTATCTTCGAATATGGCCACAACCGATTCAGTCGCCGAATGGCCATAGGTCATCGACATTGATGAAATAGCGGTATCGACATTATCAATACCAGCTTCCACACATTTCATGATGGTCGCTGTCGACAGGCCAGTCGTCGCGTGAGACTGCATATGTATAGGGATATCAATGGTTTGCTTAAGGCTTTTAACAAGTTCATAAGCTTTGTAAGGCTTAAGCAAACCAGCCATATCTTTAATACATAATGAATGGGCACCCATATCTTCAATGCGTTTGGCCATATCCAACCACATTTGCAAATCATGCACCGGGCTGATGGTGTAGGCCATGGTGCCTTGTGCGTGCTTTTCATTTTCCAGAACAGCTTTGATAGCAACTTCAAGGTTTCTGGGATCATTCATTGCGTCGAATACGCGGAACACATCTACGCCATTAATGCTGGCTCTTTCCACAAATTTACGCACCACATCATCAGCATAATGACGATAACCCAACAAATTTTGTCCGCGAAGTAACATTTGTTGTGGGGTATTGGGCATGGCTGCCTTAAGACTGCGGATGCGGTGCCAGGGATCTTCACCAAGATAGCGGATACAGGCATCAAAAGTTGCGCCACCCCATGTTTCAACTGACCAGTAACCTACCTGATCCAGTTTGTCGGCAATTGGCAGCATGTCATCTAAACGGAGTCGAGTAGCGAAAAGTGATTGATGGGCATCACGCAGAACGACATCGGTGATGCCAAGCTTTTTATTTGCTTCGGTCATATTATGGCCTTTGATTAAACTACTAATTCGTGGAGCGACTTGGCGTCACTTGTTTTTACGGTATTTGTGAACTGCACTGGATAAAACTGTCAGTAATGTTGAATCTTGAGAAGATTGGGATTGCTGTTTGGACTGCCCTGACTGATTCCGACCTAATACAGCAGTAGGGGCAGGAATGCCTTCAGCAGGAAGGGCGCCGACACTTTTCTCATAACGTGTGATTATCCACGACATTAATGTCGTCACCAGTACTAATACGGTCAAAAACACAAATACAAAACCCATGCCGGTTACCATGAGCGTTAATCCTTCTGACATAAGGGTGGATTTTTCCATCTGTTTGCCTCTGATTATTTGGGATAGTTAAAAGCCTGCAGCGTTTTCAACTGTAAACAGCCGCAAAGTATAGCATTGTTGATTTAAGTCAGATATTTCCTTTATGCCAAATGCAGCTTATAAGCTTCAATAACAACGATGTAGCTATGTTAATTGTGACGATTGATTTAATGACCGGAGCGGCAAAATCTACTCAAACAATGTAGTTAAAGCCAAAATGAAAGAGAAAACCTAAACGTCCTGTTTCAGGAGTTAACCGATAACTTTGTAAAACAAAAAGCTGTTGCCACTAGCGGAACAGACACATCACGGCTTTGCTGGAGTGTCTTTGAAAAGAATTTCTCTGGCTGCATTTATAATGTTGCAAAAGTGCAACTGCTATCATGAAGATAGCAAAAATGAACTGGTGAAAACATTACCAGTCATAGCAACACTTGTTTTAACTGAAAAGAATGAACACCGACGCATTTGAATTAAGAGGCCTGGATGACACCTGGAAAAGATGATTTTTGGTTCCTGCCGTTGGGGGGCTGTGGCGAAATAGGCATGAACCTGAATGTGTATGGACATAACGGGCGTTGGTTGATTGTGGATTGTGGTGTGACATTTCAAGCTGAAGTAGATGAGTTCGGTGACCCACTTAATAGTCAGAACCCGCCAATCCAGATGGCTGACCCGCAATTTCTGATCGACCGTCGTCAACAGCTGGATGGTCTGATTATTACCCATGCTCATGAAGATCATATTGGTGCAGTGCCTTATCTTTGGGAATACTTTCGGTGCCCTGTTTATACAACAGCATTTACCGCTGAAATGTTACGACGAAAGCTGGTTGAACGTGGTATCGCAGATAAAGTGCCGGTCATTGTGGTTGAAGCAGATGCCAAACGACAGATCGGCGTATTTCATGTGGAGTGGTTAAAACTTACTCATTCCATCCCCGAACCTTATGCATTGCTTATCTCTACAGCAGCAGGAAAAGTATTCCATACCGCGGATTGGAAGCTTGATAAAGCTCCGGTGGTGGGTCCGGCATATGATGCAGGTACCTTTCAAAAATTAGCTGAATATCAGGTTGATGCGATGGTCTGTGATTCGACCAACGCCAATGTGCAGGGGTGGTCGGAATCAGAAGCGAATTTATACCAAGGTTTGAAATTCCATGTTGAACAGGCCAAAGGCAGAGTCGTGGTCGCCTGTTTCGGCAGTAATATCGCCCGGTTACACACTCTGGCAAGAATTGCTGACGAAACCGGGCGCCATTTGGGCCTGCTTGGCCGCTCATTAATCAACACCGTGTCAGCTGCCAAAAATGTTGGTTTATGGAACAGTGTGAAAACGTCAGTAGATTCAGCGCATTTAGGGTTTTTACCTGCACATACGGTTTTATTGGTGGCGACTGGTAGTCAGGGAGAACCACGAACAGCGCTAAATCGACTGAGTCTGAACAGTTTTCGGGATATGCAATTATCACCTGGCGATACCGTTATTTTTAGTTCAAAAGTCATCCCGGGAAATGAACTGGCGATTGCCACTTTGATAGAACGGCTTAAAGTCATGCAGGTTGATGTTATTGATATTGATAATAGCGCGCTGCCCATTCATGCCTCGGGACATCCTGCTAGCGAAGAACTTAAAACCATGTACCAATGGGTACAGCCACAATGTGCGATCCCGGTTCATGGCGAGTTAATGCACATGAAAGCCAATGCCAAAATTGCCAAAGCCAGTGGGGTCAGACAACAGCTTTTGGGACAAAATGGTGATTTGTTTTACATCGCACCGGTTAACGGCATTCGTCGTGGCGCGGTTAAAACAGGACGATGGGGCTTGTTTGATCGAAAGTCTTTAAAAAAGCTTTAAAAGCGTACTAATGGTTTATCTTTATGATCCGCATGAGTAAAAGCTTTTAAAGAACAGCCTGATTCAAGCCTTGGCATCAAACGAAGGGCCCCTGCGCTCTGAGGAAACCCGTCTTTCTATTCGCGTTTTCTGTTTACGTTTGCGACGTTCACGACGC
This sequence comes from Methylophaga sp. UBA3603, assembly GCF_002375335.1. Lineage (NCBI taxonomy): Bacteria > Pseudomonadati > Pseudomonadota > Gammaproteobacteria > Thiotrichales > Piscirickettsiaceae > Methylophaga > Methylophaga sp. UBA3603. The sequence goes on from NZ_DFMC01000005.1 coordinate 15,363, forward strand.
TGCCTTCGCTCTTCATGAATTGTTTGCTGGGTTTTTTCCGCAGAGGCTTGTCCAGGGTTAACCGGTTGCGTGCTGTAGGTAATTAAAAAGTTGTTATGATAAATTCGTGATATATCCATCATGTTGACCTAAGGTTACACGAGTCATTCAGTTATAACGGTCGGAATTTATATATCTTTAGCTTTTTCATCATGTTAATACGATTTCCCCTTAAATTTAAAGTGAACATTAAATGAAAAATTCGTTGAAAATCGGCTTGGCACTTGGCAGTGGGGCAGCAAGAGGATGGACACATATTGGTGTGATAAATGCTCTCGAAAAGGCGGGAATCAAGCCCGATGTAGTGGTCGGTACTTCTATAGGTGCATTAGTTGGTGCGGCATATCTCAGTAATAAATTGCCCGATCTGCAACAACGACTTTTAAAATTGACCAAACTCGAAACGGCGCGATTTTTTAATATCGGTTTTCCATTTAATGGGGTCGTTAATAAAGATAAGTTGCATCAATTCCTAAGACAGTATGTGGCTGAAGAAGCCACATTAATTGAAGATCTTCCGACGCGCTATGCTAGTGTCGCGACCCATCTTCATACCGGTCAGGAAGTCTGGAATACCGAGGGGAAATTGCTTGAAGCCGTCTGGTCTTCTATTTCTTTGCCAGGTTTATTTCCAGCCATTAAGCATCATGGGCGATGGTTGATAGATGGCGGATTAGTTAATCCTGTACCAGTATCGGTTTGTCGCGCATTGGGGGCTGATATTGTGATTGCAGTCAACCTGAATGGCGATATTTTGGGAAAACATCTGCATCAGAATCCTCCGGTTCCCCAGAATGATCAAAGCAGCAGTCTGCTGGGAAACCGGATTAGTGATTTCATCACCAATTACACTGGCAATCTTTTTGGTGAAGAGAAAACGCCCAAAGAAGATGTACCGGATATGTTCGCGGCAATTGCTGCGTCGGTAAATATCACTCAGGATCGTATCACCCGTAGTCGTATGGCGGGTGACCCACCAGATGTGTTGTTACAACCACGTTTATCACATATCGGTTTGCTGGAATTTTACCGTGCAGCTGAAGCAATACAGGCGGGCACACAAAGTGTTGAAAAAAATCTGGCTGAAATCAAGTTCTGTCTGGGAGAGGGTGATTAAGGACTGGTGATGTTTAACATAACCGTCTGCAATACTGACGCTGGAAGATCAACAGATTCTAGTGAATTCAGTCATAACAATTTTAGCTACGACAAGAACCAACCCGGATTTGCAACTGTCAAGTCGTGAAGCTAAATTTTTAGTAGAAATCTACTGACAGCAGCTCTACAAACTGTCAGGCTGAACTAAAGTCATAAAAAATAACAAACATCTACAGAGAAATAGGCAAATAAAGCATGAAAAATGGAAATGCGGGTATCAGTAAACTCTGGTTTTGGCTTGGATTAAGTTTATTCGTGGTGATGTTCCTGCTACTTATGGTTCAGATAGACAGGCAGTGGACCAAGATGGATGAAATGACCCGTATTATGGAAGAGCAGGCCAAGGATATCCGCTCGACGCGTGGTTTATTACGTAATCTTGAAAAAACGATTCGTACGGCCGATTTCAGTAGTGCTGCCAACACCTCCTTTTCAGACCAATCAGTCACCAAAGAGACAGATGCTTTTGAACGTGCCCGCCGAGCGACTGAACACGAAGAGTATGCCCAGGGAGATTGGTTGATGATGGCGTTTGGCAGCAATATCCGCACCTTAACCCCCCTGGTTTCTGCTGACGCATACTCCGCCGAAGTTCAACAATATGTGCTGGAATCATTACTGGTCAGAAACCCCGAAACACTGGAATGGAATGGATTGCTGGCAGAAGACTGGTCAACTTCTGCTGATGGTTTGACGATTACCTTTGCACTACGTCGTGATATTTCGTTTTCAGATGGTGAACCATTAACCGCTAAAGACGTAGAATTTACTTTTAATTTCATTATGAATGAGGCAATAGCCGCACCCCGCAGTCGTGCATATCTTTCGCGCATAGAGCGGGTGACTGCCTTGGATGATTACCATGTGGAATTTGTCTTCAAGGAACCCTACTTTAATAGCTTACAACTGGCCGGCAGTCTGGAAATTTTACCGGAACATTTTTATGGACGCTTTCTTGATGATCCCCAGACGTTTAATGAAAGCCGGGGCTTATTGCTCGGCTCAGGTCCATTCCGTTTAGCCAATCCTGAAGGATGGTCTCCCGATGCAGGTGTCGTTGAACTGGTACGTAACCCTCGCTATTGGGGACCGGTCAGTGCTTCTTTTGATCGCATTGTCTGGCGAATTATCGAAAATGACAGTGCTCGTTTAACCACTTTCCGTAATGGGGATATTGATGTCTACAGTGCTCGTCCACGTGAATATCAAACGTTACTGGATGACAAAGACATCATCGAACGCAGTCAGAATTTTGAATATATGAGTCCTACCGCAGGTTACAGTTTTATTGCCTGGAATCAGGAACGTGGCGGTGAAAAGACTATATTTGCCGATAAACGGGTGCGGATCGCAATGTCCATGCTCACCGATGTCGATAGAGTATTAGAAGAAATTTTCCTGGGATATGGACAACCTGCAGCCAGCCCCTTTATGCCGGGCTCGGCTCAGCATGATAAGGCTAATGAGGCAATTGGCTATAATATTGAAAAAGCGCGTGAATTATTATTGGAAGCCGGTTTTCAGGACAGCAATAATGATGGTGTATTGGAAACCCCGGATGGTGACAATTTTGAGTTTTCGCTGACTTACTTTCAGGACAGTGATGATACTCGCCGCATGGTGCTGTTTCTGAGAGATTTATATGCTCGTTCAGGCATTATCATGAAACCAAATCCCACTGAATGGTCGGTAATGGTAGAAAATATCCAACAGAAAAACTTCGATGCCATCACCTTGGCCTGGACATCAGGTATCGAAATCGACATCTATCAGATGTTTCATTCCAGCCAAACCGTTGAAGGTGGCGATAATTTTATCAATTACCGAAATCCTGAGCTGGATGCCATCATTGATGCAGCTCGTGGGGAAGTAAATGAAGAAAAGCGCATGAATTTATGGCATCAGGCAGAGAAAATTCTGGTGCAGGATCAGCCTTATACTTTCCTCTTCCGTCGCAATACCATGGCCTTTATTGACCGGCGCATTCATAACCTGGAAAAAACTGCATTGGGACTTAACCTGATGACTGTCCCGGTCGAGATATATGTCCCGGCCGAACTGCAGCATAGTCGCTAGGCGTTAGACAGACATGCTGAATTATTTGCTGCGACGCATCTTACTGATGATTCCGACGCTGCTCGGAATCACTATTGTAGTGTTTACTGTTATGGCTGCTGCTCCGGGCGGTATTAGTGCCCAGTCGCTGGTTGATGGCATGGAACTGGAACCGCAAAGCCGTCAGGCCCTGGAAGACTATTACAACAAATTGTATGGTCTGGACCAGCCCGCCCCGGTGCAATATGTCCGTTGGTTAAATAATATTTCACCGATTGGTTTTGAAAGATTAGCTGATGGTAGCTTTGGTGAGTTTTCATTGTGGAAAGGTCCTGATCTCGGCACCAGCTTTCGTTATGGCAGACCAGTCACCGATATGATTGCTGAACGACTACCAATCACCTTGTTACTCAATCTGATTTCAATACCACTGATTTATGCTCTGGCAATCGGTATCGGCGTACAAGCCGCTCGCCAACGGGGAGGACGATTCGATGTCACCTCCAATATTTTCCTGCTCGGCTTATGGTCAGTACCGAGTATGCTGGCTGGTGTTTTGTTTATCGGCTTTTTTGCTTCAGAGCAATATTGGCGCTGGTTCCCAACCGGGGGTTTGATGCGCCGCGAAACGGCGGATCAAACATTCCTTCCATTATTTAGCAGCTTTGGCGATGTGTTTATTACCGTGTTGTGTGTGGCATTGATAACGGTTGCTTTGATCAGTGCTGCAGTAAGTTTTTCATTAAAAAAGCGGCAGTATGCCGGGGTCATTGTGGGGGCTCTGCTAGGGTATGCAATGGCGTTTAACCTGCATGGTCAAGCTTTTGGGGTGTTGCATCTATTTTTGATTCCATCCATGGCTTTATTGTTCAGGTTACTGGCTGGGCTGAATAATATTGCATTGAGAATTATCGTAGCCGGAACCTTTGGAATAGGACTCGGATTAGCCATATCGCGATTACTCGGAGTGGACATTCTGCAAGGCGGCTATCTACTGGATCGGTTATGGCATCTGGTATTGCCTGTTATCGCACTTTCATATGGTGGTCTGGCCTTTCTTGCCAAGTTGACGCGTTCATCTTTATTGGAAAACCTAGCCGCTGATTATGCCCGCACGGCAAGAGCGAAGGGAGTGGATGAAGAAACAGTATTATGGCGTCATGTCTTTAGAAACTCACTTTTGCCACTGATTACAGTATCGGCCACTTTATTGCCCAGTTTGTTAGCGGGGTCAGTCATAGTGGAAAGCATTTTCAGTATCGATGGGATGGGCAAATTGGCAGTTGAAGCGGTGCAGACCCGTGATCGTGAGCTGGTGTTATCGGTCACATTGATTTCCGGTCTGCTGACATTAGTCGGCTATTTACTGGCTGATATTGCCTACGCAATTGTTGATCCGAGGGTCAGTTATGACTGAGCAAGTCGTCGATATTCCAGTCAAGCAACCGTCTAAATCCTGGACCCAACAGGTGGTTTCTTCACTGTTAAAACGCACCAGCGCCAAAATCGGTTTGGCCTGGATTGGGCTTTTAGTGTTAATCGCCACCTTTTCACCCTTTCTGGCAAGCAGTCACCCGCTTTACATAGTTGTGGACGGACAGGCTTCCAGCCCATTACTGCAACATATGGAACCACTGGACTGGGTCTGGTTGAGTGGTTTTTTCATAACCCTGGTGATTTCCGCCTTATCAATTGTTGCCTGGAAAAAGATTTTGTTGTGGGTTGCCAGCATTGCTGTGGTGTCATTTATTGCTTACTCGAGCGTAACACCGCCGGTACTGGTGGTATATGAGCATTACCGCGAAATGGAAGCTGCCGGTAAAGTCGACAATATCATTCGGGCACCGATTCCATATTCCGCTAAGGATTATCTGCGTGATTATGCCGACACCGGGATTGAGTCACCCTTATCAGTAAACGAACGTACCCATTGGATGGGTACTGACGAAAATGGGGCAGATGTAGCATCCCGAATGATCCATGCATCCCGTATTGCCTTGGGAATTGGTTTTATAGCTACCGGAATTGCCTTGGTTATCGGAACCATTATTGGTGGTCTGATGGGCTATTTTTCAGGCATTGTCGATATTATTGGCATGCGGCTGGTGGAAATTTTTGAAGCTATTCCAACCCTCTTTTTGTTGTTGTCATTCGTGGCGTTTTTTGGCCGTTCCATTTACATGATGATGGTGATTATTGGGATAACGGCCTGGTCGGGCTATGCACGTTATGTACGTGCCGAATTTCTCAAGCTTCGGCAGCAGGATTTTGTTCAAGCGGCCATCGCCAGTGGTTTACCGCTACGATCCATTTTATTTCGTCATATGTTGCCCAACGGGCTGGCTCCATTGCTGGTCGCGACCAGCTTTGGTGTTGCCTCTGCAATTCTGGCTGAAGCGACGCTAAGCTTTCTTGGTCTGGGTTTAGTCGATGATCCTTCATGGGGACAGTTGCTTAATCAGGCCGTGCAATCCTCGACCTTTAACTGGTGGTTAGCGGTTTTCCCGGGTGGTGCAATTTTTATGACGGTATTCGCCTATAACCTGTTGGGTGAATCATTGCGTGACGCCGTTGATCCCCATACCAATCGGGGGATGCAGTCATGACGTTACTGGAAGTTGAAAACCTGGTAACAGAGCTGGGTGAGGGCGATAACTGGTTACGGGCGGTTGATAATATCAGTCTGGCGGTTGAACCCGGCCAAACCTACTGTCTGGTCGGTGAATCCGGTAGCGGTAAATCTGTGACAGCGTTATCGATCATGGGATTATTACCGCATGGTCATTACCGGCATCCTGACGGCCATATTAGGTTAACGGATCCTCAGGGACAATTACCTGAAATAGCCTTACTCAATGCGGATGACGAAACGCTGCGATCAGTCCGTGGCAGTCGTATCGCGATGATATTTCAAGAGCCAATGACCTCACTTAATCCCGTGCAGACGATTGGCGAACAACTGGAAGAGGTATTGCTGATACACCGTCCCGAACTGGACGAAGAGGCACGTAAACAGAAAATTCTGGCAGCACTGGCAGAAGTCAGGATTCCGGACCCCGAAGGTCGGATTCGGGAGTATCCCCATCGGTTATCCGGTGGTCAACGCCAGCGGGTGATGATCGCGATGGCGCTGATTTGTGAACCGGCATTATTAATTGCGGATGAGCCGACCACTGCCCTTGATGTAACGGTCCAGGCTGAGATTCTCAAGCTGATGCGTGATTTACAGACCAAATATGGAATGGGCATGTTGTTTATTACCCATGATTTTGGCGTGGTTGCACAAATTGCTGATGTGGTCGGGGTGATGCGTAAAGGCAAACTGGTGGAAAGTGGTAAAACGGCAGATGTCTTACGTAATCCACAACATGAATATACCCAGAGCCTGATAGCCGCATTACCGGAACGGCTGATCAGACCAGACAGGCCGGTGAAACCAGAAAAAGTCTTATTGGAAGTCAAAGACGTCTCCGTATATTTTCCAGTGCGTCGCGGCTTAATGCGTCGGGTAGTCGATCATTTTCGTGCCGTTGAAAACGTTTCGCTGCAGGTCAATGCAGGAGAGGTTGTTGCTCTGGTAGGTGAGTCTGGTTGCGGTAAAACAACATTAGGGCGAGCCTTGTTACGTCTGCAGGAAGTGACATCCGGCAGTATATTTCTTGAAGGCCAGGATATCACCCAGGTATCTGCTAAAGCGATGCGGCCACTGCGAAGACGGATGCAGGTAGTGTTTCAGGATCCGGGGTCAAGTTTAAATCCACGTCTGCCGATTCATACCACGTTAATCGAACCGATGCGGGTTCATGGTATTGGCAGTAGCGATGCTGAACGCACCCAAATCGCAGCGCGGTTCTTGGACAGGGTTGAGATGCCAACCGATAGTCTATGGCGCTATCCACATGAGTTTTCCGGTGGTCAACGTCAACGTCTTGCCATTGCCAGAGCTTTAGTGTTGGAACCACGCTTTATATTGTGTGATGAAATAACATCAGCTCTTGACGTTTCCGTGCAGGCCGGTATTTTGCGGTTGTTAAGACAGCTGGTCGATGAAGAGGGTATTGGCATGTTGTTTATCACGCACAATATGGGCGTTGTGGATTATCTGGCCGATCGCATGGTGGTCATGCATAGAGCACAATTAGTAGAATCCGGTAATACCCAGGAAATCATGAAATCGCCACAGAATGAGCATACCAAAAACCTGCTGGATGCCGTGCCACGGTTAGATGACAACTATCTGGCTTCTGCCATTTAAAGCTGACAGATAATTAATTTAACGTTATATCAACTTTTTGTGGCCCCTAAGGTCTGCATAGATAACAAGCCCTAGGGTTTAACTTACTTCTAGCCAAAGGATTTTATGATGCGTTATGTCTTACTATTAATATCAAGTTTAATGCTTTCTTTCTCGGCTCAGGCAGCAGAGTCCTGTCCTGAATTTCTGGATTATGAATTGCCCAAACTGCATTCTAACGAAACAGTCAACCTCTGTAAAGTGGCCAATGGCAAGCCATTACTCATCGTTAATACCGCCAGTCACTGTGGTTATACGCGCCAGTTTGAAGGGCTGGAGGCCTTGCATCAGAAGTATCAAGAAAGTGGTTTGATGGTAGTGGGTTTTGCCAGTAATGATTTTAACCAGGAAGCAAAAGACGAAGCCGAAGCTGAGCGAGTTTGCCGGGAAAACTTTGGCGTGACCTTTATCATGATTGCTCCGAGTTTTGTAACGGGTCAGAAAGCCAATCCGGTGTTTCAGGAAATTAACCAGCAAAGCCAAGAACCTGGCTGGAATTTCAGTAAATACCTGATTAATGCCGACGGCAAAGTCGTTGCCGCTTTTCCCAGCAAAGTTAAACCAAGTGATAAACAGGTGACGGATGCCATTGAGTCATTGCTATAATTCAGACATTTACGATTAAAGAACCGAAGGCTTATTAAAAGTAGAAAATTATTTTTGATAAGCCTTTTTTTTATGCAAGTATGCAACGTATTTTGCTTTAGACGCTCATTAGACTTCACTCAATCTCATCAAATGTATCTACAGAGTGACAGTTTTCAGATGCGATTGAGTTTTTAGCCAGCGACTAAAAGCTATCATTCTTATTCCTAATCTAACCTCACCAAACAAATTGTATTAGACAATAGATTTTAACTTCTCAATCAACATAAATGTTTACTGGTTATTTTTTGAAACTGTGCGCAACTATCCGAATCACAAAGAGTTTTTAGTGTGTTTTCCCTATCAAGACGATATCCTTAAGATATGACAAAACATATCAACCAATTATTTTTTAACCGTACGCTTGTAGTCTTTATGCTGCTTGCTGTGTGGTTTATTGGTGCGATGAGTTTGCGTTATTTTTACCACCAACAAGTCTCTGGTTATAAAAATCCGATTAATGAGCAGATCAATCAGCGGGTCGGCATGTTATCGGTGTTACAAGCCGAGTTGATTGATAAAGAATTTTCTTTTGTAGGAGCAAACCTCAGACAGCTTGGCGCTATGAGTATTGAGGCACCGCAGCAAGTCGCTGCTTACGCTGAAAGACTCAAAAATCTAAATCCCACCATATGGCAGCTATATGTTGCCGATAGCAAAGGTGTAATTACATTTTCTACCAATCCCGGATCTCAACAGCCAATTTCGGTAAGGGATTATTTTACCGAACACATTCAAAACGAACACACCAGTTTTTTCATTTCCTCACCGAGGCAATCCATTATTCAAGAAAGTGCACTATCTATCATGATGAGCTATCCGATTCGGGATAGTGAAGATAAGTTTAGGGGAGTGGTGGTGGCGACCCTTAAAAATGAAGACCTGACTGCTCAGCTTGGAAGCATTACCAAGAACAAAAATATTTCTGCTGTATTGACCGATCAGTCCGGCAAACTCATCTGGTCATCCAGTATGTACGAAGGACTGCATAAAAGTGATATTTATAGTTTATGCAAAGATCATAAATATCTGGCCTCAACTGAGCTGGGTATTCATCGGGTTCAATTAGAGAACAATGCCCAGTGCGATTTTCAGTTTCTGGATAAATGGGGAATGTTCTCCATTGTCGCTGAAAATCGTGCGTCGGCCGATCAACTCATAAGACAATATGAACAACAGGTGGTGACGCGAAATATCATCATTTTGATAGTTTTCACGCTGTTATTAGTATTTTTAGGTAACCAACTGCTCAAACAGATTGAATCCAGAAAACTGTTAGCGGTGCTTAATCAGCGAAATAAAGCCATTATTGATGCGATGCCTGATTTACTGCTGACTATGCGGGTGGATGGCAAAATAATTGACCATGAAGTAGAAGATAGTTTTCCTTTATTGGTTGATGCCGATAAATTAAATGGCATGAATATCAAACAACTGCTGGACCCAGATCTGGTAGAGAGAAAACTCGCGTTGATGGCTGCCACAGTAAAGACGGGAGAACCGTCAACGATTGAATATCCATTGGTATTAAACGGCAAAGAATATTATTTTCTGGAACGTCTCACCGCCCTGGATGATAAACACGTACTGGCGTTTATTATTGATATTACCAGTAGAAGAGCGGCTGAAGTTAAGCTGGAATGGCAGGCCTTTCATGATGGATTGACTGGACTTCCCAACCGCCTAATGTTCTTTGAGTTTTTAAATAAACTGATACAGAACTATCGGCGTCATAAACGTGAATTTACCATCTTATTTATTGATTTAAATGGATTTAAAGAAATTAATGATAACTATGGTCATCATGTGGGGGATGAGATCCTTAAACATACCGCCAACCAACTCGGCAGCATCCTTCGTGAAACAGATACCGTAGCCAGACTGGGCGGTGACGAATTTGCAGTTTTATTACCCGAAACCTCACCAAGCCAGGCCCAACGGGTTATTAAATCCATTGTTGAAACTATTAAACAACCGCTAATTCATAATGATAAAAGCCTGTCGGTCACAGCGAGCATCGGTATGGCTGCCTGCCCACAGGATGCCACCTCGGCAGATGAGCTTTTAAATGCTGCAGATAAGCGGATGTATGACGTTAAGTTAACCGAACGATAATTCTGTTCTCAAACACCGATTCACTATTTTCTTTTTAATAGCCCCAGACTCCTTCCTTTTAGGTAATATTCCAATAAAAGCCCTGGTAAAAATTACTGCTGTTAAATGAAATTTTTATAGAGCTTGTTTTATATTTCCCCATCGTTTTTATCAGTTGACGTTATAAACCTTCCTTACTAAGCGCTTTTAGGCGCTCAGCAAAAGGTTGGCATATGCATTGCAAAAATTCCTGACAGATAGAGAAATCAAAACTCTCAATGCAAAGGAGATAAACCATGATGCATGTAAAAGAAATTATGAACACTGAAGTTACAACGATCTTGCCTTCGACGCTGGTTAGAGAAGCGGCTCAAATCATGCGAGACCAGGACATCGGCTTTCTGCTTATTGCTGATGACAATACCTTAGTCGGTACGATAACGGACAGAGATATTGTGACTCGCGGCGTATCTCAGGTGAATGATTTATCCGAGATTTCAGTTGATGAAGTGATGACTGTAAAAGTCCTTGCCTGCCATGAAGAAAATACCATTGAAGAAGTGGCTGTACTGATGAATGATGAACAGATTCAAAGAATGCCTGTATTCAATGATGAAAATACTTTGGTGGGCGTCGTCAGTATTGGCGATATGGCTCAACATTTAAATTCTGTCCAGGTAGGACAAGCCTTGAAGGGAATTAAAGAAGGCGTCCATACCACTCATTAATATTGAGTAAGGAAATTATCATGAGTGAAACCATGGAAAAAACAAATATTGTTGAGAAATTGAATGATCTTATAGAAATGGATTATGACGCTATTTCAGCTTATCAAGCCGCCATCGAGCGACTTGAAAATCCACAGTACAGAGATCAGTTAAATGTATTTATGCAGGATCATGAAAATCATATCGCCGTTCTCAGCCAGATAGTTTGCCAGGAGGGTGGTGCACCACCAGATAAGGGTGATTTGAAAAAAATCCTCACCAATGGCAGCGTACACATTGCTCAATTGGCAGGTGATGACGGTATTTTGAAGGCCATGCAGTTGAATGAAGTCATGACCAATAATCGCTATGAGGAAAATGTCCAAGAAGCTTTTCCTGAGCCAGTGAATTCAATTTTGCAAGATCATTTGGCAGATGAACGTCGTCATAAAGAATGGCTGGAAACAACACTTCATCATCTGCATGAGCCACATTAAACGCCTCACCAACGGGTGAGGGGACGCTTCTGTCTCTCACCCGATTTTCAAACAGTTCACTTCGCGACGTTGCTTCACGACCATTACCAGTAACGTTTTTAACTTACTATCAGGAGTACTTTATGAGTGCCACCGATTCCAACCATCAGTTAAAAGCTCTGTTTTTGAACTGCACGTTAAAACAGTCGCCAGCCACCTCAAATACGGATGCCTTTATTGATGTTGCCAGCAAAGTATTGAACGATCTGGAGGTCGAGACAGAAACCATAAGGGTGGTCGATTACCATGTAAGTTTTGGTAATACTTCGGATGAAAAAGGTGAGGATGAATGGCCAAAAATTCTCGAACGTATTTACGCTTCCGATATGCTGATTATCGCGACACCGATTTGGCGTGGCGATAGAAGTTCGGTGTCTAAAATGGTCGTTGAACGTATGGATGGCATTATGAGTGAAGGCAATAACAAAAATGGTCAATATCCCACTTTTAATAAAGTGGCTGGCGTCATGGTAGACGGTAATGAAGATGGTGCCAAAAAAGCCTCCGCCAGTATTATGCTGGACTTGTCCGAGCAAGGATTTACGCTACCGGTCAATGCGTTTACCTACTACGTTGGTGATGCCGGTCCGGGACCGAGTTATATAGAAGCCGGTGGCGATAAACACTTTTTTACCAATAATATGACCTTGCTAATGGTGCATAACATGGTGCAACTGGCACAAACACTCAAAGCCAATCCTTATCGTACAGATGTCATTGCTATTGGTGAAAAAGCCAAGCAGATGAGCGACTGACCATGAAGCTCAATGAAGTTGTTCAATTAAGCCGGGCTGACATCTGTCCATTCCCAGCCTTCATGTAAAACCAGTTTATGCAGTAATCTTCGACGCTCATTAAACTCTGCCATGCTGGATTCAAACGTCTTATCACTTTGCAATGTGAGGCCGGAGTGACTGAGAGGTGACAGAGAAGGAAGCGGCGGCACATCCGCCTCAATGTGGCTTAATGCTGAATGGCAACGAGTAAGATAAAGCTGAATGATTTTACGAATATTTAAGATGGTGGATTCTGCTGGCAATAATGATTTGTCAACTCCTGAAACCAGCAGGTTCAGTGCTTCATCCACTGTTGCCAGTTGTAATCCCAGAGAAAACTCTCGTTCGTAACTGTAAAAATAATCTAAAATCGGATAGGCCAAGCGATTTTCTGCACATTGGATTATCTCACCAGACACTAAATGGATGGTCGACTCAAGATCGCGGAAATCCTCTCCATTCCAGGCATTCAGCACCAGATTGGTCATATTGTCACCCAACAACGACAAATAAAAAGCCAGTTTGCGTCGGCTGATAACTCCGTTAAGTAATGGAATGGCATACGAAATCATCAAGGTGACGAGAATTAGCCCATTAAAAGCTGCCACACTGGTCAATATTCGTGAAATATCTCCCACCGGTCGTAGATCGCCGATGCCAAGTGTAGATAAGGTAAACCCCACAAAATAAAAATACCCCACCAGATTTGCCGGTTGCATATCCCCATCTTCAATTACACTGCCTGGCATTCCAATAAAGATTAAGCCCCAGCCCAGCCATAAACCACATAACCAAAACAGCACCAGCGTGATAATAGTCAATGTGCCGGTATGGGCGAGCACATTACGATTTCCCATTTTATAGGAAAGAGATCTCATCACCCATCGCAGCCCTACCGTTAAAGGACCTGCTAAAAAACCACTGCCACGAGTCGTTAACGTCGTCCAGACCGCATCAACCATAATAATAAAAACCAGTACGGCACCGATGAATGTCAGCATGTCATTTCCATAATAAAAAATCAGGGCTATGAAAGATCAACAGCCCCCGGTTAAGAATAATTGAAAAACTTTACGCAAAATTTGTACCCGGCGATTATTTGCGTTCAGAGAAGAGCAACCAATGGATGACCATTAACAAAGTATTTATTCAGTAGGTAATTTTTACCTGATTGCACGAAAATAATTCGTTAACCAACTTAGCTTCCAAATCGTTTATTTATTCTCATCACTCCATAGCAGTTTTACTCAAAGTACTTGAGCCAGTTGGAAGCTTTAAAGCTTTTGATAAGCGTCAACCGGTTTGGATAAAAGTAACGTGGACAACTCGTTACTGCTCCCTAAATACCAATTTATATTAAGAGAAGATATGGAGGTGATCATGGTAATTCCGTCTTTCATAAAAATAATGTTTAACGTCAAAGTCAGTGATGGCGCGGGATATATAGCGAAAACCAATAAATAAATCTTCCCTTATAACTTCAGGATTATTTCCTATATTTTTGACCCTCTTTACGTAGTAAATTGAAGCCCACTCTGTGATTCGCATCACAGACTTGGCCTACATGGTGGTGGTGGGAAATTGAGTCAGCTTCTCACTGCTACAGGCGGGCGAGCCTTTAAAAATTCGCTCAACATGTTTACTGGGAGAGGTCATTTGAGTACTGCCGCTTTATACCAAGAAGTAGATGTCTGTAATGTGAATACCATAACGCAAACAAGAGATTCACTGATTACAGAGCTTTATCAATCACATAATAGTTGGCTCATGGGATGGCTATGCAAAAAGCTGGGCTGCAGTTTTGATGCTGCCGACTTGATGCAAGATACTTTCTCCCGTGTCCTGCAAAAAGATGACCTGAGCAATATCAAAGAACCCCGAGCGTATCTCACCACCATCGCCCATGGTTTGATGGTCAATCATGTAAGACGCCGGGATATTGAAGCGGCCTACCTTGATGAAATTGCCAACTTACCTCAGGCAGAAGCGCCTTCACCCGAAACCATCAATATCATGATTGAAACGCTGACCAAAATTGATGAGATGCTGGATGGTTTGCCCAGCAAAATTCGCAATGCATTTTTATGGTTTCAGCTTGAAGGTCTTTCACATGCACAAATCGCTGAACGGTTATCGGTCTCTGTGAGCTCAGTTCGTCAGTACATCGCTAAGGCGTTATTACATTGCATTAACATGTCTTCCTAAACGGCTTGCACAGTTAAATATGGCAAATACCAATACCAAAGCTTTGCACGACGCGACGAACTGGTATGTACAATTAACTTCTGGCAGCGCAACAGAACAAGATCGCCAAGCCTGGAAAGAGTGGCTTAACGCCGATCCGGCCAACAAGCTCGCCTGGCAACAAGTCGAAGAAGTCACCAACTGTTTTATGGGGCTGAATACAAAAACCAGCATGGCTGTGCTGAATAGAAGGTATGTGGCCACACCTGCAATAAATGGAAGAAGGCAGTTTGTTAAAAACCTGGGTCTATTGTTAGCCGTCAGTTCAGCGGGCTGGCTGACTTATAAAGAAAAGCCCTGGTATCACTTTATGGCGGACTACTCCACAGCAAAAGGTGAGGTGCAAAAATTCAGATTGGATGATGGCTCCCGACTGGTTTTAAATACTGATACTAAAGTGTCGATTCACTTTGACGAACAAGTCAGAATCGTCAGACTGCTGCAGGGCGAGGTCTATGTTGAAACGGCACAAGAAACCAATCCTGTTTATCGTCCCTTTATCGTTCAGACCACGCATGGCACCGTGACTGCGTTAGGCACCCGGTTTAGTACCCGCATTTATAACAATCGCAGCTGCGTCAATGTATTTGAAGATGCTGTTGAAGTCAGACCGATTGATGGGCTCGGCGATAAAGTAGTGGTCAATGCCGGTGAAGAAGTGAAATTCACCTCCATGTTGTTCCAGCAAAAAATGTTGTTTGATATGTCAGCAGCTGATGCCTGGACCAAAGGTTTTATCATCGTTGATAACATGCCCCTGGCAAAAGTTATCGATCAATTATCACGATACCGGCGCGGCGTCGTGCGTTGTGATCCGGCGATTGCTGATTTAGAAATCTCCGGCGCTTTTCCAATCACCGATGTGGATGCTGCATTACTCAGTATCGCTAAAACACTTTCTATTCGTATTGAAAGTTTCACGCCCTATCTGGTTATGCTCAAACCCGCCTAAATGGAGGGTCTGTTGGTCTTTCAGAGCCACCACTGCTGGCGGCTATTTTTTTGTCCAACAAGGCGAAAATGATGCGATGTAGTTGTTCTACATAAATCATTTTCAACGCCGTAGGGCGGAAAAATAGCTCCAGCCCTTCGGGTTGAGGCTGAAAATGCACCACTCTTCGTTGCTCCTCGTTTATTTAGAATAACTACAAAAACGCCGGGAGCGTTTTTGAGCGTCAGCCCCGAAGGGGGGAGATACACGGATGTATCTCACAGACTGCTCTCCTCGCGCCTTGATTGGTACATTTTCAGTCACAACAGAGGCGGCTATGAAAGACCAATAGACCCTCGTATTCAAAAAATTCAAAAATAATTTCAAAAAAAATTGTCACTTTCCGATTTTCGATTGGCATAGCTAATAGAAGAACAAAATAAGATCGGAGAGAGAATGTTGAATTTGCACAATCCGGGCAAACTCTGCCTGAAGAAAAAGTTTTATCGTTATCTATCAGTAGCCTCACTGAGTATGGCTTCAACTATGTCGTTGAATCATATTGCAATGGCAGCAGATGAAACTGTGCAGGAAGCACCCAGAAAAAACTATTCCATCCCAGCGGGACCATTAAGTAAAGCGATCTCAGATTATGCCGCCGAAACCGGCGTGCGTTTAACCTTTGATCCCTCCATCGCCAAGGACAAACAAACCAAAGGCCTGGATGGCGAATATTCTGTCGATGAAGGCTTTAACCGTCTTTTAAGAGACAGCGGACTTGAAGCGATCGACGATCAAGCTGGTGGATATTTTCTAGTGCCAGCATTACCCGCTTTGGGCGAAGAAGCAACCTTGACACTGGAAAAGGTCAATGTTCGTGCACAACGTTTCTATGAGATTGGCCCAATGCCAGGTCTTGGACTCACCAAAGAAGAAATTCCCGGGAACGTGCAAAGCATCAGTGCTGAAGAGATTAGAGATGCCCGATCTCTAAGTATGACCGATTTATTTAACTCAAAACTCCAGGGGGTCACGGTTAACGATTACCAGGGCAACCCCTTCCAGATGGACATTCAATACCGCGGTTTTACGGCGGGGCCACAAATCGGTACGCCACAAGGGTTAAGTGTTTTCTTAGATGGTGTCCGGGTCAACGAGCCCTTCGGTGATGTAGTGAACTGGGACATGATTCCGATGAACGCGATTGCTGGTGTAGATGTGTTTCCGGGTTCCAATCCAATTTTTGGATTAAACACCTTGGGCGGTGCATTCACCATGAAAACCAAAGATGGTTTTAACTTTACAGATACTGTTTTTGACGTGATGAAAGGCTCCTTTGGTCGTGAACAATTACTGGCAGAGAGCGGCTGGAATAATGGCACCATTGCATTCTTCGGGGCAGGCAGCTTTTTTATGGAAGATGGCTGGCGGGAAAATTCACCAAGTGAGGTCAACCAGTTTTTTGGTAAAGCCAGTTATCGTGGTGACAAACTGGATCTACATCTTAGTACGTTAATTGTAGAGACAGATCTGGTTGGTAATGGGCTGATTCCAACTGAAGAATATCGACAAGATCGAAATGGTGTTTTCACTTCGCCTGACGTCACCGAAAACAGACTGCAGCAATTTCAGCTAGCAGCTGCCTACCAAGTCAATGATAAATTCAGCGTCACCGGACAAGTCTATAGACGAAATAGTAAACGGGATTCACAAGGTGCTGATGTTTATACGCAATTTGGAGGCAATGACTATATCAGGCGTAATTTAAATGAAGGAGAGGAATATACTTGTTTGTTTGAATCCAGTAATGATTATGGTCTACCTGATTATTATGTTGTTGCTGATGGTTCTGCAGAGCAAGCGGCTTTCACGAGTTTTGCAAACGCAAGTCTAGAGGATGCTTTTGCAGCAATTGAGGCATTGGACCCGGACGCATTAAATGCAGAGTTGCCTGATTATTATGTTGATTATGCACAAAAATATTTTGCTTATGATAAAAACTTTTACACCGGTAACATTCTGCAACCTGGGGGACTTACTAATTTAGAAAAGCCCACTCCAGGTTCCGATTATCTATACGAGACGCAGAGTAATCTTGCTGGTTTAAAAACTGTTACCGCTCAACCCGGTTTTCTTCAAGGGTTTATTGTTAATTCTTTATCACAAGCTGCTTTTCATTACACCAAAAATGGTGTGAAACAACTTCTTTTAATCAAACCCCCTACTAATGCGGATGTTTGTCAAGGTGATATAAACAATAACCAATTGAAAGTAACTGGTCCTGACGGTGGGTTTCAAACGGCTGATGGCGCTAACTATAGTCAGACCAATCCTGGTGTGATTGATGGTACCCCGACAGCCGTACTTACGGATAATAGTATTGATCAGATAACCGATGGCGCTTCCATTCAATTGAACTGGAACACAGAAAAACACAAATTTATGATCGGTGCCTCAATTGATCGTCCCACAGCTGAATATGCCACTTCACAACAATTGGGTTTATTCACCCCAAACCGTGAATTTTATTATGCTCCTGATGAGATTCGTGATCAGTATCTCGCTGCGGATATACCTATCAGCAATAATAACTTTGAGGGCGAGCAATTAACCAAAAGTCTTTATTTCAGTGAAACGTGGAGCCCAGTCAGCAACTGGCACTTCAATGCTTCGGCGCGGTATAACGATACTAAAGGGCATAATAAAATTGCTTCCCGTAACTACGGTACATTTGTTTTCGATTTGACTCAATTGGAAGCATTTCCTGACAGTTATGATATTTGCCCACCTGGAGTTGATTGTCCTACCGGCTATGAAGAAATTGATTCATTAAATTTAAAAAATCCAGAAGAAAGGGAGGATTTTAGTTACTACTCGTTAAATCCCTCTCTGGGCGTGGCATGGGATGCTAGGGATGATTTGAATATTTATGCAAACTTTGCTCAAGGTGTTCGCGTGCCTTCTGTAATAGAACTGGGTTGCGCTTTGGATAAAACACCTGTTGGCTCGAAGGGTACTTATAAAAGTCTTCAAGAGAATCGTTCATGTTCTCTGCCTTCAAATTTATCGGGTGACCCCTATTTGCCTCAGATAAAAGCCGAGACATGGGAAATTGGCGCCCGTGGTCTTTGGGATGAATGGATTCAGTGGAATATCACAGCCTACCAAACTAATTTAAAAGATGATCTCTATCTGATTACTTTTCCTGGTAATCGTAACTTCTTTGACACCATTGGAGATACCCGCCGACAAGGGATTGAATTGGGTATATCTGGTCAAAAAGACAGATGGGGATTTAGTGTCAACTATGCACTGACGCACGCGACCTTTGAAGATGATTTCACCATTGCAGGTAATGACAATAGCAGCTCCTATGAAGATTTTATCGGTAATTACGACTATAGCCGCTTGATAGATGTTGGGCCGGGAGATCGGATGCCAGGTGTTTCTTTACATAATTTAAATGCCACGGTGAGCTATATGATTACCCCTAAATGGGAGATTGGGGTAACAGCGATTGCACACTCAGAAAGTTATGTACGTGGTAACGAAAACAACAAACACCGTCGTGGTGTAGTACTCACCGAAACAATTGATGATGGTGGTGTACAAACGGTTGTAACCAGAAAACCCACTAGTAATCCGGGTAAAGTGCCCGGTTATATGACGTTTAATGTCCAAAGTACCTATAACTTTAATGAAAATTTAAGCGTCAATCTGTTAGTGAATAATGTGTTTGATCATGAGTACTTTACCGCTGGAACCTTAGGGCGTAACCCATTCTCACCAGGAACCTATGGCGCAATTGGACCAGATGGTTATAACCATAACTCTCTGGAATGGGATAGCACAAACTTTGTGGCACCGGGTGCACCAAGGGGGGCATGGCTTAGCATGAGATGGCGGTTTTAATAGTTTAGGGATATGAAATCAAGGCAGTGTATTTGTGACTGCCTCAAAAGGGATTCAACCACAACCTTGGTAAGTATTAAAGGCACGAACTAAAGAGTGTGGTGAATAGGTGATTCGGACAGCCACATATGCCCGTCTATTGTTAGGGACAGAGGCATAGTAAAAATTCTAAGGAGGCAGATTTTTTACTATTCATTACCTGAGTTTGGTTCAGTAGAAAACTGATGAGAATTGGATAGGAAGTAAATCTGATGCCAACTTTGATCCGATGAGTTTTTTAAGACACAGATACGCAAGTTTTTGCTTAGAACTTGAGCGAAGGGTGTACTTGTTTCCCCAGTCAGGTACACCCTTTTTTTTGTTAGAAATCCTCATAAATTTTTATATGATTTAGGGGGCGGTGCCATAAAAGGTCCTAAACCCTGAAAAACTAAATAAGTCGGTAAATAGTGCAAGGTTTAAGTAAAGCAAGCATTAGCAAGAGATAAATTTCATGCAGAAGAGAGCATAAAAAATATAAATCCATTAAGGAATGAAATGGGAGGAAAGGGAATGGAGAACAAAAAAACATTAACTGGCTTTACGATTATTGGCTTATTAATAATAGTCATCCTGATTGCTCTCATACTGACTTTGGCGGCACCCCAATATATGGAATCAGTCGATCGTTCAAAAGAGAAAGTGCTGCGCCATGACTTGATTGTGATGAGAAGTGCTATCGATCAGTATTTGAATGATCACAACGAATACCCCAGTAGTTTGCAAGATTTGGTTGAGGGAAAATATTTGAGAGAGGTGCCAATTGATCCCATTACGGATAGTGAAGATACATGGATCTTTAGTAAGCCAATTTCAGATGAATATGCTGGCAGTATTGCAAATGTGTTTAGTGGCTCGCAGCTGACTTCCTCAGAAGGAACGCCTTATGCAGAATGGTAATACTAGTCCATTCAATTAGGTTGCATGTTATTCGGCACAATTTGTCTATTGATTTTTACAACTTAAAATCTAGCTACTTAGGGGGGTATGGCTTCATAACGGTAATACTGATACCGCCAGAACTGATTAACGATGGGCGAGACGTGATTTCATCTAAAACAGCAGTTTGGCAGCCGTTAACGTTTAAGTCACCAAATTCAAATTAAGGATATTTTCCCTTTCACTTTCGTTGGTTTTCGCTAGAAAGGCTGCTGAATAGAGCCGATTATTTTAGTCATAGAGAACGTTTTTAAAAAAATTCCAAAAAAAATTGTCACTTTTGCATTTTCAATTGGCATAGAAGGTAGGGAGCCATAAAAACTTAACGTTTTTTTGGGACCCAGACCGATGAAGATATGCAAATAGTTTGGTGTTCTGAGGCAAGTTCGCAGTTTAAATCATCAGTATTTTGATATTAGGTCAGTTTTTTCTACTCACTTAACGAAGGAAAGCGCTTCTATGGATTCAGTACCAGATATAGTTGATGCGGTACTTATTTTTCTCGCATTTTTATCGGTCCTGATCTGGGCTGTTGCTATCACCAAGTTTGTTGTCTTTTACCGTAATACTGGTTATGACCGTCATTTTTTAAGGCAGTTTTCGCAGATAAAACATATTGATGAATTGCCTGAGATAGTTGCGTCGACCAAAGGCAGATTATCACGCGTTTGTCAGGCAGGATTAGCTGAATTAGCGTCATTACAGGATATGAATGGTGATGGCATATCGCCAGAAGACAAACGCCAGATTTTACTGCATGCACTTCGGCAACAAGCGCATATCGAACAAACCCGGATGGAAAATGGATTGTCAGTGCTGGCCAGTGTCGGATCCACCGCACCGTTTATCGGTCTTTTCGGTACCGTCTGGGGCATTATGAATGCACTTAAAGCTATCTCAGCTACGGGGTCAGCCAGTCTGGATGTCGTAGCGGGCCCAATTGGTGAAGCGTTGATCGCCACTGCTGTCGGTATTGCTACGGCGGTGCCTGCTGTTCTGGCTTATAACTACTTTTTGCGTAAGGTGCGTCTTTCTGTTGCCACCATGGATAACTTCGCTTCAGCGTTTCAGTTATTAGTACTGAAATCCGGTGGTCAATTTGATGAAGTGAATTGAGCCAAAAAAGCGGACAGCGGTATTTATTAAAATCAAACATCGACTTTAAAAGCAACCGTCTTAACTTTTTAAGGATTCCGTTATGGCAATGAATATGGGTAGTGATGACACTGCAATGAGTGAAATCAATGTGACGCCTTTGGTAGACGTTATGTTGGTATTGCTGACGATATTTATCGTTACCGCACCTTTATTAACCAACGCGGTACCGGTTAATCTTCCTAAAGCAACGTCCGATCTTTCTTTAACTCAGCCAAATACCATCAGTATTAGTGTGACCGATGATGGTACGGTTTATTTTACCGATGAGGCCGTTTCTCAGGAGGAGCTTGATTTGCGATTACTGCAGACGGCAGAGAATGCTGACAGTACCGTTGAAATTTTTGCTGATGAGAAAGCCGAATATGGCAAAGTGGCTAAGGTTATGGCTTCCATTCAGCGAGCGGGCATTACTAAATTCACATTTGTCATGCAGCCTGAGACGATAAATTAACCATGATTCATTGGCTGAATACTGCTGTGAACACCTGATATGACAACTACTCTGGTCCCGGATTTTTCATCAGCTCAGGCCATTGGCTCTGATCGAATTATTCCAGGTTTTTTGCTGGCTTTAGCAATTCATATTGGTTTATTAATATTGTTTCTACCAGTGATTGAATATTCACCGCCAGCTGCCCCCATGCGGATTGCTGTACAAGTGACTCAGCTTCAAGAGATCGAACCGGTTGAAGAAGAACCCGAAATAGTCGAACCGGAGCCGATTCCTGAGCCGGTAGAACTGATAAAGCCTCCAGTTATTGATAAACAAATCCTTGTCGCCAAAGACGATACGCCACCAGAACCCGAAGAGCTGGTTGTGCTTGAAAAGGCACCTGAAGAGGAAGTTGTTGAAGAAATAAAGCCGGTAGAGCCACCGCCCAAGCCAGAGCCGGTAAAACCTGAACCCAAAAAAGTCGAAAAGCCCAAACCAAAGGTGGAACCCAAGCCGGAAAAACCTAAAGTTATTGAGAAGCCAAAACAGGAATTACCGATAGCCGAACCGAAAGTGGCTGAAGTGATTGAGCCTGAAACTGATGAACCCATAGATGAGGAGGTAGCGGAAATATCACCGTTGCCATCATCCACGGTCAGTTCAGAAAATGCTTCCTCAACCAGTAAAGCAGTCAATGCCACCGGTGATAACCCAAACGAAGATAACAGAGGCGGGACAGATGAAGTTGATCGTAACGAAGCCTGGAAAGGTTACGGCCAATTGCTTTACGCCATGGTTTCCAAAAATAAAAAATACCCCCAACAAGCCATTCGCCGTAATTTGGAAGGCATTGTTATGGTCAGCGTAAGGTTTGATAAAGGGGAGATGGTCGAAATAAACATCATAGGACAAGGCAGTGGACATCAAGTCCTGGATAGAGCTGCTCGCGAGATGTTAGAAAAAGCCGTAAAAGAATTGCCTGTGCGAGGCAACCTGTCGAATAAATCGTTTACCGTCGTTGTGCCAGTGGATTTCAAATTGACAGGGTAGGTAGATAAGTCCTGAACGTTATAGGCATTTGCTTGAAACAACAGCAATTCAAACAAAAATGCAGCTATCAAATTATTAGTTATGGGGCCTGACAATGAAGTAGGTTTGGTTTTATTCCTGCAATTAATATCCTTTATGACTATATTGATTAGACACTATTTTCAAGGACATTTTTAAATGGAATTTTTATTTATATTGCTTTTAGTAATCTTCGCAATAGTCATGTACAAACTCTCTGGATTTGGTGGGAGAGTGAAATTAGGTCAACCGAATCAAGAAACATATCCCTACTTTAAAAATACAGCTTTACTTACCCCTGCTGAAATATCCTTCCGACACAGCTTGAAAATTGTTGTCGGAGATTCCTATGACATAAATTCTAAAGTTCGCCTAGCAGACCTTATTTCTGTGCATAAAGGATTACCGAAATCTGAATGGTCTAGATCTTTTAATCAGATAAAAGCAAAGCACGTAGACTTTATTTTGGTGGATAAAACAACTACGGAAATTCTATGCGGTATAGAGTTGGATGATTCCTCTCACAATAACCCAAAAAGACAAAATCGAGATAGCTTTTTGGATGCAGCGATGAAAAGTGCCAAGCTTCCGTTACTAAGATTCAAGGCAGAGCAAACATATAATTCTAAAGAGATTGAGGAGGCGATCAATTTAGTTTTAAAACCATCACTCATGAGTCCGGATGAGAGTGAAGAGATAAAAGTTCGAATTGAACCAGATTTGGATGTAAACAAAATCGATGAATTTATTACTGGCAAATGTCCGCAGTGCAATGCTGAATTAGTGGAACGAAAGGCATCAAAAGGGCGTCATGAAGGAGTGAGATTTTTGGGATGTTCAAACTTCCCAAAATGTCGCTATCGTAAGGTGTTAGGTGAAAGTAACTAGTTTATTAATTTTAAGACTTTTTGATGGGCTTCTCCAAAATACTTAAGTAAGTTTATTATTGGTGTGTATGAAAAGCATAGAGAATATCTGTAATTGCTTATTGGCTAAGAGTTAGATAATGATCATTTTTAACTCTATTGGTTATATATTTATTTTTGTATTTAAATTACTACAGAGTAAAGTAATATTTTAGAACGTTGTGGATAATCCAAGGAATAACTGTAATAGCCCCATTTTAAAACG
>NZ_DFMC01000007.1:0-162474 GCF_002375335.1 Methylophaga sp. UBA3603
TTTGTACGTTCAAATTTTGCCTTAGACA
Organism: Methylophaga sp. UBA3603; assembly: GCF_002375335.1. Lineage (NCBI taxonomy): Bacteria > Pseudomonadati > Pseudomonadota > Gammaproteobacteria > Thiotrichales > Piscirickettsiaceae > Methylophaga > Methylophaga sp. UBA3603. Next base: position 29 of record NZ_DFMC01000007.1, read on the forward strand.
TGCCAGTCTCCCCGCCAAACTTTTTTAATTGTTAAAATCAAAAACAGGCAAGGTACTCCCTGCCCAATCAAATCGAAATAATGGAGCCCGCAATCAGAATCGAACTGATGACCTCATCCTTACCATGGATGCGCTCTACCGACTGAGCTATGCGGGCCATATCTTCCAAACTAAAATGGAGCGGGTGATGGGAATCGAACCCACATAGTCAGCTTGGAAGGCTGGAGTTCTACCATTGAACTACACCCGCAAAATAGTAAACTCTTTAAACAAATGGTGGAGGGGGGAGGATTCGAACCTCCGAAGGTAGAACCGTCAGATTTACAGTCTGATCCCTTTGGCCGCTCGGGAACCCCTCCACTAAAGAGGTCGCATTTTCCGGAAATACCCGCTCGCTGTCAACCACTATCTCACTTTTAAATTAAAAAGCATCAAATTGCTGAGTAAAACCGATTTGGAATCGGCATCAGAAGTGACACCATAGTATACTGCATCGCTGTTTTTCTAATTAATAACTGGAGTTTTTTATGGAGCAATACCGTGGCACCACGATCCTGTCCTATCGTCGTGACGGCCAGGTAGTCATTGGTGGTGACGGCCAAGTCAGCCTTGGCAACACCATTATGAAAGGCAATGCCCGCAAAGTAAGGCGTCTTTATCATAATAAAGTGATTGCCGGATTTGCTGGTGGCACCGCAGATGCCTTTACATTATTTGAACGTTTCGAAGCTAAACTTGAAAAACATCAAGGCAACCTGACTCGTAGTGCTCTTGAACTGGCTAAAGACTGGCGTACGGATAGAATGATGCGCCGCCTCGAAGCTCTGCTGGCAGTTGCAGATGCCGAAGCATCTTTAATCATCTCGGGTAATGGTGACGTCATCGAGCCTGAACACGGCTTAATTGCCATTGGCTCAGGTGGTCCATTCGCCCAGGCTGCTGCAACAGCTTTACTGCAAAACACTGATTTATCTGCCAGTGAGATCGTTGAGAAAGGCTTGAATATCGCTGCTGATATCTGCATCTATACTAATCACAACCTCACTATAGAAACTTTGGATTACAACAAATAATGATGAATCAATCACTAACGCCAAAACAAATTGTTCACGAATTAGATAAACACATTATCGGACAGCACGAAGCCAAAAAAGCCGTTGCGATCGCCTTACGTAATCGTTGGCGTCGACAACAGCTTGATGCGACTTTACAACAAGAAGTGACGCCTAAAAATATCTTGATGATTGGTCCAACCGGTGTGGGTAAAACTGAAATCGCCAGAAGACTGGCTTCCTTGGTAAACGCTCCATTTATTAAAGTTGAAGCGACTAAATTTACCGAGGTCGGTTATGTCGGTCGTGATGTTGAATCAATTATTCGTGATCTAGCCGAAAGCGCGATGAAAATGTTGCGTGAAACTGCCATTAATGATGCCAAACCGCTTGCCATTGATGCGGCAGAAGAACGTATTCTTGATTCATTGCTGACACCTGCCCGCGGCACATTGACCGAAGAAGAATCAAATACCCGACAAAAATTCCGCAAAATGCTGCGTGAAGGCAAACTTGATGATCGGGAAATTGAACTGGAACTGGCACAACATCAGATGGGTGTTGAAATCATGACACCACCGGGAATGGAGGAACTCACCAGCCAGTTACAGGATATGTTCCAAAGTATGGGTAACCAACGCAAGTCAACCCGAAAACTGACCGTGGCCAAAGCTATGCGTTTAATCAGTGAAGAAGAAGCTGCCAAGCTGATTAACGAAGAAGATTTAAAAGCTGAGGTTATTAACCGTGTCGAACAAAATGGCATCGTTTTTCTCGATGAAATAGACAAGATTACTCATCGTGGTGAAGGCGCCGGCAGTGGTGCCGATGTCTCACGCGCAGGTGTGCAACGTGATTTATTACCTTTGGTGGAAGGCAGTACGGTTTCAACCAAATATGGCATGTTGAAAACGGATCATATTCTGTTTATTGCCTCTGGTGCTTTTCATTTGAGCAAGCCTTCAGACTTGATCCCGGAATTGCAGGGTCGTTTACCCATCAGAGTCGAGCTCAATGCGCTGACAACAGAAGATTTTGTCAGAATTCTGACCGAACCGGATGCCTCGCTTACTGAACAATACTCAGCTTTAATGGGTACTGAATCTGTTGATTTGAGTTTTACAGCTGATGGTATCAAACGTATCGCCGAGCTTGCCTGGCAAGTAAATGAAAAGACCGAGAATATTGGTGCCCGTCGTCTGCATACCCTGCTGGAAAGGTTGTTGGAAGATATTTCCTATGAAGCGGGTGAAGAATCTCAACAAAAATTTATCATTGATGAAGATTATGTCAGTCAACAGCTGTCAGAGCTGGTGCAGGACGAAGATTTGTCACGCTATATTCTTTAAGGACTTTTATGAGCCAGGCACCATTGCCAAGCGAAATTCAACTACATAAGCATTCCCGTAAACTGGAACTAGTCTACGGGGTTGACCATTATTTGCTATCAGCAGAATTCCTGCGAGTGCACTCCCCTTCTGCCGAAGTCCAGGGGCATGGTCCAGGTCAAGAAGTGCTTCAGGTGCAAAAAGAAAAAGTGGGCATCAGTAATATTGAACCAGTTGGCCATTATGCCATCAAAATTTATTTCGATGATGGTCATGACAGCGGTCTGTTCAGCTGGGAATATCTTTATGAACTCTCGATTAATCAAGATGAATACTGGCAAACCTATCTGGAAAAATTAATGGCTGAAGGATACGAGCGTCAACAAGACGCCTGAGGGAATTATGGAAGACAACAACACTACCCATTTTGGCTTCAAGCAAGTTCCTACTGAGGAAAAAGCTAAACATGTCGCCGAGGTATTTCATTCTGTCGCCGGTCGATACGATTTAATGAATGATTTGATGTCAATAGGGATTCATCGGCTTTGGAAACGTTTTACTTTACATAACAGTAATGTGCGCCGCGGTGCCAAAGTCCTGGATATTGCCGGTGGAACGGGTGATCTGACGGCAAAGTTCGCCGATATGGTTGGGCCAACCGGTAAAGTGGTGTTGGCAGATATTAATGCCTCCATGCTGAATGTTGGTCGTGATCGGCTTACCGATCTAGGTAAAGCCGGTAATATTGAATATGTTCAGGCCAATGCTGAAGCGTTGCCTTTTCCTGATAATACATTTGACTGTATCACCATTGCTTTTGGTCTGCGCAATGTCACGGACAAAGACAAAGCGCTTGCTTCAATGTTGCGGGTACTTAAACCAGGCGGAAAATTAATGATTCTGGAGTTTTCCCAACCTGTCAGCTGGTTAACTCCACTCTACGATACCTACTCGTTCAAAGTATTACCGGCGTTGGGCAAACTGTTTACCAATGATGCTGAAAGTTATCGCTATCTGGCTGAATCGATTCGCATGCACCCGGATCAGTCCAGCCTTAAAAAAATGATGGAAGATGCCGGTTTTGAACGCGTTGACTTCATCAATATGTCTGCGGGCATTGTGGCGTTGCATAGTGGTTATAAATTTTAAATCATGAGTTTATTGTTAAAGTCGCTTGAAATAGCACTAAATCATGCTTTGCGTTTTGATATGGAAAGTCATGAAAAGCTTCAGCATTTTGCCAATCGTAGTATTCGAATTGATATTACCAATCTGAATATTGCCGTTATCGTCAGATTTACCGATGATCGGATTCTGCTAGAAGCAGCCGAAGAACATGTCGCGGATTTAATGATCAAAGCAGATAGCTTTGCCTTGCTGAAACTAGTACAGCAACCGGACAGCTTGTTTTCCAATCAGATTCAAATCCGTGGAGATGTCCAGTTTGCCAAACAGTTACAGGACTGGCAGCAACACTTTGATTTCGACTGGGAGCAACAACTTGCCAGAGTTACCGGTGATACCTTGGCTTATCCGCTGGCTCAGAGACTTCGACGTGGTTTTGACTGGTTAAATTACAATCGCTCAGAATTTGAGCAAAGTTTGGCCGAATATCTACGAGAAGAAAGTCAGTATTTGCCGGATAAATCGCAAACAGAGCGGTTTATGCAAAATGTGGATCTGCTTCGTGCCGATACCGAACGACTGGAAGCCCGAATAAAAAGACTGCAAAACCTTATCGAGAAAAAAACATGAAGCTCAGTCAGTTCGGACGTTTATTGCAAATAAATCATGTGCTTGGTCGCCATCGTCTCGACGAATTGATTCTGGCCATACACTTTTTCCGGCCTTATCGTTTCCTCAGCTGGTTTTCACCCTATCGCTGGCGTCATAAAGCTGACTTGCCCAGAGGGGAGCGAATTCGTCTCGCGTTGCAGGATTTAGGACCGATTTTTGTCAAGTTTGGTCAAATCCTGTCTACCCGCCGAGATTTATTACCTGAAGATATCGCCGATTCATTGGCAAAACTGCAGGATCAGGTTGCGCCCTTCCCTAATGATGTGGCGTTAGCTCTAATCCATGCTGCTTATGAAGAAGGCGAACCGGAACGTATTTTCAGTCATATTGAAGCTGAACCATTGGCCTCTGCATCAATCGCGCAGGTACATGCCGCGACCTTAACTGATGGTAAACAGGTCATTCTCAAACTGGTACGCCCGGGAATTGAGAAAGTAATTCGTCGCGATGTTGACCTGCTTTATACCCTTGCCGGCCTGGCTGAAAAATACTGGTCAGAAGGCAAACGCCTGCGTCCCCGTGAGGTGGTTGCTGAGCTGGAAAAAAACCTGTTTGATGAGTTAGATATGCTGCGTGAAGCAGCCTCAGCATCGCAATTGAAACGGCATTTTGCTGATGAAAGGTTGTTGTACGTTCCGGAAGTTTACTGGTCACTGACCAGACCGAACCTGTTAGTACAGGAACGGGTATTTGGCGCACCAATCAGCAATATAGCGTTATTAAAACAACATAATATCGATTTAGAACTGCTGGCGACAATCGGTGTGGAAATTTTCTTCACCCAGGTCTTCAGACACAGCTTCTTTCATGCCGATATGCATCCGGGCAATATTCTGGTCGATGTCAGCAATCCACAATTGCCGCGTTATATCGCCATTGATTTTGGCATTATGGGTACGCTGTCGCCGGATGATCAACGTTATCTGGCTGAGAACTTTCTGGCATTTTTCAATCATGATTATCGCCGTGTTGCTGAGCTTCATATCCAATCCGGATGGGTACCGGCAGAAACCCGAATGGATGAATTTGAATCGGCTATTCGCAGTGTTTGCGAGCCTATTTTTGCCCGTCCACTGAAAGAAATTTCATTTGGGCAGTTATTGTTAAGACTTTTCCAAACTGCCCGACGCTTTAATATGCAGATCCAGCCGCAACTGGTTTTACTACAAAAAACACTGCTGAACATTGAAGGTTTGGGACGTGACCTGTATCCCGACCTGGATTTATGGCAAACCGCCAAGCCAATTCTGGAACAATGGATGAAAGAAAAGCTGGGTTGGCAGGCGGCCGTTAAATCACTGCAGAAAGAAGTACCAACCTGGGCAGAGACATTACCGACCTTGCCCCGAATGCTGCATGACCTGACCAAACAAGCTCAAGCGGGTCAATTGCATATGCAATTATCGTCTAAGGATTTGGACAAGATCCGTCAGGAAGTACGCCATTCCAGCTACCGTACGGCCACAGCCGTCAGTGGCGCCGCCTTTATTGTGGGTGCAGCTATTATCAAAGGTCTGGATGGCTATTCAGCCAATATGCTGGCTGGCATGCCCGTACTTAGTTGGGTTCTGGGACTTTGGGGTGGCTTAATGCTTTATTTCAGTCTGCGGCGTTCCGGCTAATCAGAACAAGCCACTGATAACACCTTTATCATCAATATCAATGCGTTCTGCTGCAGGAATTTTCGGCAGGCCGGGCATGGTCATCACATCACCGCAAAGCACGACTATAAATCCTGCACCTCTCGACAAACGAACATCACGAATGGTCAGAGTGTGCTGCTCTGGGGCTCCGCGTAAACCAGGGTCACTACTGAATGAGTAAGGCGTTTTTGCCATGCATACCGGTAAATCTCCATGCAATGATTGAAATTCGCCGAGTTTTTTCATTACTTTTTTATCAGCGATCACCTCATTTGCCCCATACAACCGCATGGCGACAGCATTAATTTTTTCCCATAACGTCTCGCTGTCGCTATACAGCAATTTACATTTTCCAGGTTGCTGTAACTTTTCAACTACCGTCTGAGCTAATAACTCGGCTCCCGCTCCACCTTCAGCCCAATGACGGGCTAAAATGGCAGTTGCCCCCATGGACTCAACAGCATCCTTAATCAACGCAACTTCCGCATCACTGTCCTGAATAAAGTGATTTATTGCTACCACGCATTCCAGACCAAACTCGTTTTGTAAATTATGTAAATGCTTACGCAGATTGGTTAGTCCCGATTCAAGCGCCGTTAGATTCTCAGCAGCCAAATCCGGTACATTAACACCGCCATGGTATTTCAATGCCTTAACCGTCGCGACAACTACCGCAAGATCAGGACGAATACCGGCTTTCCGACATTTAATATTAAGAAATTTTTCCGCCCCCAAGTCAGCACCAAAGCCAGCTTCAGTCACCACATAATCGCTAAGCTTTAATGCCATTTTGGTCGCGATAACCGAATTGCAGCCATGCGCAATATTGGCAAAAGGCCCACCATGAACAAACGCAGGATTATTTTCCAGAGTCTGCACCAGATTCGGTTTAATGGCTTCTTTAAGTAAAGCTGTCATAGCACCCTGAGCGTTTAGATCATTGGCATATCTTGGTGTGCCATCAATTGAATATCCAATCAGAATATCACCAAGCCTTTGTTTTAACTCGGTTAATGACGCTGCCAGACAAAATATTGCCATGACTTCTGAGGCGACCACAATATCAAAGCGATCCTCGCGAACAAAGCCATTTGCAGGCCCCCCCATCCCTATCGTGATCTGACGTAAGGCCCGGTCATTCATATCCACAACCCGCTGCCAGGTAATTTTACGGGTATCCAGCTGCAGGCTATTGCCATGGTGAATATGATTATCAATCATTGCTGCTAACAGGTTATGTGCTGCTGCGATCGCATGAAGATCACCGGTAAAGTGCAGATTGATATCTTCCATTGGAACTACCTGCGAATAACCGCCACCGGCAGCTCCTCCTTTTAACCCAAAGCAAGGACCCATTGAGGGTTCGCGAACACAGACGGTGGCTTTTTTGCCAATGCGGTTCAACGCATCACTGAGACCAATAGTCGTGGTGGTTTTACCCTCACCGGCAGGAGTCGGGCTAATGGCTGTAACCAGAATCAATTTGCCATCTGGTTTTGTCGCCAGATCATCCATTACCTGCAGAGAAACCTTGGCTTTATAACGTCCATAGCTATCCAGATCATCCACCTGCAATCCTAATTTTTGCGTGGCGATATCCGTTATATTCTGCATTGTTGCCTGTTGGGCGATTTCAATATCTGACATGCTATTATCCGAATTTTGACTCTGCGGGCATTATACGCGAGTTAGTATATGGCTCAGTATCTTGGCCGATAATTACTCGCCCCAGCGTGGCATCAATTGATGTTTTATGGAGGCTTGATCGAGAATTCTGGCCACCACGAAATCGACAACGTCTTCAAGTGTCTGCGGTCGGAAATAAAAACCGGGATTAGGCGGCATAATACAAACACCCAGCCGGGAGAGTTTCAGCATATTCTCCAAATGGATGGGCGAAAAAGGAGCCTCACGGGGGACAACGATCAATTTACGTTGCTCTTTAATCATTACATCAGCGGCACGATTAATCAGATTATCGCTGCCGCCACAGGCAATGGCCGACAAGGTTCCCATGGTACACGGGCAGACAATCATCGTGGGCACTGAATGCGATCCGCTGGCAAGTGGCGATGACCATTGCTGCTCGCCATACAGTTTTATCTGTCCGGCCTGGCAACTAAATTGTTTTTCCAGTACTTTAGTGGCATCTGCTGCACGTGAGGGTAGTTTCCAGTCCAGCTCATCGGCTAATACAATTCGACCAGCAGCAGAAATCATCAGATGCACGGTGATTCCCTGCAATAACAACTGCTCTAGTAAACGTTTGGCATAGGGAGCACCCGATGCACCGGTAATGGCCAGCGCAACTTGTTTTGAATCAGTCATTGTTCAACGCATCCAGGATTTTTTGATGAATGCCGCCAAAACCGCCATTGCTCATCACCACAATATGGTCGCCTGATTTACTTTGATTAACCAATTGCTCGACGACATCATCAATGTTTCGAAGCAGTACCGAGCCATCGCCGAGTTGTTGCTGAATGTTATCTAACGACCAGGTTAACTGTGGATCCTGATAGAGAATGACCATATCAGCCGCGTTTAGTGATGCAGCTAAGGTATGCTCATGCACGCCCATTTTCATCGTATTGGAACGCGGTTCCAATACGGCAATCAATCGCTGTTGACCTATGTTGGCCCTTAACCCTTGCAAGGTGGTAGCAATCGCCGTGGGATGATGGGCAAAATCATCATATACTTTGATTCCCCGACATTCACCTCGTAGCTCAAGGCGACGCTTAACACCTTTAAACTGGTTCAATGCTTCACAGGCATGCTCCACAGTCACACCAACATGATGCGCGGCCGCAATAGCTGCCAGAGCATTATTAACATTATGCTGACCAAGTAAAGACCAATCCACTTTGCCGGTATTTTGGTTGTGTTGCACCGTAAAGCTATGTCCATCTTCTGCCGTTTCAGCTAATTGCCAGTCAGCCTGTACATCATTCAAGGTTTGTCTTGGTGTCCAGCAACCACGCTCCAGCGTCTGTTCTATTGCAGGGATAGCGTGCGGCGTAATCACCAAACCTTCAGCCGGAACAGTACGAATTAAATGATGAAACTGCGTTTGAATGGCAGCCAGATCAGCAAAGATATCAGCGTGATCAAATTCCAGATTATTAATGACTAAAGTACGCGGGTGGTAATGAATAAATTTGCTGCGTTTATCAAAAAATGCCGTGTCATATTCATCGGCTTCGATCACAAAGAAAGGGGTATTTCCAATCGCAGCAGACTGACCAAAATTACCGGGTACTCCACCGATCAAAAAACCAGGTTGCATACCAGCATATTCCAGAATCCAGGCCAGCATACTGCTGGTCGTGGTTTTACCGTGAGTCCCGGATACCGCTAGCACCCACCGATTAAGCAGAATGTTTTCTGCCAACCATTGTGGTCCGGAGATATAAGGTAAATTACGGTTCAGCACATATTCTACGGCAGGATTGCCACGAGACATCGCATTACCCATAACCACCATATCGGGAGCCGGTTGCAAATGCTCCGGCAAATATCCCTGCATGACGTCGATTCCTGCGGCGGCTAATTGATCGCTCATTGGCGGGTAAACATTGGCATCAGAACCGGAAACATCGAAACCACGTTCACGAGCCAGTAAAGCCAGTCCCCCCATAAAGGTACCGCAGATGCCTAAAATATGGATATGCATTCAGGCTACTCCGGACATGACCAGGCCATTAATAACAATAGCCAGCACTACGTATAAAACCGTTAAAGCAACCGCCTTAGGTGCTGATGTTTCAATACTGCGGCGTATGATATGTGCGGTGACCATCAAACTCCATAACATCACCAACATCAGTGCAAACAAGATGAAATTTGCTGTATCTGATTGTTCAGCGTACTGATGAAAGGCCCATAGCAGTGGCATGGCTAACAGACCCAACAGACTGCCGGTGCCGGCCAATGCCATTAATGACTGTTGGTAACGCGGCAAAAAGTGGTTCAGGCGAAGCAGTCCATAAAGAAGAGTCGTTAATACGATCACATCTGTTAAACCAATCCATAGACTGATTCGGAATGACATATCAATTTGGTTGACCGATACGCTGACAATAAAATATATCAACAATAGCAATTGCATCAGTTGATTATTAGCCGGAAGGCTATCTGGTCCTGAACGGAACAGACAAATGTCGATTAAGCGCAGTATAACTTTCATGTGCGGCATCATAGCGCGTCAGCAATAGTTCACAAAATTTTTCTTGTCTCTTTTATATTTTTAATCATAAAAAAACCCGGCAACGCATAACGCTGCAGGGTTTAATTTCAGTTATGTTTTATACTCAGTCGTCCAGAGCAACACCCCATGGGAAGGAGCCGACTTCGATGGTTTTAATACGCTCCTGCTTAGCAGTATCTACAACTGAAACAGTGCCGTCCACCCCGTCAGCAGTGTAAATCATCGAACCGTCTTTCGATAGATCCAAGCCCCAGACACGTTTGCCAACAGGAACATTACCTTTTAATTCCAAAGTCTCCGCATCGAGAAATGCTACCGAATTACCACGTCCTGTGGTGACATAAAGCATTTTATCATCAGGACTGACTTTGATATCCATCGGCTTTGAGTTATCTACATCAATACCTGATTTCTTGATTACTTTCAGTGTTTCCATATCGATAATGGCAACTTCATTGCCAATTTCGCTGGTGGCATAAGCCAGACTGCCATTACTGTTAAAAGCCAAGCCTCTTGGACGTGCGCCTACAACAAGATGTGCCACTGCTTCGTATTTAGTTGTTTCAATAATATGCACCATATTGCTTGATTCACTGGTGACCAAAGCATATTTACCGGTTGGAGATACTGCTACACCCTCGGGTTCAATACCGACCTGAACCACTGCCAGCTTTTCACCTGATTTAGGATCAAGGAAGGTCGCCTCGCCATCATCTTCATTCGAAATCACAATATGACCGCTCACCGGATTAACCCCAAATGTTTCAGGATCATCACCTGCATCCAGGGTTTTGATAACTTCCAACGTTTTTACATCAACTACAGCAATGGCATTATCTTCACTGATAGCGACATACAGCATGGTTTGATCAGGCGACAGACCAATACCCCGAGGCCGTTGCCCTATATCAATTGTCGTTTCAACTTTATTGGTGCGGGAATCAATCACACTTACCGTATTATCTTTTTCATTGGTGGCAAACAAGCGATGAGTAGGTTCAGCCAATGCGGCGGTACTCGCCAGAATCAGTGAACTTAACAAAAGTGTTTTAAATTTCATTCAGCGTTCTCCATAGTATTTTTTAATTTTATTTGCAGGTAACTTTACCAAGACTATCCAAGCCACCTTTAAAACCACGTAACGGCGCTTCAGCAACAATTTTATTATCGTTATCTACTAACAATAGAATTTGTCGTAACTGCCCATTCTCACGGAAATTAGCGTTATCGCCTTTTTGTCCATCAAACACCAGGTCCGTTTTAAGATGATTCAACATAAACTCTGCATCATACTGCATGGTTTGCACCACTGAGTCTGCAATCATTTTGGTTCCAGCCCAGCCAGCCCATGCCTGGTCCGTCATTGCCTCACCTTGAGATTTTTTAAACCGGTTGTTTAACTGGCTAGCAGCAAACTTTACAAAATCTTCGTGCCAGCTTTGTACATTTGCAGGCTTATCCGGATTCTTTTCCTGCCACTGCGCTAGAGCATCAGCACGCATTTCATCACTTGGCGTGATATGAAATAGATTCGGCAGACAGGATTCACGTAACTCATCCGAGCGTGAAATAAGATTTATCACCGGTATTGCAGCAAACTGTTCTGATTGAGCCACTTTCATTATGTAATCGTCATCTGTCGCTAACAACAGCACCGTTTCAATCTCAGTTGTTTCCAGTGCATCAGGCTCCACGACTTCTATTTGGTATTTTTGTCCCAGGAACCCTCCCTGAAGATTGGCTTCCTGAAGTCCCTGTTGCACGCCAAGCCAGACTTGTCCTTCAGTGGGTCCAACATAATGCATGGTGACCTCAATTTCATCTGCCATCAGCCATTGTGGCCAGATAAAAAACAGGAACAATCCATATTTTTTTAGGTGATACATTCATTTCTCCTTCCTTTATAAAACCCTTTCAAAGATACGTACTTAGAGATCCTTGACCATCAGGAAAATCCTCAACCTTTCAGGAAATTATCCTAACTGCACTGCTGCAAAACATCATTATTTTTATAATCAATTAGTTATATAAATTTTACCCTGTAAATCTGCATATAGAATATTGAAACTGGTTGATATAAACCACATCCTTATTTGGCAAGATGTTTTTTCTCAAGATTTCTTGCCAGAGGCCGCTACGGTTCATACTAGGAACAGAGTGAGAAAAATGAAAAACAAATCACTGGAATTGGATCTGAGGCAAATCATGCAGGGACTTGAGGAGTTTGCAACGTTCATGAGTTATCAAAGCAACTATGAGGGATTACGTATACTCAAAGTGGAAACTCAGCATGAGAATGTTCAAGATTACAATACCAGCCAACCTTCAGACAATATTGTATCTATGGAAAAAGCTCGCATTAAACGAACTGAATACGTAGACACTTTTCCCGCTGCCAAAAAATATCAATAAAAAAGGCCCGCATCATGCGGGCCTTTTAATTTTAAACCTGACTCCCATCAGGGTTAACTTCACCATCTTCATCTATTTCAGGCGGCATCAAGTCAGTCTTAGTTACCCCCATCAGCAATACAGCAGTGCCTGCAATATAAATAGATGAATAAGTCCCCACCAGAATTCCGATAAGCAGCGCCGTGGCAAAAGCGTGAATTACTTCACCACCAAATACAAATAATGCCACAACAACCAGCAATGTCGTCATCGATGTCATGATGGTCCGGCCTAAAGTGGCATTAATCGAAGTATTAATTACTTCAAGTGGTTCCGCTTTACGCATCTTCAGAAAGCTTTCACGGATCCTGTCAAAGACTACAATGGTATCGTTCAGCGAATAACCTATCACGGCCAGGATAGCGGCCAACACTGTCAGATCAAAATCCAGACGGAAAAACGAGAAAAACCCAACAGTAATAACAACGTCATGGACTAACGCCAGCACCGAGGCAATCGCAAAACGATATTCAAAGCGCAGTGCCACATAAATAAGAATACCAATCAGCGCATAAACCATCGCCAGACCGCCATCTTCAGCAAGCTCTTCGCCCACCTGAGGCCCCACAAACTCGACTCTTCTAACCTCAACAGCATCGGTTTGCTCTGCTTGCAATAAAGCCACAACCTGATTACTTATTTCAGCCATATTTTCACTTTCAATAACGGGCAAACGTATCAGTACGTCCGTTAAAGAGCCAAAATTCTGAACTAAAGCATCACCGTAACCACCCTGTTCAAGTATTGAACGGACCTCCCCAAGGTCGACTGCCTGAGGATATCCCACCTCAATCATTGTGCCGCCGGTAAAATCGATTCCGAAATTCAAACTGTTGGTCACGATTGAATACGCCGAAATCAGTATTAATACTGCCGAAAATGCTAATGCAATTTTTCGGATCCCGACGAAATTAATGTTTGTTTCTTTGCTCAATAAATGCATGACACAAGCCTTAATTAAATGGACAGTTTTGGTCGTTGCTTACGGCCATAAACAAGGTTAATCACCATGCGTGTGCCTACAATCGCAGTAAACATTGATGTCAAAATGCCTAACGTCAGTGTGATAGCAAACCCCTTAATGGTTCCGGTACCAAAACCAAATAACACTATCGCAGCAATCAACGTTGTAATGTTAGCGTCAGCAATAGTTGAAAATGCTTTTGAATAACCGGCATCAATACTGGCACGTGGGCTGTTACCCAGTCTTAATTCTTCACGAATACGCTCGAAAATAAGCACATTCGCATCAACCGCCATACCAACTGTCAGCACAATACCTGCAATACCTGGCATGGTGAGTGTAGCCTGTAACATTGACAACAACGCCACAATTAACACCAGGTTGGCTGCTAAAGCCAGATTAGCCACTGCACCAAACAATCGATACCAGACAATCATAAATACCAGTACCAGAGCAAAGCCGATCATAACTGAAGCAAAACCCTGATCAATATTTTCCTGCCCCAGGCTAGGCCCAACAGTACGCTCTTCGACAATATCGATTGGCGCTGCCAATGCACCTGCACGTAATAATAAAGCAAGATCCCGTGCTTCAGTCGTACTGTCCAAACCGGTTATCTGAAACTTTTTACCGAGTTGATCACGAATAGTAGCGACACTGATAATCTCCGGGATTTGACGTCGTACACTGACTTCTTCGCCATCAATTATCTGTGTTTCAACTTTAGACTCAATGAAAACCACCGCCATCGGGTTACCGATATTGTCACGGGTAATATTGCTGAAAATGCGTGCGCCTTTTCCATCTAATGTCACCGATACGGCCGGCGAACCGGATTGACCGTCTATTGTTGAGGCCGCATTGATAACATGTTCACCGGTCAGCATCACCCGCTTATTCAATAGATAAGGTCTGCCATCGCGGTGATAATATAATTCAGAATTGGCAGGAACTCGTCCGTTGACCGCATCCTGAACATCACTTTCAAAATCGACTAAGCGAAATTCCAGGGTTGCCGTGGCACCAAGAATTTTTTTCGCCTGAGCGGTATCCTGCACACCCGGCAATTGAACAACAATGCGATCCTGCCCCTGTTGCTGCACAGTAGGTTCAGCGACACCCAGCTCGTTAATACGGTTTCGCAAAGTGGTGATGTTTTGTTGTAAAGCCAGGTTCTGCGTTTCGCGAACAATCGTGTCATTTAAGTTTATAGTGACGGTTGGACGCTCTGCATTTTCATCGATAGCAACCACAAGCTCATTGTATTCGCGATCGATTGCATCAATAGCCGCATCAAGATCTGCTGCTTCCCGAAAGCCAAAGGTCAAAACACCATTTTCAACGTTGACCTGGGTATAGCGAATTGTCTTATCACGTAATAAAATACGAATATCGCTGGCATAACTTTCGAGTGTTTGCTTCAACACCGCATCCATGTCCACTTCCATCAGGAAATGCACACCACCGCGTAAATCCAGACCAAGATTCATCGGTTCTGCCCCAAGAGACTGTAACCAGGCCGGAGTATTGGGTGCCAAATTCAAAGCGACGATATAATCTTCAGAACTCAGTTTCTGCTGAATAAGTTCACGTGCCTCGAGCTGTTCATTGGCTTCACTGAAACGAATCAATAAACGGTTTTCTTCCAGCACTACACCCTTGTATGGGATTTCAGCCTGTTTAAGGCTTGATTCGATTTCATTAACCAACTGCAAATCAACGTTGTTCAGTCTTCCGGCAGAAACCTGTACAGCAGGATCATCACCAAACAGGTTTGGCATGGCATAGATAATGGCCGTGAGTATTACAGTCACAACCAGTAAATTTTTCCAGAGGGGGTATCGGTTCATCTTGATATCCAGATAGCAAAAAGGCTGCTCGCAGGCAGCCTTTTCATATTTACAGTTTTTTCAATGTGCCTTTTGGAAGCACTGAATTGATTGATTCACGACGTACTTTAACTTCGACAGTTTCTGCAATCTGCAAGTTAATCGCGTTATCGTTGATATCATTAATTTTGCCCATCAAGCCACCATCCGTTACAACCTCATCACCTTTCGCCAGTGATTGCTGCATAGTACGGTGGGCTTTAGCGCGTTTTTGCTGCGGACGAATCAACATCACGTAAAAAAGCACTAATAAAATGATTGGGAACGCAAAATCAAGCAAGCCCGGCGAACCCGTTGATGCTGCAGTTTCAGCAAAAGCAGGTGAAATCAGAAAATCCATCATATTTCCTCTAAACTGGCAAATAAAAGACAGTGATTATGCCACAGCCAACTGCCGGCTGATAGCCAATTAACCTATTCTGCACGATCCTGACGCATTGCGTAAAACGATTGACGAAACTGTTGAAGATTTCCCGCTGCGATTGCGTCTCTCAGCTGTTGCATCAAGCGTTGATAATAATGCAGATTATGAATGGTATTCAGTCTTGGACCGAGCATCTCACCGGTACGATCCAAATGATGCAAATAGGCGCGACTGTAATTTTTACAGGTATAACAATCACAGTAAGGATCCAAAGGTCCTGTGTCCATTTTATGACGACTGTTGCGAATTTTAATGACACCTTCATGTACAAATAAATGACCATTTCGTGCATTCCGCGTTGGCATCACGCAGTCAAACATATCCACACCCAGACAAACCGCTTCAAACAGATCTTCGGGCCGACCGACGCCCATCAAATAGCGTGGCTTGTCCGTTGGCATTTTCTCGCTAAGGTGGTTGAGAATTCGCAGCATGTCTTCTTTTGGTTCGCCCACAGACAAGCCGCCGATGGCATAACCATCAAAGCCGATCTCAGTCAGACCTGCCAGAGATTCATCACGTAATGCTTCATGCATACCACCTTGCACGATTCCGAATAACGCCGAGGGATTATCTCCATGTGCTGCTTTACTGCGCGCTGCCCAACGTAGCGATAACCGCATCGAAATGGCCGCGGTCTTTTCATCAGCAGGATACGGCGTACATTCATCAAAAATCATTACAATGTCACTGCCAAGGACGCGTTGCACAGCCATGGATTCCTCAGGCCCCATAAAGACCTTGTCACCACTGACTGGCGACCGGAAATGCACACCCTGCTCAGTTATCTTACGCAGCTCACCAAGACTGAAGACCTGAAAACCACCGGAGTCGGTCAAGATAGGCTTATCCCAGCGCATAAAGTCATGTAAATCACCATGTCGCTGGATAATATCTGTACCGGGACGCAACATCAGGTGAAAGGTATTGCCCAGAATGATCTCTGCTCCAGTGGCTTTGACCTCTTCCGGCGTCATTGCTTTAACTGAACCATAAGTCCCAACCGGCATGAAAGCAGGTGTTTCAATGGTTCCCCGGTCAAAACTCAGTTGGCCGCGGCGGGCAAGTCCATCCTGTGCTGATGTCGCAAATTTCATTGTGTTAACTCATCAAAAATTGGCGCACAGGATAGCATTATCGATAAGGTTTCAGTGAATTCAGACGCAATCCCCTGTCAGTTAAGGTAGGATCTGCATAAAATTTTTAGTGGAAAGCAGTATGAGTCAATCAAAAATTATTGTGGCGTTGGATTACCCCGATGCGAATGCCGCGCTTAATATGGCCGATCAGTTGGATCCTTCGCGTTGCCGCCTCAAAATAGGTAAAGAATTATTTACCCGCAGCGGCCCGGAAATCGTCAAAACGTTACAACAAAAAGGTTTTGATATTTTTCTGGATTTAAAATATCACGATATTCCAAATACTGTTGCTAAAGCCTGTGCAGCCGCTGCTGATTTAGGCGTCTGGATGATGAATGTTCATACTTTGGGTGGACCGGCAATGATGTCTGCAGCACGTGAAGCGATCGGCAGTCATCATGATGCTCCTCTACTGATTGGTGTGACATTGCTAACCAGCATGGATCAGCAAACATTTGAAGCCATAGGTTTAGAAGGCACCATTCCCGAAACAGTCCTTCGGCTTGCTGTAATGGCAGCAGATAATGGCTTGGATGGTGTGGTTTGCTCGGCACATGAAACGGCGATGTTAAAAGCCGAACTGGGCAGCCAGTTTCAATTGGTGACCCCAGGCATACGTCCGGCAGGCAGTGCAAAAGGCGATCAACATCGGATCATGACTCCTGCCCAGGCTATTCAGGCTGGCAGCCATTATCTGGTCATAGGTCGTCCGATAACTGCTGCAGCAGATCCAATGCAAAAGCTGATTGAAATTGAAAACGAGTTACGTTAGAGACTCATAAAAAAGCCCGCAGCAAGCGGGCTTTCATTTGTATCAGTATCGTTTTTTAACAAATTAAACTTTAAATTTCCCTGAAGCATCCTGCAATTGAGAAGATAGACTGCTAAGTGTATCAACCGCTTCAGAAGTAGCACGTGCACCATCTGCAGTATGATCAGCAATCTGACTGATATTAACAATACCGCGATTAATATCTTCAGCAACTGAACTTTGTTCATTAGCCGCATTTGAAATCTGCGTGCTCATCTCATCCATGGTAGAAATCATCGCTGTTATAGTATCCAGAGCCGAACCAGCACTGGCAGCTTTTTCGACACTGGTCTTGGCGCTTTCACGACTTTCATTCATGACTTTCACGGCAGCACGAGCACCTTGCTGCAAACGCTCTACCATTTCTTCAATTTCGTGCGTGGATGACTGGGTTCTGGCAGCAAGCGTACGAACCTCATCAGCAACTACCGCAAAGCCTCTGCCATGTTCACCGGCACGGGCCGCTTCAATAGCAGCATTCAATGCCAACAGATTGGTTTGCTCTGTAATTCCGCGTATGACATCAACGATTGCACCAATATTACCGATATCCGCTTCGAGTTCACTTAAAGTCTCAGCCGCTTTTTCAACTTCGCTGGCCAGAGTATCAATAGATTGCATTGTCTCGAGTACCACCTGCTTGCCGGCTTTAGCTTCATTATCGGCATTACGTGCGGCTTCAGCAGCATTGGTTGCGGTGCGTGCTACTTCCTGAACAGAGGCAGTCATTTCATTCATCGCTGTCGCGACTTGATCAGTCTCTTCCTGCTGTTTTAATACTCCCGTCACCGTTTCTTTACTGATGACCGTCATGTTTTGGGTTGCGGTATTTAGCTGACTGACACCACCAATCAGCGTGTGCACCAGATTGGCAACATTTTTGCGGGCACTGTCTAGTTCAAATGCCATCCAGCTGAAATCGCTTTTACCGGAAATGGCAATTTTTTGCGTGAGGTCGCCTTTCTTAATATTCTGAATTCCATTGACCAATGTGGTTGCGCGTTTGTCACCAAAACGTCCAATAACATGTGCCATAAACATGATCAGTGCACTACCGATAACAACAAATCCAGCCACCACTTTAAGTTGTTGCATCGAGGTAACCGCGTTCAGTTCCATGTAGAACATTAACCCGGCCAGCACCACCAAACCGATAATGCCAAATCCGGCAACAATGTACATGCGTTTTCTCAGCGAATAATTCTCTAACTTAAACACGCCGCATTCTCCCTTCTATGTTTATAATTATTGTAATTATCATGCAAACACACTCACACCGACACTATTATCTGGTGAATCAACTGATAACTGTGTTGCTTCATTGTCCATATCGTCCGTTTCAACAATAACTTGAGCTATATTATTGCCGCCATGTAACTGTTCATCTTGCTCAGAACCCTGCGAAGGCTGATCCTGATGGCTTACTTCAGCATTATTTAATGCCAGTCCGCTTTCGTTGAAACTCTCACGTAATCTCGGCAGTGCCTGCTCCAAAGCATCCCTTGCTGCTGCATTTGAGGCAATAAAAGTAACATTGGCCTGATCATTTTGCATACTCAACCTGACCTCTACAGGGCCGAGATTAGCCGGATTCAGCCTTAACTCTGCTTGTTGAACACCCTCACGCGCCATCCAAACCACCCGGCTACTCATCACTTTGCCCCAAGCTGCACTGTTAAGCTGAGGTTGTATGTCCAGCGATAAAGCGGGATTAGCAACACTCGGTGTACCAGCCACAGACGTGGTCATACCCGGGATGGTAGAAAATACTAAAGGACTACTGAGTTTGCTGGCTGAACTTCTCTCCGCCTGAGGATCCAGTTGCCGCATCGCGGAAATTGTTTCAGCACTGGCTGTCATAAACTGTTCCGGCGTTTTCCCCGCCGTTTGCATCATTAACTTAACCTTTTCGGTGGTAACCGCATCACCTTCCACATTTTGCTTCTGAATTGCCTGAAGTATATCTGCACGGATTGACGTTGCTGAAAAATCTGCATTATTTGATTTGCTCTGCATCGCAAGTACAGATTTTTTCATATCCTTATCACCGGACTGTGGAATATTTATTAATGGCGTTGTGGCGAGCTGCTGCTTTTCAGTTTTCTTTTCTGTCACGGGAGTAACAGCCAAAATCATTAAAGGATCACTTTCATCCTCACTCTCAGTCTTATCAGTTTTGCCGTCAGTTTCGACAATGATTTCTTTAGTCGGTGCTTTATCGGATTCCAGTTCTGAATTGTCAGCCGTTTTTTCCGTCTTATCTACCTTTTCCGATTTTTCAGGCGGCAATTCTTTGCCGTCTTTTGCATCCGGCTTTTCCGCTTTGGTGTTTGCTTCAGCCTGTTTATTATCTGTTTTAAGGTCATTCCTGGCCGGTTTATCTTTATCTGATCGCTGAGGTTCATTTAGCCGACGATCCAGTTCCGACGCAAAGGCCGCATTATCTTTACTGTTGGCAGCAGAAGTTATGGCTTTGTCTGTATTGTTCGGGGCAACACTCAGCGAGGAGAGGGTCAGCTGTTGCGTCATTTCATTTCCTTAAACTCTGGTTAGTAGCCGTATAGCGCTGTTATAGGTAATGAATAGCAATGGCTGTGCCAGAATCGATATTTCATAGCTCAGTATTTTTAGTGATTACTTTAATCAACTGCGTTAATGCATTGGTTTGCTCAGACAACTGTTGGCTGATTTGCTCTATGGAATGGCGGCTGCGATTTTCCCAACCGATATGATTATGCGTCAGATCTTTTTCCAGTTGTTGTGAAAGCTCAATGCTTTTATTCAGCTGTTGCTGCTGCTGACCAGACTGAATTTTCAAAGGTTGAAGCAATTGACTCAATTGTTGGTTCAGCACTCTAATTTCCATTGAAAAGTCACGAAGCTGACGCGCATCATCACCCAGCTTTGCCGCTTCAACAGTACAATTTAACGCCAGCAGGCTGGTTTCAAACACGGCGTCATCTATTTCCTGCAACATAGCAGTTAAATGACTGTTTTGCAGTTGAACTTGGTAAAGCGTTTTTTCCAGTGCCGGTAGAATATTTTGTGCTAACGGAGCGGTTTCGTTCGGTGTTGAAGATAGCGATAGACCTGAACCAATCGCACTATGAGGATAACATTCGAGCAGAAACCCCTCGGGCTTATCATTTTTGTAAAGAACCGAAATCGTTAATCGCACATCCAAAAAGTCGTTGCGTAAATCAATACTTCTAGGCAGCTGCTCGAAATCACTTAGCCACTCAATGGGGAAGGGAACGGCTTCAGCGAAATGTTGTAACGAAATACCTTTAAGTCTCTCAACATTAAGATCGGCAAACATTTTTTTGAGACTGTCTTGATACTGTTTTAGCAGTGTTTCTGCCGCTACATTGAGGTAACTTACCACCAGATTTAAATCGATAATAATCATCGGCGTGGCAGTTTGCTCGACGGCTAGCGAGGTAAGCACATACTCTGCTGCCGGAGCTTGATCTGTTTGATAAACCGTTACCGGCTCGGCTACCTGGCCAACAGGAGTCTGCATCAACTCAGCCACATACTGCAGAACATTTCTCCACGCTTGCAGTAACGTGTCATCCCATTTCTGCTCAGAAAATTCGGCAACCACGGATAACCAGTTTTCGATGAACATCTCATAATGGGATTGTTCGACACCATATTGCTGATGTCGCACTCCCAGCCCCTGAAGATAATCCTCGATCATTTCCGAGTCACGTAAATGCTGGATCAACAAAACCATCGATGCGAGTAATTTCTTATGTTGCCCTTCAATCGTGACTGATTTGAACAACGGCATTATCGCCGGGTATTCAGCAAATAATCGCTGATAAAAGCGCTCAGCTAATGCATCACTAAAACTCATTAACGCAGCAAAATTATGCTCGACCAGGGTTATATCTTGCTCATCCAGCCCTGCCAATCCACTAATAGGATGATGTTGTAGAGCATTCTCAGCCATCAGTCTGCTCTTCCCAATAGCAAATCATTTGCCAGAGACTGATAATCAGCTGGATTTGCAGACTCGTTATCGTATATCACCGTTTTTAGCACTCGCTTCGGAAAATACTGTGTCAATAAATCACCGAACTGGTAGGCAAAATCAGTACCGTCCGGCAATCTGTTTAAACATAACCATAACCTTATTGAATCAGATCTCAATTTCGCCACCCGTTGCAATACCGGTAGCATTTTTATCATACCGCGTAATGCACCATGCTCCGCAGAAACTGGTATAAGCATATCACTCGCAGCCAAAACGGCATTCGTGCCTAATAATCCTGAGATCGCAGCGCAATCAATCAGAATGATATCTGCATCTGATTGTATTGTCGAAGTAAGTAGTTGCTTCAGTTTAACACCGAGTTTTATTGATGGTGTTTGCTGTTCGAACAAATGCAGCTCGGGACCCGACGCAATTAAAGACAGTTGTTCGCTTAGAGGCAGTATTACATCACGGGCATCATCTTTAAAAGAAAGTAAAGCATCCATGCCAATTTGAGTTTCAGCTACCCCAAATTGTCGGGTGAGATCAGCCTGGGGATCCAAATCCAGCATCAGCACCCGATAACCCATTTCTGCCAGAACACACCCAGGTTTGCCGTGATGGTGGTTTTACCGACGTCATGGGTCTGATTCATCACAGCAATAATTCGTTTTGTCCCTTGCCCAAGCATGGTTTAATTCTGTCCCTGTAGCAATTGCTCAAATAAATTAGCTATATCAAGTAAATGAATCTTTTGTGAATCATCATTCACACTATTTATCAGACACTGATGTGTGGATGAGCTGGATGCCATTTCAGCAAGCTCTGAGTGGTACATTAGAATCGTCACGTCGGTAACACTAAGCCCCAGTAGTCGTTGTGAATCCAATGGATGATGTAACAAAACCAGTAATGGACAGTTAAATTGATGATGGGTGACGTCAACTTCAATCAATTTATTCATATTAACGACCGGCACAATCGCATTGCGAACATGCACAACACCAGATAACCATGAGTTCGTTCCAGGCAGTCGTAATACATTTTCCAACGCCAGAACAGTCGTAATACAATGGACCGGCAGCGCATATTGCTGATCTTCGATAACGATCAGCTGGTAAAGATCATTGTCCAAAGGCGAATTAGCAGACGATTTCATTGCTCACCGGCAATCGTAAGGGACATCAACAGCTTGCCAGGCTCGAGCAGTAAAGCAATATTTCCATCATTCAGTATTGCGACGCCCTTGACTCCATTTACATGACGATAATGCGGAAGTAAGGACTTAACAAGCAGTTGAGCCTGTTCAGCCAAACTGTCTACCTTCATTGCAAAAACATTGTTTTCAGTAGTCAGTAAAATGATAAAACCGGACTGATCATCTGTTTCCTGTAAAGGCAACTGCAGGAATTGGCGAATATCAATCAATGGTACTTGCCGGTTATCATCTGTGATAAACCACTTTTTGCCTCGATGCCAGACTAACCTGCTGCTATAAGCAGCATAGCTATCCAGCACACTTATTAATGGCAATGCCAGCGTTTGTTGATCAACATTAATGAGTTGTACATCCATTAACGCCTGATGAACAGGTATGTACAGGGTAAAACAGCATCCTCTGCCATGGCTCGAAATTAACTCAATTCGCCCTCCCATATCGGTAATATGTTGCTTCACAACATCCAATCCGATACCTCTTCCGGAGATTGCATCTGCTGATACTGCGGTGGAAAAACCTGGTCGAAATACCCAGTCACTGAGCAGTTGTTGATCAAGCTTACTCCCCTGCAAATTGACCCCGAGCTGTTTTGCTTTGGCCAGGATCTTTTCTTCAGCTAAACCAGCTCCGTCATCACTGAATCGAATGATTAGTTGCTCATCAACTTGTTCAGCAATAATATGGATTTGACCTTTTACAGGTTTGCCGGACTGCTGGCGAAGCTCGGTGGGTTCAATTCCATGAGCGAATGTATTTCGCAAAAGATGGGTTAATGGATCTATCAACGAATTGACGATCATGCTATCCACCTCAATGGGCGCGATATCCATATTCAACTGGATTGGTTTATCGGTTTTATTCGCCAGATCAAATGCCATCCGGGGTAATCTTGCAAAAGCATCGGCCAAGGGACGCATCGAAATATGTAACAGCTGTTGTTGCAATAATTGCTGTTGATGCTTCATCGCCTGATTACGACGCGTTAAACGAATTTTATCCGTTTGATTTAACTGGTTAGTAAGTGCAAACGTCTGCTTTAACTGTGTCTGTAATGTATGCGAAACGGTTAATAATGCTTGCAGATTGGCCTCGCTCATTTTGTATCGATTTGGCTCATTGACTCTTTTGGTCTGCGCTAAAGCCAATACTTCTACCGTGAAATCACAGACATGTTTTACCCAGTCAAACTGCGAAATAATTTGTTGGTAACTCACTTCCGCGGTAAGTGTTATCTGCCAGCGCAGGTAACATTTATACAGGTCAAAATCTGCAAAATCGGGTAATTTATCAGTGAAGACGGAGACCTTTACCGGACCAAACTGGCGTAATACTTTGATAATTCGTAATGGATCATGGCCGTTTTCAAAAAACTGTGGATGTGGGGCAAAATCGATTTGCCAGACCGAACCATTCATTTCCGGCACAATCGGTGGTTTACCATTATTCTGTTTCGGCTTATCCAGACGATTTATCCCAGCAAGGCAATTTGCCAGTTCTTCGTCCTGTAATACTGGATCTGCATCAGCTCCACTTAAGCATTGCCGGCAAAAGTCAATTGCCGCCAGTAGTCCGTCCCTGTCATGGCGGGTAAGTTGGCGGTTTTCCGTCAGAATATTCTCGATGGCATGACAAACTTTTGCTATTGCTTCATTTTCGAAACTGGCGGCAGTCCCCTTGAGAGAGTGCAATAGTCTGAGAGTATCTTGCCAATGGGCATCGCCGCTGGTGGAACTCTCCAATGACGTTAAGAGCCAATCCTCTATTTGGTTTAATGTTTCCAGAGCTTCCTCATGAAAAGCAGCTGTGGCAGAGGATAAAAGCGGATGCATGGCAATCGAAAATTAATTAAGCAGTGAGTTGATAGTGTCGACCAACTGTTCAGGATCAAACGGTTTTTTTAACCATCCACTGGCGCCTGAAACACGGCCAAGATTTTTTTTGTCTTCATCTGTTTCCGTTGTTAACAACAGTACCGGAGTAAAGCGGTATTGCGGTAACAGGCGCAGCATCGTTATGAATTCAGGTCCTGTCAGTTGCGGCATATTAAAATCACTTAATACCAGTTCAAATTGCTGCTCAGTTGCCATATCAATGGCCTGTTTACCATCTTCTGCGCACACCACATCATGGCCTGAATTCTGCAAAATAATCTGCAACATCTGTCTGAGCGAGGGTGAATCATCGACGACTAGAATCCGGGCCATGTTAGTTATTCTCCATTGAATCATTTTCGGCAACTGATGGCTGATCGGTCATTTTAAAAGATAGACCGGAAAGACTTACGGCATCCTGAAAGCTATCACTCATCACAGACCAGTGAACCTCAATATCATATTTCTCTGCCTGTTGCTGAAATTGGTAGAGTAATTGTAACGCCGCGGTATCAATACGTTGCAAACGACTGACATCAATAAATACGTTATTTCCTGCCAGCAGAATTTTTAAACAGTGCAAATACCATGACTCCAGCTGAGTAATGTTTAACTGTTCTCCACAATCAAGTTTTTCCGTTGTATTCGTCATATTTATAGCTTTTTTAATTACATTTTTTGCCGCAATACAATAATGACCGGACAAAAATGTCCGCTTGTGAGTTTATACAACCAATGTCGTATGCAAATTACCACATAACAAATCTAAGCAGAGACTATGCCAGGGTTTATTTATGTTTGCGTGCCCAGAGCATAGCGGTATGTTCATCTGCCAGTCGCTGCTCCAGTTTATGCTGACGTTGCTCGTCTTCTTTTTGATAGCGTTCTTTGAGGGATTCAATAGATCGTTGTTTATTTTTGGCTTCCAACCATAACTGCCGTTGTTTTTGGGTCTGCATAAAACACTGTTCGACGTGGCGCTGTTGCATTCGAATAGCGTTATCTAACTGGGCAAGAAATGATCTTAAGTCAATTGCTTTGCGAGCACTCATCTGTAAAGCATCGCCTTGTCGGAATTGCTGCAGGTACTCTTCGCGATAACGCAGTAAATCATTAAGCTGATGTTTTTCTTGCTCAAGCACGTTGTTGGCCTGAACCAGACTCTGCATGGCTTTATCGGTCTCGCGACCGGCCATTTCAATCACCGGTATCAGTTTGCTTGCCCGTGTCATATTGCTTTAGCACCCGAATCCGTCTTGTTATCCAAAATTAGAATTTACGTTGCTCCGCTGTCATCAGTTGTCCATTTAGTTGCTGTGAATTGCTCATCTGGCCAAAAGCCAGTTTTTGCAATGACTGCAGGCTACTGTTCCAATCATGCGCCACATGCATGTCCTGTTTCAACATTGCTGATAACGCTGGAAAACGATTAATCGCTTCATCAATTTGCTGATCGCTTCCTACCTGATAAGCACCAATGGTAATTAAATCCTGATTCTGCCGGTAAGTGGAATAGATTCGCTTGAATTGCTGGGCCAGCTGCAGTTGTTTGGCATCGACAACCTGTGGCATGACACGACTGATCGACGCTTCAATATCAATCGCCGGATAATGCCCGGCCTCAGCTAATTGTCGGGATAAAACAATGTGTCCATCAAGTATGGCACGAGCAGCATCGGCCACTGGATCCTGCTGATCATCACCTTCGGTAAGCACTGTATAAATTGCGGTTATTGCTCCACCACCGACTTCACCACTGCCAGCACGTTCAACAAGTTGCGGCAATAACGAAAAAACCGACGGAGGATAACCCTTGGTGGCTGGCGGTTCACCAACTGCCAAGGCAATTTCACGCTGAGCCTGGGCAAACCGTGTCAATGAATCCATTAATAACAAAACCTGCTTACCCTGATCGCGAAAGTATTCTGCAATACTGGTTGCCAACATGGCGCCATGCAAACGCATCAAGGGTGAGTGATCGGCTGGTGATGCGACAACCACGGCACGCTTTAAGCCTTCTTCACCCAGAATATCTTCAATAAACTCTTTAACTTCACGTCCCCGTTCACCTATCAGGCCCACCACGATCACATCGGCTTCAGTAAAACGCGTCATCATACCCAGCAATACACTTTTGCCGACGCCGCTCCCGGCAAACAGCCCCATCCTCTGACCACGTCCAACCGTCATTAATGTATTTATTGCTCTGACGCCTACATCCAGATGTTGTCTGACCGGTGCACGGGATAGTGGATTAACTGTTTTGCCATGTAGAGGGACTTTATCTTTTACGTTAAGCGGCCCACGTCCATCAAGCGGTTTTCCGGCACCGTCGACAATTCTACCCAGTAAAGCGTTACCAACGGGTACCTGAGAATCACTACGGATCGGCCTGACCCGGGCATTAGGGACTAAACCACGAATGTTGCCGGTAGGCATTAAATACAGTGTTTCATCATGAAACCCTACCACTTCCGCTTCGACAGGCTCTCTGCCAGGAGCATGAATTTCACAACGACTGCCAATTGAGGCTTGAAATCCAACGGCCTCAAGCGTCAAACCGACCATTCGGGTCAATCGTCCTTCCACGGTAATAGGTGTTTCATGATCGGCTGTGAGTCGCTCCAGCTGATGTTGCAACCTGTCATGCAAAGGTGTTGATTGGTTTGGCGATTCAGCTGGGTTCATGATGGTTGTCTTGACTTAATAACCGTGAAATTAAATTATTGAGTCGGGTTTCAACGGTGGCATCAATGGTGGTATCTGCCGTCACCAACTTGGCTCCCCCACGGCTTACTAGCGGATCCTCGTACCATTGCCAGCCGGTATCTTCATCCAGTTTCAAGCCGTTTTTTACCAGCTCCATATCTTCAGGGTTCAGATAAACTTTTAGCTGGCGATCACTGACGGGTAATACTGCAAGCGCTTCGCGCACAGCAGTCAAAACCAGTTCAGGGTTTTGCTGGAGTTCGTGATAAACCATTTGCCGCACCAGCAGACTGATCATCGACAGCAAATCTTGTTCAACAATTGAATCAACGCTCTTAAGCGGATTATTCAGAGTGTCAATCAAGGCTTTCCATTGTTGAGCCTGTTGCAGAATATCGGCTTCCCCGGCTTTCAATCCTGCTTCATGACCTTGCTGGTAACCTTCATCATAGCCCAGCTTAAAACCTTCTTCCTGTGCGGCCTGCTGAACAGCTTCCAATGCTTCAACAGTTAAAGGGTTGGTATTTTCAGCTTCAACATCCGACACCGATACCACGCGAGGAACTTCCCATCGCTCATAGGCATTGGCGAGTTCTTCGGCGGATAAAACGTTGGCATGTTGGGTGGTATAAAGATCATCAGATGAAGTCATCACCACCACCGCTACCTAATGCAATATCACCTTTATCGGATAACATCCGTGCGGTAGACAAAATGGATTTTTGCGCGGCCTCAACATCACTGATACGCACGGGTCCCATCGCTTCAAGATCATCACGTAGCATTTCTGCTGCACGCTGGGACATATTTTTAAGAAACTTCTCTTTGAGATTATCATCAGCGCCTTTAAGGGCAAGCTGAAGCTGATCGGTTTGAATTTCACGCATTAATGTTTGCATGCCACGATCATCCACATCAATCAGATTATCAAAGACAAACATCAAATCCTCGATATTCTGACCGAGATCCGGTTCGGATTCTTTGATTTTTTCCATAATGGCTGCTTCACGACTACCCTCAACAAAGTTAAGAATATCGGCAGCTGTTTTAGGCCCGCCAACGGTGGCAGTTTGTCCGCCAGCGTTACCGCTGAATTGTTTTTCCAGGATTTCATTCAGTTCATTCAGCGCTGCTGGCTGCACACCATCCAGTGTTGCCACCCGCAGTAAAATCGAGGCCTGATCACGTTCCGGAAACATACCAAGTACCTGAGCAGCCTGATCGGGATCCAGAAACGAACAGACTATCGCGACTATTTGGGGATGTTCCAGTCGTATTACTTCATAGATAGCACGAGCATCCATCCATTTTAACTGTTCCAGACCATTGGTATTACCACCGGAAAGAATCCGGTCAAGCAAACCTCCGGCACGTTCTTCACCCAGGGCTCCAACCAGCATTTTCCGCACATAGTCATGAGAACCAATGCCCAGACCGGTTTCTTGTTCTACCGTGGTGACAAAACTGCCTAAAACAGTCTCCACCTCACTACGCGTTACATTGTTCAAAGTCGCCATGACCTGACCGATTTTCTGAACTTCTTTCGGCCCCATATGCTTAAGCACCTGCGCAGCATCTTCCTCACCTATTGAGCGAAGAAATACTGCGGCTTTTTCAGTACCGGTTAATTTACGGGGTTGTTCGGCCATTATGCATCACTCGCTGCCCAGTTTTTTACGACCTGCGCTACCAGCGCAGGATCCTGCTGTACTAAACTGCGAATATTAGTCAAATGCTGTTCAACACGCTCAGAACCAGTCGTCAGTTTAGCAATATCCTCACCGTTTTTACTACTTGCTGCCAATACTTGCTCTGCTGACATTTCATCAGTATTTTCACCGCTCTGGTTGGCTAACTGTTTACTAGGAGATTTATTCAAATCTCTGAAAGCTGGACGTATCAGACCAAATATCAGGAATAACACGACCAATGCACCCAAGACTTGTTTACCCACGTCCCATACCCATGGTTGCTCCCACAGAGGGATACCTGGAAGCGGCTCGGCCTCAATCGGAGTAACAAATGGTGCGCTGACAACATTTAAACTGTCGCCTCGGGCCATATTGAAACCAATTGCGTCCATGACCAGCGTATTAATACGTGCCATTTGTGCATCGCTCATAGGTGTGGCGACAACATTACCCTCAGCGTCGGTAGTGGTCGGTTCGTCGACCAGTACAGCAACGCTCAGCTTGCGAATGTCGCCAGGTGCCAGACGGCTATGACTGATGGTGCGATCAAGTTCGAAATTACGTGTACTGCGACGAGTACTTGAGCCGGGTGTGACCGTTTCAGCTACCACTTCTCCATCTTCACCAACATTTTCCTGTGCTGCTTGTTCCGGTGCGACCCCACCACCAGGAGGTTGATTGGCCAGTGCTCCCGGCACACCCATAGGACCAAGTCCGCCAACGCGCTCTTCTTCAGCAAGTTGTTCGCTGCGTAATGCCGCCAGATCCGGGTTATAACTTTCCTGTGTTTGCTCTGTGACTGTAAAGTCAACATCTGCAACTACCTGCGCACGCACACCGTTCATCCCCACAATAGGCGTTAGGATATCTTCGATACGGCTGATATATAACTGTTCAAGTTTTTGCGTAAATTCCAGCTGCGTATCACTCAACGCCATACTGCTATCACGCTCTGGCTGACTCAATAAATTACCACGCTGATCAACAACGGTGACATCTGAGCTTTTCATATTGGGTATGCTGGCCGCCACCATATGAGTAACAGCGGCAATATGGCCACGCTCCAATGTTCTGCCTGCATAAAGATTGACCACAACCGAAGCAGTAGGTGGCTTACGTTCACGTACAAATACCGATTGCTTGGGGATCGCCAAATGCACACGGGCGCTGCGGACATTCTGCAACTCGCTCACTGAACGGGCAAGCTCCTGCTCCATTGCACGCTGATAGCGAGCCTGCTCAATAAACTGACTGGTGCCAAATCCCTGTTCCTGACTGAGGATTTCCATGCCTTGTGCGCTACTGCGCGGTAAACCTTCAGCCGCCAACCGTAAGCGTAATCCCTGAACTTCTGAAGCCGGAACCAGCAATGCCCCCGTAGTAGGGTCTAACTTATAATCAATTTGCATCTGTTGCAGCACATTGGCTACTTCAGAGGGTTCTTGAGCTTCCATTCCGGAAAACAACACCTGATAAGAAGGTGTTTGCGACCACATAAACACGTAACCGCCAACAGCAATACTGGCCGCGATCGCCAATAAAAACATGATCTGCTTGGTTATGGGTTGGCGGGAAATATTATTTTGCATAACTGCCAACGGGGTGTTTGCAGCAAATGTGTTCGTTTTTGTAGCAGGTGCATTTTCCATATTCAGGCTCTTCAATTAAACCAACGCCATTAAATCGACATTCTCATGACTTCCTGATAAGCCTCAATCAGCTTATTGCGGACCTGGACCGTGGCATCAAACGCCACACTTGATTTTTGGGAGGCAATCATGACATCGGTTAAATTGACTTTGGGATCACCCAATTCAAAAGCCGTTCGTAACTGACCTGCTGTTTGTTGTGTTTCATTTACTTTATCCACAGCATTTTTCATCAGATCACCAAAATCCACCCTGCCACTAGATAAATTCTGCTCAGCTGGCATTGGCATGGCCTGATTAGCCTGAGTTTGCATGGCCCGCATCTGCGTCAGTAACTGGTTAGGATCAATTGCTTTTATCATAATTATCTTCTCGCTTTGTATTGCTTGGTGGGCTGATTTGTTTATGCAGACTTCTTGCCAAATTTTCCGGGAATGGCAATGCCCTGTTCACGAAAACGTGAGATTTTGTAGCGTAAGGTGCGTTCACTTATACCTAATTCTTTTGCAGTCTCCCGGCGGCTGCCACGATGCTTTGCCAGGATGTCGAGAATATGACGCTGTTCGTGGCTGCGTAAATCATCTGCATTATCGAGGGGGCTAACAATCTCGCTATGCTCTGTAATTGGTGCCGGGGTTACCTCGTTAGTGGTTTGCTGAGTTCCTGACATGGCTTCATATGCCAAATCATCGGCGTTAATTACTGAACCGGTTTGTAAAATTAACGCCCGCTGCAGAACATTATCGAGTTCCCGAACATTTCCCGGCCAGCTGTGTTGCGACAGTTTTCTTTGTGCTTCACTGTCGAAATGCGGTGCGACCCGTCCACCATGCTGACAGTGACGTTCAAGTAACTGTTCGGCAAGTGGCACGATATCCTGAGGTCTTTCTCTCAAAGGCAATAACTGCAACGGAAAAACATTCAATCGGTAAAATAGATCCTCGCGGAAACGGCCGGCTTTGACTTCATCACGTAAAGTGCGGTTGGTAGTCGCCAGCACACGAACATCAAGAGAGAGGGTTTTTCTGCCCCCCAGACGCTCCACTTCGCGCTCTTGCAATACGCGCAGTAATTTGGCCTGCAATGAAATATCCATCTCGGTAATTTCATCCAGCAAAATCGTGCCTTGATTAGCCTGCTCAAACTTACCAGCATAGGCTTGAGCTGCCCCAGTAAACGCGCCTTTTTCGTAACCAAACAGAGTGGCTTCAAGCATGGACTCCGGAATAGCTGCACAGTTAATGGCAATGAAAGGGCCGTCCTGACGTGGTGAATGCCGGTGAATAAAGCGTGCTAACACTTCTTTACCCGTACCACTTTCACCATTTATCAGAACGGTTGCGTCAGTCTCAGCAACACGTCTGGCCAATGCCTGTAAATCCACTGATGATTTGGCTGCTGCGACCATGTCATCACTGGCTGGCAGTATTCGCACGTAGCGTTGTACCCGCTGCAATAAATCATCAGCTTCAAACGGTTTCATTAAATAGTCGCAAGCCCCTTCGTGCATGGCTTCTACCGCACTTTGTACAGAACCATAAGCCGTCATCAGAACAACAGGTAATGAAGGCAACATCGCCCGGGCTTTTTTCAATAATGTATGACCATCCATCGGTTGCATCTGCAAGTCGCTGAGCAATAAGCCGATCGGTTCATTAGCCAGTTTATCCAAGGCCTTTTGCCCGTGATCGGTCGACGTAACTTTATAGCCCGCAAGTTCCAGCGTGTCACATAAAGCGGTACGTAAATTGGCATCATCTTCCACTACCATAATCATCGACTGATTCATGATTTCACTCCTGCTTGCATTTGTTCCTGAGAGGTATTAGATGGACGGTAAACAGGCAATCGCAGACAGAATGTGCTGCCTACACCCTGCTCGCTATCGAGCCAGAGCATACCTTTGTGAGCTCTGGCAACAGACTGCACCACAGCGAGTCCTAACCCGGTTCCTGAAGAACGCGTGGTATAGAAAGGCTGCAGTATCTTGTCGTAATCAGCTTCGGCGATGCCCGCACCATTATCTTCAATACTGATTTCAATAAACTGTTGTTGACCTTCTTCAGCATAATCAGCATGAATGGTTATTTTTCCTGTTTCCCCACAGGCCTGCCGGGCATTGTTGAGTAAATTATTCAGTGCACTGACCAAGGCTGGCTGACAGCCATAAATATAACCATCGTTCACCAGATTAATGACATGAACATTGAGCGATTCACTTTCCGGTTGTGCCACAAATTGCTGTACCAGTTCATCAATTAATGCATTCACACTTACCGGCGCAGTGCTATTCATATCACCCCGTGAAAATGCCAGCATATTGCGAACCAGCTGTTCCATATGGCTCAGGCTGTCATGTAAACGACGGGCAAATTTTAATTGTGTAGTTTGTTCAGTCTCAGGTTTGAGAAGAGGCGCCAGATATAAAGTGGCAGACGATAAAGGCGTACGAATTTGATGCGCCAGACGTGCCGCCATTTCCCCCATAGCTGATAATCGTTGCAGATGCGCAACCTTACGTTGTAATTGACGAGTCTCAGTAACCTCCTGCAGCAGGATAATCTGTCCAGGCTCTTTATCCAGCGGGCTGGTTGAAATATGTACCAGTCGACCATCTGCCAGTGAAACATCATGCCCATCATCTTCTCTGGGCTTGAACGCACGTTTGATAACATCAATCCAGCGTTGACCTGTCAACGGTTCGCCTAATAAATTAATCGCTACCTGGTTACAATCCTGAACCACACCCATTCCATCAATGACCACGACACCGCCAGGAATGACGGCAAGCAAACTGCTGAGACGATCTGCAATGCGGCTCTCTGAAGCGGATGTTTTTTGGGAATTTACCGGTGGTGTCCACAAAGGCTTATGTTCAGCGATATCAACCACATTACGTTTTGTTGGTTGTATTGCCTTTAACGCAACTTTATTTTCACTGTAAGGTGAGGATTCAGGCCATTTGAGGTTCATCTAATTTTGCTCCACTAAAGGGTTTCCAATAGTGAGCTAGCAAAATATATGCCCTATTTTTTATTCTTTATTTTTCAATATGTTATATTAAATAACTTTATTTCAGAGTCAAATTTCAGGCGCTATTTCAGCTGATTTCAATATCCCGTTGAATACCGTATTTTCGCATCTTTTCAACTAACGTCGTTCGGCGCATTTTTAATCTACTGGCTGCATGAGCTACAACCCCAGCCGCTTCATCCAGGGCCTGTTTGATCAGCAGATATTCCAGATTGGCCAGATGTTCCCTTAAATCCAAGCCATCTTCAGGTATGGTATCCATACTTAACAGCGCATCATCAGATTGCTGAAAACCATTCGCTGAAGCTGAAGCATCACTACCATTCGCTTTGGAGGATACTTTAAGCGCAGTGGGTGAGTGTGGCTGGGAATCAATTGCCGATGTAATAACTTCCGGGAGTGGTTCACCCTCAATCTGGTATTTCTCTGGCAGGTCATCAAAGTCTACCGTGCCGTAGGGATATAAAATGACGAGTCTTTCAACCACATTTGCCAGTTCCCGAACATTGCCGGGCCAGGTATAGCGGCATAATGATGCGATGGCCGTCGGAGTAAAGCGTACAGCTCCCCGGTTCTCATGTTCTATTCGCTGTATAAGCTCATGAATCAATAATGGAATGTCTTCAGGCCGCTCGCGTAAGGCAGGCATCTCAATAGGAAAAACGTTTAAGCGGTAAAACAGGTCTTCTCTAAAGCGGCCATCACCTATATGAGTTTCGAGATTACGATGGGTCGCGGCAATCACTCTGACATTGGCTTTTTGGGTTTTATTACTGCCTACGCGTTCAAAGGTTCTTTCCTGTAAAACTCTTAATAACTTAACTTGCATAGGCAGGGGCATATCACCAATTTCATCAAGAAACAGTGTTCCGCCTTCGGCCATTTCAAAACGACCTTTACGAGCAGTTATCGCACCAGTAAACGCACCCTTTTCATGGCCAAATAATTCGCTTTCCAGAAGTTCGCCGGGAATAGCACCGCAGTTTACCGGTACAAAAGGTTTATCGCGACGTGAGGAAAAATAATGCAGGTTGCGGGCAACCACCTCTTTACCCGTTCCAGATTCTCCTAAAATCAATACATTGGCTTCTGAATCAGAAACCTGATGTATCATTTTCTGAACCCGTTTCATCTTTGTACTGTTGCCCACCAGCGAACGAAATAACGGTTCTGTCTCAGCTTGATTATCAGCCTGGTTCCTGTAAACCGAAGCTTGTTGGATTGCATTGTTTAGCTGAAGGTATTTGATGGGATAATTTAAGCTGCCGATGGAGCCGGGAAATTCTCTGATTAAAGCTTCTGGATAATCGAGTGTAAACACCGGGATCCTTGCTTCATGATTAATAAGCTCACGTAATAACTGTTTTGTCGGGCTAACACCACCACAATCACCAACCAGCGCTAAAGCAATATCATTCAAATCATTAACGCTATCAAACCAGTTTTCCATATCATTCACCACGACAGCGTGGCAATTTACGAACGCAATAAGCGTGGAAAGTGTTTCTCGGCGTTGTGGGTCAATATCTATCACCAAGATATTACACGCATTCATAACTGCTCCTGAAGGCAAGCTCTTTCTGAACCTGCTGGTATTACGTTAGGGATTTAGTTAATTCAAGTTAAGCACTTTGCAGTTAGTTGTCAAAAAAATGACACTGTAAATGGGAACTTTTTCAGAAACAAGCGCGCTAACTAATTGGATTGATAAGCCGTTACGGCTTTATGGGTGAATTTTGCATTACGCATTTGAAGTTGTAGAGACTGTTTTCCTTCCTGGCAATGCGCAATCAGTTCATTGTTGGTGTCGATAAGTGTTTGCAGCAATGTTGCCTGGCCTTCAATTTCTGGAGAATCGTCATCTAATGGAAATATCGACTGCAACAGTATTTGCCTTTTTTTATCAATTTCTGGCAATTCATTCCATTGTTTCTGCTTAGCCATAGCCAGCATATTTTGAGTAAGTTGCACCGCTTGGTGCAGGGAGTTAAGTTTATCGCTGAAATGTGTCATAAATGATTAGTGATAATCAGCCGGAATATTATCCCAACCAGCTTTCACTTCCATTAAAAGGCTGCTGACTTCATCCAGAATTGCAACATCATTACTAACATTTGCTTCAAGCAAACGTCGCCCCATATATTCGTACAAGGCATCCAGGTTAGCAGCAACTTCACCACCTTTTTGAGCATCAAGGCTGGTTCGTAAGCCTTGGATAATATTCATGCCCCAAGTAATCTGCCGACTTTTTTCAGCAATATCATTTCGGTCGATACATCCCTTGGCGGTAGCAATTTTAGATAGCGCCCCCTCCATTAACATCTGAATAATACGATGCGGTGAGGCAAAGTTAACTTCTGACTCTACGGCTCCTCGACCATAACCTTCCAGTGCTTTTTTATTGATCATGTTTTGCATCATCCTAATTTCGCTCTGTGTTACTTATTATTATTCAATGAAGCTAATTGTTGCGTTAAAAAGCTCGACGTATTATTAAGGCTGCTCACCAGAGTATCAAGCGCAGTAAATTGAGCTCGGATTCTGGCTTCTACAGAAATCATTCGATCTTCCATTCGTAAAATCTGGTCATCAATTCCCTCGACTTGAGTCTTCAGACCGTCTTCACGAGCATCAATCAATCCATCGCTGGCTAACCAACCATTGGCAAGGGTTGATAGTTTTGCTGCAAACCCACCATTCTCTGAGGCAAATAAATTGGTAAAAGATTCAAAATCGGTATTCATAATTTCAGTAATACGATCCGAATCAACCTCCATAACGCCCTGTTTATTGATTGAGACACCCGCTTCTATCAGATAACTAAAAGAGGAACCGTCAATTGATGAACCAGCATTTAAAACATCAAAAATTTGCCGTTCTAACGATAAAAGAGTGCTATCAGCTTCCAGCTGTCCATCGCGTTGCTTGTTAATTTCTGTTCGTAAAGCATTGAAGGCAGCTGCAAAGGCTTCAACAGATTCGAGAATTTTCTCATCATCCCGAGTTACACTTAACGTTGATGAGCCTATAGAAGCAGCATTGATAGTCACACCATCAATAGCGCCCGTAATTGTATTGGTGCTACTACTGACATTAAAACCGTCTATCCGGATAAGGGCATTTTGAGCTGAAGAAATGGCCGCCCGAAATTCCACTCCGCCTTCTGGATTATAGGCTAAGGCAGATAGACCAGCTTCATCAGTATTGCCACCATCACTGTCTGTTACACTTATCCGCAGAGCATTATCTGTTCCGGTTTCTTTAGAAGAGAGAACCAGACGAGCACCATCGTCACCAGTAACAATTGTCGCAGAGACACCGGTGTTATCAGCTGCATCATTAATTGCATCACGTATACCAGCCAAAGTGTTATTGCTACTATCAATTGTTAACGCAAAACTCTCAGATCCAATATTGATATTAAGCGTACCCTCACCAACGACGGTGTTGGAATCGGTGTAGGCTTGGGTAGCAATTTTATCCCTTTCTGCCAGCCTAACCACCTCAATATTGTAATTTCCAGCAACAGCACCATTTGAAACTGAACTGGTAAAAACAGAATCACTTCCACTAGTGGCTTGATATACCTGAAACTTCTCAGGTGAATTAAGATTAGCCATTGCTGATTGAAAATCAGCAACTTTACTCTTTAGCGAGCCATAAGCACTTATCTGAGCATTAATAAATGACTTTTTAGACGTTAAGTTGTCGATAGGCTGACGCTCAATCTCCATCAACTTAGTGACAATATCGTTTACATCTAAGCCAGACCCGATGCCTGGTGCTTGTATTGTAGCCATGATAACGCTCCCGATTAGTGTGTAATTTTAAGCAAATTACACGCCAATCAAACTCTCATCTCCAGCAACATGCCGCGATATTCTTCCAAAGAGCTACGAACGACTAATAACTCTTCAGCGGGTATTTGTCTGATTAATTCATCCGTTTCAGAATCAATCACTTTAATAACCGTATCGCCACTTTTATCATCTACTGAAAATTGTAAAGAACGATTCAAGTTTTGCATGTAGCTATTAAGCTCAACTACTCTCTCCTGAATCGCTGCTAATTGCTCTTCCGTGGCTTCCAGCTGTTTGGATAGCATCTTCGGTTGAGCCAATGGATTGACTCGTTGTGTTGAAGCAAGCCCTGAAACAACTTCAGCAGGAA
This sequence comes from Methylophaga sp. UBA3603, assembly GCF_002375335.1. Taxonomy (NCBI): domain Bacteria; kingdom Pseudomonadati; phylum Pseudomonadota; class Gammaproteobacteria; order Thiotrichales; family Piscirickettsiaceae; genus Methylophaga; species Methylophaga sp. UBA3603. The sequence continues at coordinate 38,061 of NZ_DFMC01000007.1, forward strand.
CATTACTGCCCTGCTGAATATTGCCAGAATTTGGTAATGACAACGAATCAGTTTTAACTGTTAAATCGTTGGTAGTCATTCCTTCATCCTCCAAGAATATCGGGTAAGCTTTTCCCGGCTATTTGCCGGGAAAGCCTCCCGGTAACTTATCCGAGTAATGAAAGTGCTGTCTGAGGCAGGGTATTAGCCTGCGCCAGGATTGAAACACCAGCCTGTTGCAAAATTTGCGAACGCGTCAGGTTAGCTGTTTCAACAGCAAAGTCAGCATCTTGGATACGGCTCCGTGCTGCAGTCAGGTTTTCTGCATAGTTTTGCAGGTTAGAGATAACCGCTTCAAAACGATTTTGCAGAGCACCGTATGTGGCACGTGATTGGTTAACAGTATCCAGAGCGGTACTCAAGTTAGCAAGTGCTCCAGAAGCCGCACCAGCAGTACTTACGTCAATTGTACCTGTTGCCGCCAAATCAGCTGAATAGCCGGCAATAGCAGTCATACTAACAGTTGATACCGACAATTGATTTGTTGCAGCACCACTTGCACCGACTTGGAATGTCAATGAGTTGGCAGCACTCAGCAGACCATTACCGGCAAATTCAGTAGTCTGAATAATACGTGAGATTTCTTGAGTTAACTGGTTAACCTCAGCTTGGATACCTGTACGGTTACCGGTGGTGGCGTTGGCAGACTGTACCGCTAGCTCACGGATACGTTGCAAGTTATTACCAATTTCACCTAATGCACCCTCAGCAGTTTGACCGAGGGAAATACCATCAGATGCATTACGAACTGCTTGGTTGGTACCACGAATATCACGAGTCAGCTGTTCAGCGATGAACAAACCGGCTGCATCGTCTTTCGCGCTGTTGATACGCAGACCAGATGATAAACGTTGCAGTGATTGATTCAGACTGCCTTGTGATGCTTCAAGATTACGCTGTGCATTTAATGATGCCAGATTCGAGTTAACAATAACCGCCATGAGAATTCTCCTAGGCTTTTAAGGGCATTTTGCCCCACTAAACATGGCGGACAGACTGTGGAAAACCCAGTATTTACCGCCTCCGAAATGTTTAGCGACCTGCGATTATTTTTCTTTAATCTTTTTTTCAAATAAACCAGAATCCACCCAAAGCATGTCTTTCCAGGAACTTTGAAGCCATCATAATTAGCCCTGCAATAGGGTTAATGCACTCTGTGGCAAACTGTTGGCCTGTGCCAGAATTGATGTACCTGCCTGCTGCAGTATCTGAGCACGAGTCAATCGGGCTGTTTCAGCCGCAAAATCGGCATCTTCAATCCGACTACGTGCAGCAGTCAAATTCTCGGCATAATTCTGCAGATTAGATATAACGGCTTCAAATCTGTTCTGCAAAGCACCGTAGGTTGCACGAGTCTGGTTAACCGTATCAATATCAGTTGATAATCCTGATAATGCTGCAGAGGCATTTGACGCATCACTAACATTGATTGTTCCGGTTGCAGTTAGGTCTAATGAATAACCACCAATACCGGTAATATTAACCGTATCCAGAGTCACTTGGTTATTTGTTGAACCACTGGCACCAACCTGGAAGACCAGAGAGGTTGCCCCACTTAATAGCTTGGTTCCACTAAACTCAGTGGTTTGAACAATACGCGAAATTTCCTGGGTCAACTGATCTACTTCTTTTTGTAAACCGCTGCGATCACCAACCGTTGCGTTTGACGCCTGGATAGCAATTTCACGAATCCGCTGAAGATTGTTGGCTACCTGGCCTAACGCACCCTCAGCAGTCTGTCCTAATGAAATACCATCTGCTGCATTACGAACAGCTTGGTTTGTTCCCCGAATATCTCGAGTAAGTTGTTGAGCCACAAAAAGACCAGCAGCATCATCTTTGGCGCTGTTAACTCGCAAACCAGAGGATAAACGTTGTAAAGCTGTATTCAGATCATTTTGCGAAGTGCTCAGGTTACGCTGAGCATTCAAAGATGCCAGATTACTATTGACGATTAGTGCCATAACACTCTCCCTAATTGAGCGATTCTATTCAGAACCTGCCGGCGTTCCGAACAGGTATGAATTCAACTAAGCAGTGTTCGTGCCAATAATCTTTATTTTTTCAATATGGTAAGCGTAAACCTAGAAAAATAAAGGGCCAAACTGGCCCTATAGATTTGGTATTAATTTCTTGTCAGAGCCTCAAGCCATTCATCCAGATGATCCTCAAGCATGTAATGCTTGAGAACCCATGCCTTTAACGCTGAACCGGCATCAGCTAATGCCGCTTTATCGGCCAATATTTGCCGGATTGCCGCCACCCATTCATCTACTTGATTTTGCACATAAATAACTGGGGGATTGTTGGTACGATACGGATAAATATCGGTACAGATAACCGGCCAGCCTAATACTCCATACTCTAATAACCGTAGATTACTTTTTGATTCATTAAAAGGATGTAGTTCCAGTGGCGCGATAGCCAGATCCAGATTCAAGCTGGCAAGTTTTGCAGGGTAATCGGCAATTGGTACAAAATGATGATACTCATGGACATAAGGCTTAATATTTTCTGGACACATGCCCATAAATATCCAATCCACCTCATCTGCAGTCGCCTTAACTACTTCAAACATTATGGCCAGATCACCTTGATGCTGCTGCGCGCCAGCCCATCCCACACGTGGCTTGATACCTTGGTTAGATAGTGAACTAAGTGATAGCCATGGTTCTTTTGGTAGTCGATTAGGAACCACTCTTATATCATCAATCATTCCAACACAAAGGTCTGCTAAAGGTTGTGTAGAGACAATTAAACGATCTGAGGATTGTAATGCACGGCGCATCCTAGATTTTGCGTCAGCAAAATGACGCTTTATTTCTTTATAGGCTGAACTCTGCTCCGGCACGTTAGTAAGTAAATCATCAATACTATAAACCCGGAAAACCTCGGGTAAAAATTCTTTAAGCTGGTCTAATTGTTTAAGTTGGAGATCATTTAAAGCGGCATGAAACACCACTGTCTCCGGTGCAATGCGAGCATATTCCGAGATCATAATCGGTTTGGTGAAATTATGATTAAATCGATAATATTCACATTGTGCCAATGCTGCATGACTAAGAGCACTAAAAGGTTGAATCACTCTGTAATCACCACTTCCACCAGCTAATGGCAGCCCAAGCACACGATTTCTATCATGAAAATTGGTATCCCAATTAGTGGGCATTTGGGCTTCGATTTGGATTTCTCTGGTTGCAAGAGTCAAATGACGGTTAAAGTAAGGATCATTGGCTATCTGAGGAAGCCACTTTTTCAACATAAATGTTTTTTCACGCAGAAATCTTCGGGAATTTTCGTCAGCTCTTGGAGAAAATTCGCTTATTTGACTGACACTTCCGTGATGGACTAAGACTGTATAAGGAGTCCAAGTCACTAAGTATCCCTTTTCCCGTACCTCTAGACATAAATCAATATCGTTATAGGAAATAGCCAGATTTTCCTCGTCCATCCCCCCGACATCATCATAAATAGATTTTCGAATCATCAAACAGGCAGCTGTTACAGCAGAAAAGTTTTGATCTAAATGTGCGCGGTCCATATAGCCTGATTCGTGTATATCCCGCACTCCTAAGAAAAGATGATCCGCAACACTATCCATGCCCAAAATAACACCCGCATGCTGCACTAATCCTGACTCGGGGTAAACTAAACGTGCTCCGACAATGCCAACATCCGGCCGTTGTGCATGTCTGACCATTCTATCTAACCATTCGGCGTGCAAAATTTCCGTATCATTATTTAAGAACAGTAAATATTCGCCGTTTGCCTCTTTTGCGGCTAAGTTGCTTATTGCTGCATAATTAAATGGGTAGGGATATTCCAGTCGCCTAACCCGCTCACCGTAGTTTGCTTGAAGCACATTAATATATTCCAAAATATCTGGATCTTCGCTTTGGTTATCGACAATAATCAGCTCAAAGTTTGAATAAGTCGTTTTCAGAAGCAGAGAATCAACGCATGGTCGGAGATACTCAATTTTATCTTTTGTTGGAATAATGATAGAAACTAGAGGTGATACAGGCCACTCATACTCTACTCGAACGCTATTTTGTGCCAGCCCTGGTTCTAGGTATGCATTTATACCCAAACGCTTTAAATGCTGTTCTACAGCCATCTGCATTGTGGGTTGGTTCATTTGCCCTTGAATCGTTTCTGGAAGGTGAATCAACACATCACTAATATGACCTATTGCAGAAGATCCTAACAATTCAAAGGCTTTAAACGTGAGGCCATAATTTTCATGCGCAGGCAACATGTCAAATCCGCCTAAACTTCTGAACAGGTTACTCTCGCACAGCACTAAACCTGCATAATCTTTGCTTCTCAACATATCGAGATTAAAGTCCGGCTTAAACCGTGGAGTGTGCCTTGTTCCATTAGCGGAAATTAAATCATCATCGCTGTAGAATAATTTTTGCTGTGGATATTGATCAATATAGTCTCCCATACTCAAAAATGTATGCGCTTCAAACTGCACACCTGCCGGTACAAACATGGCCCAACCATCTGACTGCTTCATTATCAAATTATTCAGAAAAACGTATGGGTCTTGTTCAGCAGGGAAACTTTGCCACTCCAACACATCCAGCTCATCAAACATCACATCGGGTGCAAGTCCATCAGCAATAACCGTTAGCTTCCAATTGTGATAGAACTGTTTTGCAAGTGAGTCAATGGTATTCGCTAAAAGATTTTCCTCCCCCTCAAACATAAACATATACAAATGGAATGTTGGCTGAACTGACCAACTCATCATTCTTTCTGCATGAAGTTGGGCATCAATTTCTAGTAAGGCATGATTTTTAATCCAACGTTGATAATCAATATTTAACTGCCACTCATAAATTTCTGATCGGAGTTGAAGTGCAAGGGCTTTTTGCTCGACGATCTGTTTGTGATCAAGCAGGGCTTTCATTAAATCATGGAGCTCAACGGCATCCTCAGGACTGATTGCATTTTTATAGCGCTGAACAATTGCATCGAAGGCCGCTTTACACACAGTGATTAAAAACAGTTCTCTATCTTCTGCAGAAGAGAAAATATTTCTCCTCTTTTCCAACATTGACCGTGCAAGTGACAGTAATGGTAGTCCCGTCTGATTCTGTACAGGAAAAAGTTGACTGTTAATCAGGTCACGGATTTTTTCCGCTTGAGGGTTGATATGCTGCGGTTGAATATTTTTAAAACAAAACTGACAAATTTGCTCAATTTCCTTTAGATTCAGCAGCTCCTCACCTTCAGTGGATAAAATATCAAACAGCAATTCTTTCAATGCGGATTCAGTGAATTCATAGCCTAACGATTTCATCCAGTTGACTAAATCAGCCTCTTGAAACAACGTCAACTGAGCATAGGTAGCCACTTTAAGTAAGACCACAAGCACGACGCGTTTAATGTTGTCTCTTTTGGCTTCAATGGGCACCCCAAAGCTCTCTGCATAACGTTGACCTTCTGTATGGGTCAACCAGTCAGCCGTGTTCAATAAGCTCCCCGGAGAAAGTTTGAACATGGAGGTTGCAAGTGCCATAAACACATTTATATAGTTGGGATTGGGGGTTGTTTTGATATACCAATGACGTTCAGCTGGCTCTTCCAAAAAAGCCACACTGTTTTGCACATGTAAGGCTGTCATTTGAGCGTCATGTCGTCGCCAGACACCACCCATTGTGCCGGTATAACAGCCGATACCATATTTATCTTCTAGTAGTTTCAAGACAAATTGTTCACCTACTTGCTTTAATGGTGACGCCACTAAAGCCTCATATCCATATTGCAAGCATTCGGTTCGGAACGCCGCCATATGCAAGGGAACAAAGTTGAATATAGTCAGGAAAGGACCGATAAAAAGAGGGCCGGAACGATCCGGGGAAAACGGAAAACGATTGTGATCGTATCGCGTTTTGGTTTGCTCTATATATTGTTGCCAGTTAAAAAAAACAAACGGACTTTCAGGATGAATTTTAAATTGCTCAAGTGCATCCTCAACAAAGTTATGCTCTAGAAAATCATCAGCCTGAAGGAAGGAAAAATATTGGCTATTCGCTTGTCGAATTGCATAAATGCTATTTGCCGTACCACCAATATTTTTTTCATGGACAAACAATGACACTCGAGGATCTTCAAGATAGGGTTCGATCACCTCAAACGTATTGTCGGTTGAACCATTATCGTAAATCATTAACTTCCAATGCGGGGAAGTTTGATTGATAACCGACTCAAGTGCCTCACCTATAAAATGTCCATAGTTATAACTGGTGATGCCGATGGTTAATATTCCGTCCTGCTTTATTGTTGTCATTGTTTCTTCCTGAGGTGGTATCTGATGTTGGACTATATGAGTTTACTTTCTCAACAGATAACCATCTGGCGATCCTGTCAGCACCACTTTATGTTCTAATTCTTTATCCATTTCAAACATCAGTCTTTCTCCATCTGCTGCTTCAACTGATTCCGTTTCAAGTTTTTTCAGATAGGCCCAAACAGCCGTTTTGGGATTATTTCCCTTTCCCCAGGGGCGTTGAGACGTCATATCGTCTGGAGCATCCTCTATTACCGTATCACCTACCATGCAATAACTGCCCGGACTCACTAAGGGGGCATAAGCTTCAAGCTCGGCTAAAACATGATCATGCGTATGATTACTATCAAGACACACCATGATCCTTTTGTAATCTTTCGCAAACTCTTTTACCTGAGCAATAATGCTCTCATCAATGCTTGAGCCTTCTAGCATGGTAATTTTTTTACTCAAGGGATGACTGGCCAAAGCGACTTTATTATGGGGTCTGATTTCAACATCTATTCCCAGCACATGGCCTTTGTCTATTTCGTCACATGCTTCCAGAATAGCGAGCATTGATGCACTATGGATCAAGGTTCCTCCCCAAGCGATACCGGCTTCGATTATCAAGTCGGGTTTCACCTTCCAGATAATTTCCTGAAGAGCATATAAATCCTGAGGTATCTGGATTATCGGCACACCTAACCAGGTAAAGTTATAAACATAATCTGCTTTTCCAATGCCAATCTGGTTAAAAAACTCTTGAGAGGCTGATTGTAATGGTTGATTGTCAGGATATTGACGGACACGATCGGTAATATCTTGTTTAAATTGTTCTAACGGCGTTTTTTCCATGCTTTTTTTAACCTTTAATTACAATCGCTATCGTCTATACGTGACAGTACAAAACAAAATCACCAAAAAGCGGGGCATGCTGACGTAAACGGAATTGATATTCTGGAACAAGTTGTCTGACATACTCAGCAATCTCATAAAGATCGCTTGGATAGTGATATACACACAATGCCATTTTGGGTTTATATTTCTTGATCGTTTCTTCAGCGCCCCTGAGGAGAGGCATTTCCATCCCTTCAACATCCGCCTTTAAAAATGTAATGGGTTTTCCTGCAAGATAAGCATCTAAGGTCCATACTGCTGAGCTAATACGCTCATCAATTTCTGTAGCCTCATCTGGAGCCTCGGCTAAACCATGGCGAAGCGGATCATCATTTACAAAAGTACAATTCATACGTCCTTGTTCAGAGGAAAGACCGGCTTTTACTAATGAAACCTTGCTTTCATCAATAGCCCATTCCTGCACTAACCTTTCCATTCTTTTGGTCATTGCTACAAACTGTTTATAGCCTGGCTCAAACGCATAAAGATGTCTGAAAGTCCCCAGGTTTTCCCAAATAAACCTTTCTACACTATCGCCAACAAACGCACCTGCATCGACAAATATTTCATCAAAATTGCCAGAAAATTCAGGCAAGCCAAAATACATGTCTTTTTCCATCACTTGCAGGCAACTATCAACCGAACCGGTCAACATGGCGATGAGCAAGGCATTAAAGGTTTCGATGGACTTTTCATCCTGAAAAAAATTATCTCTAACACTCGCTAATCTAGCGTAATTTTTTACCACAAAATACCCATCAAATGACATGACAGGGAAATCATAATTGCTCATTTCATCAGCAACCTGTTTCACTACATGTCTTGCTGCAATAAGCATGGCGGGGACTTTTTCTATTTCTGCTTGCTCAGGGTACTTAACTAAAACGTTATGTATTTTTGAACCTGTTTTTCTAGTATCTCTATCTAAAAAACCGTCCACTTTCACCCCAAGGTTCTGCAGATGCTCACACGCCCATGTGCCTACAAATCCAGCACCATAGATCACACCACCATTGATAAAATTTTGATCTATTTCATCCACTAGAGGGGCCAAGTTTTTAACTAGTTCAAGAACACCTTCCGATTTATATTTCATTTCATATTCCATTCTTGGCTTTTAGCATTTATTGCAATCGATAAATAGACCGAGGGGACCAACCCAGGGACAAAGCAGCATTTTCTATTTTTTCAGCATGTAAATATGGAGCGATAACCAGTAATGCTTCCGGCTGAATCTCATTCGGATCGTATATAGATTGCTGCTGAAAATGACTTTTCTGTTTTTGTTTACTGGCATCACACAACCGGTAGTCAATTCCGTTTAATTTCGGCAATAGACTGAATAATTGCGTTGAAAGCCCCCATATTGTCAGTTGAGAATGCTGCTTCGCTAAACTGATAAGTGTCTCTGCCTGGTCGTTCAGCGCACGCTGTGCAGAAGACACATAGTTTGCAATATTATCGGTTAGCTCAAATACAGCCGGGGAAGGACGCTCAGTTTTTTTGGCTAAAATCATCAGCGAAGGATACTCAAATTCCGGCGTCGGCAACATCGCTCTTTGACAGGAAACAATTTCAAAACCATGCAGGTTTAACGCGGTATTCAATGATTGTGCTGAATAATGGTAGATATGTTCACGAATGCCCATCCAGAATGCTGTGCCTATCGGTTGTTGGGCATAGTTTTCTGCATCTGGAACCTCAATCAATATATGTCCCTGGTCCATTAAAACGTTATGAGCATTTTTAAGAACAGAATCTAAATCATGAATATGTTCCAAGACATGAAAATACGTCAATAAACGCTGACTGCTAACGGTAAATGGCAACGATAAAGCGCCGCCAGTTTGAAAACTAATGGGTGAATTATCACTGTTATCCTGGCTAACAGGCATGCTTTTTAAATCCACATCCACCCCAATGCAGTTGGCTTGCCAACCTTGTTTATTTAGCCATTGCAAAAACCCGCCCCGACCACACCCAATATCCGTAATAGGTGTGTGTTCCAAACCAGCCTTCGCTAAAAAATCATAGTAGTGCTGATATTTAGTCACATTTTCGGGCGAAGTAATATCAAAATGGTCATTTTCAAAATAACTACATTCATTGGCATAAAATTGAGCCAGAGTCTCATCATCAATATTTGCGACATAGACTAATCCGCAGTTATCACAGCTATGCCATTGTGCGGTATAGTTAAAGATTGATGCATCAAGACCACTATATTCCCAATCGGTCAAATGATGGGTCTCTGCCAGGCAAGCTGGACAAATTTCATCTTTTCTCACGTACTTTACCTACTTGCATTTAACTTGGTTAGCAGCACTTCTTTGTAGCGATCGATATTATCCACCTGGGCGTATTTAATATGGCCACAGTTACGACAAATCGGGTTGGTCTTTCGCTGACCTTCCAAATGCAGAACTCTCAGCTCCAGCATTTTTTCAGAATTCCAGATTTGCTTTATGGTTTGCTGCTTTAAGTCGCCAATGACCAGTTTTTGATCCCAATCGGGACAGCACGCACTGATGGTTCCATCGGCATTCACGGCCATGGCGTAGAAAAGATAACTGCACACACTTTTTTCTTCGAGACTTTGCTGATATTGGCCTTGATCCATCTGCACCTCAAAGCCACTTCTTTCTTCAATATCAAATTCAGGCCAAATTGGGGCGATGCTTTCCACAAAAATTCGATCGCAATACTCGCCAAAAGTATCGTAAAACTCGCGTTGCTGCTCAGGGCTAAGGTAGTTACCAGGGACTTTTATGGTTACTTCACAATCACCTTTATTCGCATAAAGCCATTTGATTTTTCTGACGAATTCTGGAAAGTCTATTTTTACTTTTGCGTGTTGCAGATATTGCTCAGCATTAATGCCTTCCAATGAGATATTCAGACGGTCCAAACCCGCTGTAATCATTTTTGTCAGCAATTCTTCCGTAAATAAAGCGCCATTGGTGGCAAGATCAATATGTTGAACCCGTCCACTGTTTTTGGCTAAAGCAATCATTTCTGCAAGTTGTTTATTTAATAAAGGTTCACCGATCTTATTCATCCGCATGACTTTCAGTGGCTGCGAAAATTCGGCGAGCTCATCAATTAATTTTTCGAATAACCCCAACCCCATCAAACTTCGTTTGTAATCTGAGTTTTTAATCAAATCAATGTGACCAGTCGGACAAAACTGACAACGAAAGTTACAGGCACTGGAAGGATCGACATACAGCAGGAAAGGTGTTTCTAACGGAATCACATTCTGCAATTCAACCCTGTCTTCTGGATTGAGTTTTGATTTAACTTCAGCTTTCATTATTGACTCCAGCATTATTGGTTCGCTGATAACGTTCCGATGGTATCGCGTAAATTACAGCGCCTGTGCCACAACCACTATGTAGACGAAAAAAGAACTGGTAATTGTCTAATGTTTTAATTAACCACGCTGCCATTTTGTATAGTCCTAAACGGTTGTGATACGCCGTGCTTGTCACAATGGGTCGATGTTTACGCAATGTTTTTTCAGCCCCTTGCAACACATTCAACTCTTCCCCTTCCAAATGTAATTTCATGAAGGTTACCGGCACGTCAAAGGCATCAAATGTCTTAACACTAAGGCTAGTATCACCGATTTCGCTAAGCTGACATGCATATCCCGCGCCAGCAAAAAATTGACGCATCCCTGAAACATTTGACAAGGCTGTACCATACAGATGAACTTGGTCATGGTCTCGACTGATGAGTTTTGCCAGCTTCGACTTTATCAGGGACAGATTTTCAGGATCAGGTTCAAATATCCATAACGACTTATAGTGATAATTGAAAGCATCCAGAAGCAATAAAGACGTTTCTCCCTGGTGAGCACCAATATCAGCAATAACCTCTTGCTGATGCACGACGGACTTCACTTCTGGAATCAAATAGCGGTTCTCTGGTTGCATTTCAGCCCCAGCAAACAACCAATCTTGGCGAAGGTGCCGCCAGGCAATGAACTGAAGGTGGTAAGCACGAGACTGAGGATCATTCCACTGCTCCATCACAGTCGAAATCTGTTCCGCCTCTTCCGTTGATAGCTGAGCGCAAAACCAACCATTACTAAGTGGGTGCTTATCGCGATAAGCTTCGCTAATATCATAGAAGTGCACCACATCTTGCCACCCCTGTTCAGTCAATGTTTCCTGTAAATGAGAAAACACCGCATTAGCAACACATATAGCTAATAAAGATGAGTGTTTTAACTGTAATGGTACGTCTTCGGGAAGAAGTAAGGTTACATCTTGCCAAAAGGGATCCTGCTGATGCTGATCCGCTTGCTGATCCACCACAGCTTCAATTTTAATGCCCAGTCGATCACAATAAACTTTAGCCATCCTGCCCAAATTCCCGGCCCCGTAAAACACAAGTGGCTTATCCACATGACGGCTTGGATCGGCAAGCGTTTGCCTTACCAGTTGTTGCAGCAACTGTTTGACCATTGCCATATCGGGTAATGCATCAAATCGCCTCAGCATAAGGAAGCGACTCCTCCAGCCCATTTCGCAAGCAATTCATCCTGCGGAAAATATCGATGAAAATGTATTGCAGAGCCTTTGGTCTCCTCCATCATACTGGGACGCAAAAAATCATCTTCTGGGCGCTCAACAAAGCCATCATTTTTAAACAATTCTGCTTGCTGTTGACAGGATAAGAACCATTGAGCGGGGGTTTCGCCAAAAACGTTATCAAAAGCAATTGCCTGCTTTTGCATTTGCATTTGCATAGCCAAGTTGTATTGTTCATCAAAGGCTCGTTGCATTTTCCCTGATGCATGTCGGTCACGAACAAACGCCGACGCGTTTCCCCCCATTTCTGTTCGTTGTTGAGGATGCTGGTGTAGCCATAGAATGGCTTCAGCAAAACTCGCCTGATCATTGACCACCAGTCCGGTTTTACCGTGTTCCACAATTTCACATTCAGCCGGATTATTTAACACCACTGGCACGATGCCCATTGCCATTGCTTCCAGCAAGGCATTTTCATTCGTTCCATAGTGTCTCGGATTTTGTAGGTACGCCAAAACATTAATTTTATCTAAAGATTTGGCGACATCATGGATGTAACCAGTAAACATTAACAAATCAGTTCGGCCTAAACGCTTCGCTTGTGCCATCAACGTGTCGGCATTAAAGTCGTCGCCAATCATCGTCACTGTGAACGGTGTTAATTCAACCTTAGCCAGATAATAAATGTAGTCTGGATGCAATTTAGCGAAGTTAAAACTTCCAAGATAACCTACTGACAAGTTTTTTTGGGGATGACAGGCCGCCGATATAGGCCAATGTTCCAGACCATTATTACTATGAATAACTGCCAACTTCTTGTTATTTACTTCTAGCAGAGACTGTATTGATTCAGTCTGATAAGTGCAGGCTGACGTCATAATAAAGCGTGAAGATATTTCAACTAGTGCTTCAGGAATAATTTCATTATACAAACCGGAAACATGGCACCAAACCACCAGCCTCATTGGCAGATGACAGCATTTCAATAAAGCCGAAATCGTTTTTGGATGGCGCCACCATTCCAATTGTACAATGTCTGCCTCGGTTATCAGGTGTTTTAGCTGTTGTTCATCAGGTTCAACTATCACCTGATGGCCCGAAGCGATAATCAACTTTATAAAGTGATCTTTTTCAGCCTGCTCTAAACAAACAAACACATGTTCCACATGATGTTCCGATGGTTGGAGCAACCCTGATAATGCCCGTCCAACGCCTCCTCCCAGATGTGGAGTGAGGTGAATTACTTTCACTACCGACTCGCCAAATGTGCCTTGAATCGTTCGAGTAAGACAGGTTGGTAAGGATCAATATTGTCAGGCAGACAGTGCGTCAGCTGACCACAATTATTGCAGACAGGATGTTCGTTGCGTCTTCCTTCCAAGTGCTGAAGCCGTAAATCGTTAAACTCTGTCGAATTCCATATTTCTCTTAAGCTGTGCTCACGCACATCACCGACAATCAAGCGTCGCTCCCAATCAAGGAAACAAGAGCTGACCAATCCATCAGCATTGACTGACATACCATAAAATATGTAAGGGCAAGTATCAGTTCGGGTAATCGGTTGGTTATAAATGCCTTCTGTAATCTTTATTCCGGTTTTTTCTTCGACATCAAATTGTGGCCAACAAGGGGCAAAGTTTTCCAAGGAAATACGATCACAGTAATCGCCAAATACATCAAAAAATTCCTGTTGCTGTGCTTCAGTGATCAACTCTTTGGGAATTTTCATCACAATTTCACAATTGCCTTTATTGGCATATAACCATTTGACGTTTTCAACAAACTGTTCAAAATCAAAATTGAAATTGGTGAATTTTTTGTACTGCTCTTTGTTCATGCCATCAACAGAGATATTAATTTTATCTAAGCCGGCTTCAAGGATTGGCCCCATTCGCTCAGGGGTCATCAAAGAGCCATTGGTGGTGGTATCAATATAATCCACAAACGGGCTTTGTTTGGCGTAAGCGACCATCTTCGCCATTTCTTTATTTAATAATGGTTCGCCATCCTTATACATTCTCAGCACTTTTATCGGCTGACTAAAACCCGCCAGATCATCAATCACTTTTTGAAATACTTCGAACTTCATTCTGCCAACAAAACGGCCAGTATCTTTAATCAGATCTTTGTGGCCTGTTGGACAAAAAGTACATTCAAAATTACAAGCACTGGCAGGATCAACAAATAGGATCATCGGCGTAGCTAAAGGGATGACATCCTGTAAAGGAGTGCGCTCCTCCAGATTAATTCTAGGTTTAACTTCAGCTTTCATTTGTTTCCCCTAATCTCAAATAATTCAAGATATTATCCATTGTTTTAATTTGTCTGCATTACCCCAAAAAGCCATAGCTTCGTAATCTGGATATGGGTAATATCCTAGATTAAGTTCTATATTGCTTTGACGTGCAGTTATAAACCGTTTCACTAGTTCTAAAATAGTTATCGGCTCGCCACTACATATATTGAGGATACCGTTACATTCTTGTCGTTCTATGACTTTAAGCAAATAGTGCGCCACCGTTTCAACCGCCAGATAATCTCTTACCTGTTCACCTCCAGACATGTTAAAAACAGGATCGCCATTTTCAATCGCCTTCTCTAATTGAGATAACAGGCTGTTAGCATGTTGACCTGAGCCATACATATAAAACAAGCGACACCATTGCAGTGTAAAAGGTCGCTGTTTCTGCAAAGAAACCAGCCATTGCCGAAGATTATCTTTAGCCTGAGCATACGGAACATCTGGAAATACCGGCATAGATTCCGTGAGTTCTCCTTCTTTTTTGCCATATTCAAGGCAGGTTCCCGTCACCAGAATATGTTTGATTCCAGCCTCAATCATGGTTTGTAAAAACTGCTTATGTGCCGGTAAAACAACGTCCAGATGAAAGCTTTGTTGATAATTTGACAGACCACTCCACGCTAAATGAATAAGTACATCATGACTGGCTATTGTGTCAGGCCACTTAGTCTCGGGGTTCTCTATGTCAACTTCAATAATACCGACCTGATGCCCCCAATCCCTATTGAGAACATTCGATTTATCTCGTGTAATTACCGTAACCTGATGACCTTGTCCAAGCGCTTGAATGATTAAATGGGTTCCAATAAAACCGGTCGCGCCTGTCACCAGTAATTTCATGATGAAACTTGCAGTTCCGGAATTACCGTCACAAATTGGCCACCCCATTCTCGGATATGTGACTGTTGCTGTATCACCTCTTCAGCAATATTCCAGGGTAAAATCAGTACAAAATCCGGTTTTTTTAAGCTGATTTGGTCGGGAGCTAAAATCGGAATGTGCGAACCAGGAAGATATTTGCCTTGTTTTGATGCTGCAGCATCTACAACCAATGGCAGTAAATCAGTTGAGATACCAGCATAGTTGAGTAATGTATTACCTTTTGCTGCTGCACCGTACGCTATCACCGATTTATTCAATCGCTTTTGTTCGGTTAAAAATTCAATTAACTGTTGTTTAATGTGTTCGGCATACCCTTGGAATCCGGTATAGGTACTCAGGTTGGATAAACCAAACGTTTTTTCTTTTGCTAATAAATTGCTGACAGCCGTCTGTGTACTGCGTTTATCACCTGCATGGCAGGCATAAATTCGTAAGCTACCGCCATGGGTTGGTAGTGTTTCTACGTCAAAAACTCTTAATCCTTCCTTGTCAAAGATCTGACATACAGTGTTAAGAGAGAGGTAGGAAAAATGCTCATGGTAAACCGTATCAAACTGTCGATGCTGAATGAGCTGGAGCAAGTGTGGAAACTCTAGAGTAATGGTTCCATCATTTGTCAGCAGAGTCTTCAATCCCGCTGTGAAATCGTTTATATCCGGTACATGTGCATAAACGTTATTACCAACGATCAGGTCAGCCTGTTTACCTTGTTCAGTGAGTTCTTGTGCCAGTTGCTGACCAAAAAACTCACGAAGGATGGGGATCCCCAATTTTTCGGCATGGTCAGCAGTACTGTCAGTAGGCTCAATACCTAAACAAGGGATCGCTGCAGCCACGAAGTTTTTTAATAAATAACCATCGTTCGCCGCGACCTCGACAATCAAACTATTCTGATCCAGCTGCAGGCGTTGGATAATCTGATGACAGTAGCGTTCAGCATGCGATAACCAGCCCTGAGAAACTGAAGAAAAATAGGCGTAATCATTTGTAAACAATTTATCAGCCGCCGTGACATCTTCTGTCTGAACTAACCAACAGCGATCACACACATACAGTTTTAATGGAAATTTTGTTTCTTGCTGGGTGAGTTGCTCAGCCGTTAAATAGGCGTTCGAGGGTGGGGCAACGCCAAGATCCAGAAATATATGTGTTAATGGTATTTTACAATGCCGGCAATTCATCCAGATAAATCCTTTAACCACTTCGCCACTGTAGGTAATTCGGAATCTCTTACCGACAAGTTATTTACCGGCAGCGGCCAATCGATCGCTAAATCAGGATCTTGAACATGAACCCCCGCTTCAGCCGTTGCGGAATAAAAAGCGGTATGAAAGTAAATCAATTCACTTTCTGCCGCTAATGCCTGAAAACCGTGAGCACACCCTTCCGGAATGACGATCATCGTATCGTTTTCCTGACTTAATTCTTCTGCATGCCATTGGAGAAATGTTGGTGAGTCAGGCCGTAAATCCACCATCACATCCCATACAGCACCTTGAATACAACGGATAAACTTCATTTCCGCTTCAGGAGAGCGCTGATAATGCAGTCCCCTAACAGTCCCTCTAGTGGTTGTCCTGCTGAAGTTCACTTGTTTGATTTCGCGCTGGCCAAGGATAGGGGCCAATATTTTCTGACAAAACAATCTGGAAAACTCACCTCGCTGATCTGTAAAAGACGTTTGTTTGATTACAAAAGCGTCAGCTATATCCAGCGATATCCATTGCATTGTCATAGCCAGCAAACACCAGCTTTGTCGGCATCCTCAATGTAGTGTTGCCATTGAATTGCTGTAGCCACCAAACCTTCTTCAACTAATTTCTTGTACCAAAGCGCTGTATTTTCTGTGGCTTTATTTAAGTCCCAGACGGGTGTCCAACTTAATTGCTTACGTGCTTTGTCACTATTTATCCCCAGACAGATAGTCTCATGCTGTGCGTCTTGCTTTGCAATATGCCATGTAAATGCTGGCCAGTGAACATGAATAGACTCCAACACATCACTCACTGTGGCAATTTGCCCGGAAACCGGACCAAAATTCCAGGCCTGAGCACTAGATTGCTCTCCCTCCCATAATTTTTGTCCTAGTAACAAATAACCACTCAAGGAATCCAAAACATGTTGCCATGGTCTTGAGGATTCTGGAGACCGAACTTCTAACGGAATTTTTTTCGTGACACTTCTGACCGCATCAGGGATCAATCGATCTACCGACCAGTCTCCTCCACCAATAACATTCCCTGCCCGGGCAGAAGCTAATAAAACACCTTGCTGCTCAAAATAAGATTTTCGGTAGCTGTCAACCACCAGTTCTGTCGCCGCTTTGGAAGCACTGTAAGGATCATGACCGCCCAGACGATCGGATTCCGTGTATCCATCTTTTTTTTCATGATTCTCATAACACTTATCACTGGTGATAACCACAATGGCTTTCACCGAAGGTACGTGACGACATGCCTCTAACAGGTTAACCGTACCCATTACATTGGTTGACCAAGTATCGAGAGGCTCACTATAAGATATCCTGACAAGGGGTTGAGCCGCCAAGTGAAAAACCATGTCAGGCTGCCAGGCCGAAATAATTTCTGATAAAGTTTGATAATTACGGATATCAGTGAGCTTTTGTTCAATATCGAGCTTTAATAAAGCCCAATGATTGGGCTCAGTATCAGGCTCCAAAGCAATGCCATATAATTTGGCCCCCATTTGGGATAACCAAAATGTCAGCCAACTTCCTTTAAACCCGGTATGACCAGTGATTAATACTTTTTTATTACGATAAATATCAGCAAACATTACTCCCAAACCTTCCATGGAGCCGTGGTTTGCCATAAATTTTCCAGGCTGACTTTATCTCGGAGCGTATCCATTGCTTTCCAAAATCCCGTATGGCGATAGGCCATTAACGCCTGCTGATCTGCCAGTTTTTTTAGCGGTGATTCTTCCCATGCTGTCGTTGGACCTTCAATAAAATCCATAACTTCTGGTTCGAGCACAAAGAAGCCGCCATTGATCCATGAACCATCACCTGCTGGCTTTTCTTGAAACTGTTCAACTCTCTCACTATTCAAATTAAGTGCGCCGTATCGACCCGGCGGTTGAATAGCTGTAACTGTGGCTAATTTGCCGTGTGATTGATGAAACTCAATCAATTTTTGAATATTAATATTGGAAACGCCATCACCGTAAGTGAAGCAAAAGGTCTCATTGCCAATATAATCTCTTACTTTCTTCAAACGTCCACCCGTTTGGGTGTCTTCCCCTGTTTCAATCAACGTGATTTTCCAGGGTTCTACATGCTTTTCATGGACTTGCATTTCATTATTGGCCATATCAAAGGTCACATCTGACATGTGCAGGAAATAATTGGCGAAATATTCTTTTACGACATAGCCTTTGTAGCCCAGACAAATAATGAACTCATTCACACCGTAATGAGAATACTGTTTCATAATATGCCAGATAATCGGTTTGCCACCAATGGTAATCATCGGTTTGGGTTTTAGATGAGACTCTTCACTGATTCTGGTGCCTAATCCACCGGCAAGAATGACTGCTTTCATAGTTAATCTACTGTGATTAAGTTGCGTCTAAGTGTTTCACAAAAAGTTAAACAAAGATAACCCCTGCACTTTGACATAAACTTGCTGTGCTGCCTGTAAACCCACTGATTTTAAATTTAATTGTGTAATTGCCTCAGCATAGTCGAGATCTTCTATTTGAGAAAGCGTTGTGGTCATACTGAACTGTGAACTGTCATTGATTTCACGTTGTTGTTCTACTGCATTTTGCCGCGTACCAATGCGGGTACGGGCATCGAGAGAAGCATCCATGGCGTAGTCCATATTTGCGAGAAATTCGCCATCATTCGGTGCGGTACCTACCGTTCCGCTGGAAAGTGCAGCGGTAAAATCCTCAATGGTTTGGAAAATGGCCTGATTGGGCCCAGCGACTGTCTGAGTAATAAATAAATCATCGCCAGGTTCATTGATCGCAACCAGATAACCATCACTGACACGTAATTGTCGTTGTCCCCCATCCCCGTTATAGGCATAGGTTGTGGTATCAAATGGTTGCACATCAGATTGATAACCGGAAAACAGATATTCCCCATTTGAATCTGTCGTATTAGCCAAAGCGACCAGTGTTTCATTTAATTGATTTATTTCTTCGGCAATACCCCGACGTGATTCAGTACTATTGGTATCATTCAGCGCCTGCACTGCCAGCTCACGAATACGTTGCATGATATCTCCGGCGCTTTTTAATGTGCCATCTGTCGTGCTCAAGCGGCTATCAGCGACATCAGCATTGTCTTGATACTGCTGCGACAGACCGATTTGTCTTTGCAAATCCAGCATTTTGACGGCGCCAATGGGATCATCCGACGGTGTTTGAATCCGCTTACCTGATGAAACTTGTAATTGGGTTTTAGCCAATTCACTCTGTTGTCTCAGCATGGCCTCTAAGCCTTGTTGAGTTATGCTGTTTGTGGAGATACGCATGGGTGGTTAATCTCCTAAAATGCGTTAATTAACGAATTAAACACGGTATTCGATACTGTGATTATTTGCGAAGCCGCTTGATAGGCTTGCTGAAACTTGATCAGATTGGCCGCCTCTTCATCCAGATTGACCCCAGATACACTCTCAGAACGTTGACGGATCTGACTCACCAGCCCCGCTTGTGTTTCCTGAGAGACAGTTGCTTGATTAGTGCGAGTTGCCACTTGAGAAACGATTGAGCCATATTGATCATTGAATGAGCGAGAAATCACAGGAGGGCCGGGATTGAGTATCACGGTGGTCTTATCGGTTTGCAATGCCGCCATGGCCAGTGCATTTTCATTATTACCCACGCCTGGATCGGTGGTAGAGGATGCGGCAATTAATCGCGTATCCGTAATGTTCATACTTATAGTAGCGGCTGTCGTACCAGTAGCATCAAAGAAATCTGTGCCGGCATTGCCGTTTAGATCGACACCATTACTGTGAGCAGTATTAAATGCGGTCACGATCGATTCGGCTAATATGTCCAGTTCGGCACGCGTACTATCCACGACATCCGTTCTTGCCAGTATAGCACCGCCTATTTCACCGCCACTAAGCTGCTGGGTAATATTAATTTGTGAGGGACCATAACCGATAGCAATACGGGGGGGATTGGTACTATTGTCGGCAATCGTTGACAGTTCAACCCGGCTATTACCGACCACAAGCCCTTGTCCATTACCGATAAAGACATTTACTGCACCGTTATCCTGCTCGACTACATTCACCGAGACCAATTCCGACAAGTCGCCAATCAATTTATCGCGTTTATCCAGCAAATCATTGGGGTTGTAACCAGCAGCCAGGGACTCAGAAATAGAGAGGTTTAAATCCTTTATCCCCTGAGAAAGCACATTGATGTCCTTGACTGACGCCGAGAGAGTGTTATCAATCTGTCTGTCCAACTCGCCCAGTTGACTGTCCATCGTATTAAACCGGTTGGCCAGCAAGTCACCTTGTGTAAGCATAACCTGTCTGGCGGCAATCGACGTTGGATCATTGGCAACTTCCTGAACAGAATTGAAAAACGCTTCCAACCCGCCACTGATACTTAGTGAAGAAGAGCCAAGCAGATCATCAACCTGTTTGGAAAATGTCAAAAAACCGTCTTGCTGAGATTCAGCAGAGGTATAGGTGCGTAGTTGATTGACCAGAAATTGATTGAAGATACGATCAACTCCGGTGACGCCAACACCATTGCCAATGTAGTAACCACCTTCAAAATTGGCTGGCTGTGTACCTTGATCGGTACGCTGACGCGAATACCCAGCCGTATTAACGTTACTGATGTTATTACTGGTGGTCGCTAATGCATTTTGGGCGGCTAATAACGCCGAACTACCGATATTCAGCATGCTCATTTAGATAATCCCCTGCGAGCTGTTTTCTAGGTTAATACCCCAGATTCTGAATATTTTTATGCGAAATCTGTGCCAGTGTATCGCCATTCATAATGCGTTTAATCTTGTCAGCATATTGCGGATCGGTTGCATAGCCGGCTTCATGCAATTTTTCTACAAAGGTTTCCGGATCACCAACATGTTTTAATGCTTCTCGGTAGCGGGGTTGCGACTGAAGGAAGCTGACATAATCCTCAAAACTTTGAGCATAATCATCGTAAGAACGAAAACGTGATTGCTCGGCTATGGGTTTACCATCACGATATTCAAGCGCATTTTTAGCAACGAAATCCCCATCCCATCGGCTATCCGCTTTAATGTTAAACAGGTTAAAACTGGATTGTCCCTCACCATCTTTTAAGACATATCGCCCCCAGCCGGTTTCAAGTGCCGCCTGAGACAAAATAACTTCAGGTGTCGTCCCCATTTTGTCGGCTGCCTGTTGTGCCAGTGGCCACAGGTGGTTAACAAACTCTTCAGGCGTTTTAAAGCGCTGGGGAAAGTTTTTGTGTTCCGTGCCGGATAAGATCTCTTTGCTATCTGCATCCTGAGCATTTTCATGAATTTCTTTCACTGCACGTCGTAAATCCTGTCGAATAGTCACCGTATCAATGCTAAACGTTTGCCCTGGCAAGGGCATATTCGCATTGGTATTTGTCTGACCACCTAATTGCCGAACAATGACATCCTGTAAACCAAGCCCTCCCCGTTGCGACAAATCCATTGCCAATTGCTGGTCGGCCATTTCACGATAGGTTTTGCTATGATTGGAATCGAAAATACCTTCTGCCAAACTCGCCTGACGCATACTTTTCAACATCATCGTCGTGAAGAGCGCTTCAAACTGCGCCGCCACCTGTCGCAGAGTACTTGCCTCATTCCCCGGTTTAATGGCGGATTCACGCAGTTGATTCAAACCATGAAAGTCAACTGCATTTTGCGAAATATTAGAAGGAATCGTCATGACAGATTAGATGATGACCAATTCAGCACGCAAGGCACCAGCCTGTTTTAATGCTTCAAGAATTGCCACTAAATCACCCGGGGCAGCACCCACCTGATTCACTGCACGGACAATTTCATCCAGTGACACACCAGGGTTAAATACAAACATCCTGCTATTTTCTTCTGTTATTTCAATATCGTAGTTGGGTGTGATAACAGTCTGCCCAGCAGAGAAAGCATTGGGTTGGGACACTTCAGGATCTGCTGAAATGGTGACAGATAAACTGCCATGGGTTACCGCAGCAGGACTGACACGAACATTCTGACCAATCACCACGGTACCACTACGTGAATTGACGACGACTCTAGCTGGAGCCTCACCAGGGCTCAGTTCGAGGTTTTCAATTAACGATAAAAATGGAATACGTTGATTAGGATCTCTCGGCGCATTGACCCTGACGGATGCTGCATCCATAGAACTCGCTGTGCCGCGTCCCAATGTCTGATT
The DNA here is from genome assembly GCF_002375335.1 of Methylophaga sp. UBA3603. Taxonomy (NCBI): domain Bacteria; kingdom Pseudomonadati; phylum Pseudomonadota; class Gammaproteobacteria; order Thiotrichales; family Piscirickettsiaceae; genus Methylophaga; species Methylophaga sp. UBA3603. Next base: position 60,405 of record NZ_DFMC01000007.1, read on the forward strand.
GATGGCATCCGACAATCTGCTCGCTGTGGTGAAATCTGCCTGATGTAAATTCAGGATGATATGGTCACCAACATTTAGGGCATTCTGAACGGTACGCTCGACTGTCGCGCCATTGGGGATTCGCCCTGCACTAGGTATATTGACGGTCACACGAGACCCATCGCCCGCTTCAGCACCAAAGCCTCCCACCACCAGATTACCCTGAGCCATGGCATATATTTCACCATCAGCACCTTTTAACGGCGTCATGATCAAGCTGCCGCCACGCAGACTTTTGGAATCGCCCAGTGATGACACAGTAACATCAATGTTTTGGCCAGGTTTAGCAAAAGGCGGCAAATCAGCATGGACAGAAACTGCCGCTATATTTTTACTTTTCGGATTAACACCAGCGGGTAAGGTCACCCCCATTTCACGCAACATACTTCTCAGTGTCTGCCCGGTAAAAGCCGTCTTGTCACCGGTTCTACTAAGGCCCACCACCAAACCATATCCCACTAGCTGGTTATTCCGTACCCCGCCGATGGAGGCCAAGTCCTTGATTCGCTCAGCCTCAGCGGTCGTCATTATCAACAGCAAAAAAGCGGCAAAAAAGGTATTTAGAAGAGTTTTCATTTTGCTAACCTCAAAAAGGCATTAACGCGCTGATGAAGAACCGGCTAAGCCAGCCCATCGCATTGGAATCATTTGCCGGTCCATCGCCCACATAAGTGATTTGAGCATCGGCAATTCGAATAGACGAAATGGTATTGGTGGCATCAATATCACGGGGGCTAATCATGCCGGTTAACCGAACATACTCATTGCCCTGATTAATAGTGACCACTTTTTCACCACGCACAATCATATTGCCGTTTGACAACACCTCCACTACAGACACACTGATATCACCGGTAAGGAAGTTGTTTTGTTCGCTTTCGCCCTCCCCTTCAAAACTGCTATTAGCACCTGTGCTAAAAGCAAGATTGTTATCATCCGTATTAGCCAAAGGGAGGCCGCTGGGAAGACTGAATTGAGGGGTAGTACCAAATATCGTTGGATTGTTAATATTATTGGAGCTGGTTTTATCAACTGTCGTGGTGGCCTCTTTTTCCGCATCGGTCCGTTCTTGCAAACGTACTGTCAAAATATCGCCGACCCGACGAGCTTTATAATCTTCATACAAGGTAATATTGCTACGCGTGTCAAAAATAGCACCATCGTTTCGTTCTACTGGAGCAGTAGCCACCGGCCGCACTGCAGCATAGGCCGGGTCACGTTTTACTTCATTACTGACACAGGCGGAAAGCAAAATCAGCGAAGTGATTCCCAATAGTCGGTAAATGAATTTCATATGGATCTCCGGAACAAACATATCTATAAAATTGAGCTTGCAGAGTCCATGCCACAATTGTGTTTTAATCCAAGAAAACTGGATCTCCCTACCAGACATATAAAAGCCCCGAACTACATCAGCTGTAATGTCGGGGCGCTTACAATATTGTTATAGATTTTGACTAGCGTACTGCAGCATTTGATCGGCTGTGGAAATGGCTTTTGAATTCATTTCATACGCACGTTGGGTTTCGATCATATTAATCAGCTCGGTCACGACATTGACGTTTGAGGTTTCCAGAGCTCCGCCAATGACTCGTCCCAAACCATCCAGTGTGGGCGTACCGACAATAGGCACACCACTTGCACCGGTTTCTTTAAACAGATTTTCACCAACGGGTTGCAAACCAGCAGGATTCACAAAGTCAGCCAATTCAATTTCGCCAATGACAGTCGGTTCATTATCCCCGGGCTGCGTTACGCTGACAGTGCCATCGGCACCAATGGTAACGCTTTGCACGTCATCTGGAATATTGATGCCGGGATCCAGAAGATAGCCGTTAGACATCACCATATCGCCATCGGAATTAATTTGGAATGTCCCATCACGGGTATAGGCGAGATCGCCATCAGGCATCAGGATCTGAAAATAGCCCCGACCATCAATGGCGACATCCAGGGCATTATCTGTTTGGATAATGTTGCCTTGAGTATGCAATTTTTCGGTGGCAACTGTGCGAACACCGGTACCAATCATTAAACCGGAAGGTAGTTGATTATCGGTAGTCGTTTGCGCGCCGGGTTGGCGAATTGTCTGATACAGCAGATCTTCAAATACTGCACGATCCTGTTTAAACCCTGTGGTGTTCACGTTCGCCAGATTATTTGAAATCACCGACATCCGTGTTTGCTGAGCATCAAGCCCGGTTTTCGCAATCCATAATGCCTGGTTCATAAAGTTTCTCCTAAAAACACTATTGCTCTGTTACTAACCATTTAGTTGCAACAAGCGTGCCGATGCGGCACTGTTTTCTTCTGCGGTGCTCATCATTTTGACTTGCATTTCATATTTACGCTGAAGTTCAATCATATTGACCAAAGCACCCACAGCATTCACATTGCTGCCTTCAATGGTTCCAGAGGCAACTTTAACTGTGGCATCCAACGGTGCTTCGGTGCCATCCGACATACGCAGCAAACCATCCTGATCTTTAAAAACGTTTTGCAGGTCAGGCTTGACCAGCTTGATTCGATCGATCACTGCCAACTCATTTTCAGCACCACCAATCGGGCGAATGGAAATTGTGCCATCAGCACCGATATCAATTTTTTCTGCTGGTGGAATGGCAACAGGTCCACCCTCGCCCATTACCGGCAACCCCGTGCCGGTAACTAATTGCCCCAGCTCGGTAACATGTAAGTCCCCTGCACGGGTATAACCTTCACGACCATCTTTGCCCATGACAGAAATAAAGCCTTCGCCTTGAACAGAAATATCCAGTTCACGACCGGTTGACTGTACGCTGCCTTGCTGATAATCAGTTGCTGGACGCTCTGTCATTGAATAAACACGGGTGGGCAAACCCTCGCCAAACACCGGCATGGAACGGAACTGTTCCAAGTCAGCTCGAAAGCCCGTGGTATTAACGTTAGCCAGATTATTGGCATTGGTCGCCTGCGCCAGCATGGTTTGCTGAGCCGCATTCATTGAGATAAACAGCATGCGATCCATAGTTAGCCTCTTTTTTCTATATGCATATCAAACAACTCAGCGAGATTAACGCAGGTTGATGATGGTCTGGGTAATGGCATTATTAGTTTCTATCGCTTTTGAGTTTGCCTGGAAATTACGCTGTGCAGTAATCAAGCCAACCAGCTCTTTAGTCAAATCGACATTTGAGGTTTCCAGTGCACCTGACTGAATCAAACCAAAGCTGCCTGTGCCTGCTTCACCAATCCGCACATCGCCTGAATCCAATGTCGCTTCCCAGGCAGTATTACCAATCTGTTTTAACCCTTGAGGGTTAGGAAAGTCCGCCAATACAATTTTGGCAACGTTAGTGGTTTGACCATTTGAATATTGGGCCTGTACCAAGCCGGTATCATCAATATCCAAGCCTGTCAGCCGGCCGGTGGGAAAACCATTCTGATCGGTATCCAACACGGTAAAGGCGGCTGAGTTTTGGGTTGAACCAGCAAAATTAATTTCAAAACTCAAATCAACTGCACCACTACTCAACCCGGAAAACGTATAAGTTTCCGTTGGTGTTACCCCACCATCCAAAGCCCCACCTAAAGCCGGGTCAAAGGTCAGTGTTTTGGTATCCTGGCCTGGAGCAAATTCAAGTATAGTCTGGCTGCCAGTGGGTTCATTAATATAAACCTGTACGTTCCATTCATTAGCAACATTGGTTTTCTGATAGTAATAGGTCAATGTACTTTCATTACCTAAAGAATCAAAAATATTACTGGAGGTAGAATTGGTATAGGTTTCTGGATCATTAGGATCAATGGGTGTCGCGACTGGATCAATATCTGTAGCAGTTGAAGGAAGATTTGCTGCAATATCCACTTCTGTTGTGGCTTGAGGGACACCCGCAGCAACCGGCAACCGAATCGGATCCGTTCCACCCAAAGCGGTAGACGAAACACTGCCATCAGCATTGACCGGAAAACCTAATAAATATTGTCCAGAACTATTGGTGATGTAGCCATCGCGGTTAATATTAAATGCACCAGCTCTACTATATAAAACCTGTTCAGTATCCAGAGCGGGTTTCAATGCGTAAAACCCCTGCCCATTACCACTAATCGCCAAATCCAGCGAATTATTGGTCACTTCCAGATTTCCCTGATTGAATTGTTGTGCCACATTGTTCAGCACGACACCCGTACCGATGGCCGTATTACTGTTCCCGAATGTTGACAGGGCATAAACATCACCGAATTCTGCTCGTGAACCTTTAAAGCCAATGGTATTGATATTGGCGATATTGTTTGATTTCACATTCAAATCGGCAGTGGCGGCATTGAGGCCTGTTAATGCTGTACTAAATGACATGATGTTTACCCCTTAAATAATTTCTTGAACTTCACTGAATGGCACCGAACCGATACCGGCCAGATTTATGGTTAATCCCTGACCATTAGAGCCAACTAATACGCTATCGACTTTGGCCATGACAGCCGTGGCAAATGCCGTGTTTTGTCCATCTACAGTGCCCGTGGCGGTAAATTGATAGACGCCTTCAGGCAACGCTTCACCATCGTTATTCAAACCATCCCACTCAAAATTGGTATAGCCTGAAGCGGCCCCCATCGGAATGGTTCTGACTAATTCACCAGTTTCGCTGTAAACCTTGAGTTCCAGATTAGAAACAGGATCTGCCACATTAATTTGTCCGCGCATCGGTGAGTCAGCAGTCATCACACCAATTGACGAAGGAACCAATACCGAACGCCCTACAAGAGAAGAGCCCTGCAACGCCTGGTCTGACTGCATCGCATTAGCAAAATTAGCAAATGAATCTTGTAAATCACTGATACCACTTACCGTACTAAAGGAAGCTATCTGTCCGAGGAAGTCTCCGCTTTCCATTGGCTTAAGCGGATCCTGATTCATTAGCTGCGTGGTCATCAAGGACATAAAATCCTCCATTTGCAACTTGCCAGGATCATTTTTCTCTTCTGTAGTACTTGTTGTACTTTTACTGTTGAGAAAAGCATAGGGATTGTCGCTCACACCATTTATTGCCATTTCTATGACTCCCTGCGGTTATTTGCCAAGCTGCAATGTCTGTAGCAGCAATTGTTTGGAAGTGTTGGCAATCTCAACATTGTTCTGGTATGAACGAGAAGCCGACATCATATTTGCCATTTCTGCAATGGCGTCCACGTTTGAGTGATAAACATATCCGTTGTCATCTGCCAGAGGATGAGACGGGTTGTATTCCTGGCGAATCGGAGCCTGACTTTCTGTTATCCCTAACACTTGAACAGAACCGGCCTTATATCCTTGCTGTGCATCATCCAGTACCGTGGAAAAAACTGGTTGCCGGGTGCGGTAGGTTTCATTCACGCTACTACTGACACTGTCTGCGTTAGCCAGATTACTGGCTGTGGTATTGAGGCGCAGTGATTGTGCACTCATTCCACTACCTGCAATATCGAAAATGTTAAATAATGACATGGCAGATTATTCTCCTTTAATCGCTTTGGTCAGGCCTTGGAAACGTCCGCCTAAAAATTCAAGACTGGCCTGGTACTGAACGGCATTTTGCATAAACTGTGCCTGCTCCACTTGTTCATCCACAGTATTACCGTCCAATGAGTCTTGCATCGTTGTCCGGTACTGGGTTACGGCTTCAAATGGATTTTCGTTGTTACCGGCAATATGTTTCTGATGAGTCGTACTCAAAGCGGCAGATTTTTGTCCTGCTGCCGCCATTTGCAATGCCGATTGAAAATCCATATCTTTCGCTTTGAAGTTTGGCGTGTCTGCATTGGCCAGATTAGTCGCCAGCATTTCTGCCCGCTGTGTCCTGATACGCAAAGCATCGGCATGAATCCCAAGAGCAGAATCAAAATTTATCGGCATGCTGTTTCTCCACAACAATCATTTACTTGAAATCACCTAAGCATCTTGCATGCCACAATTTATTATCAATATTAATCAATCACTTAAACGTTCTGCGGCAAGCTATAAAAAGCAAAGCGGCAAGCTGTTGCCACTCCACTGAACCAGCGGAATACTGCTGATATAATCCATGGCTTGTTTAGGTATTAATTGAAGAAAAACCTGTCAGGGACGATACATTTGCCAACTGGCTCACGTATTTAAAAAATAGATGGCGGGCAAGCAGCATAAGTGCTTGACCCACAATAGTTTTAGCGTTAAAAACAAAGACCTACAAGGAGCGTCAACAAGTGAAAAAGTTTGCAGCAAATAATGGTTTCACACTGATCGAATTAATGATCACACTGGTTGTTGTCATTATTTTGGTTTCAATTGCTGCCCCAAGTTTTAATGCAATGATTCGTGATAATCGTCTGGCCACTGAAGCCAATAATTTTTTAGGTTCATTACAGCTCGCCAAAAGCGAAGCAATACGTCGGGGAGTTCAGGTCACCATGCTCCGTAATGGCAATGCTGCTGGTGAATGGCATGGCGGTTGGAGAATTTTCACTGACTGGAATCGAAATGAAACATTTGATGGTAACGCAAATGCTACCGACTGCAGTGTAGAGGGACAAGACTGCTACCTGAGAATTTATGATTCTTTGGGAAACAATCTCACCCTCACCGGAGACGCTAAATATCAGGATTGGATAGCCTTCAGCCCCTCTGGAGAGGTTTTAAGCTCTGGTGGAGGATTACCAATGGGAACTTTTACGCTGTGTACTCCAAACGCAAATCAGCGAAATATTGTTTTCAATAATGCGGGCCGCATGCAAGTGCGGGAGGGAGCAGCATGCTGAAAATAAAACAATCTGGCTTTACTTTGTTGGAAGTAATGGTTGCCGTATTTGTTTTATCTGTGGGTTTGCTAGGTTTGGCCCATTTACAGATAACCGCTTTAAAAACCAATCAAAGTGCGGATCTTCGTACTCAGGCATCCTTATATGCATCTGATATTCTGAATCGTATGCGAGCAAATCGAGTAGCGAGTCAAAATGGTCTTTATGTCATTGCCACTACAGATGGTATACCCAACGCTGGAGGTAATGTTTCTAACCAGGATCTTCATGAATGGAGAACAAGTCTCTCCAATGCTTTACCTGGAGGTACAGGCGGCATTAACTGTCCAGCATTTAATAACTTAAATGAGTTCATTTGTACTATCACAATTGAATGGCGTGACATACATATAGGAGATAATGCCAACAATATCAACTACAACGAATTAGCGACTAAAACATTAACGATGGAAGGAGCTTTATGAATAATCAACGCGGCCTTTCCCTGGTTGAATTAATGGTAGCCATCGTTTTGGGACTGATCTTAGTTGCGGGCGTAATTGAATTGTTCGTTAATAATCGTCAAGTATATCGTGTTCAGGAAGCAAAAGCGCGAATGCAGGAAGATGGCCGTTTTGCACTGCACCATATCAGCCGAATAATGCTTAATTCAGGCTATAGAGGATGTGATTCTTTACAGAACCAAAATGCCAATGTGGAACAGGACAAACGCCCCTTAGAAAATGTATTAAATGGTGCTAACGCTTATTTATGGCGTTTGGATATACCCATTGAAGGTAGTGAAGGTACAAACGGTGCATTTAATCCGGCACTTGATGCAACGATTAGTGGTAATGCTCTCGCTGGGTCAGATGTCATTACAATTCGCACTGTTAGTTCTGGTCATGCAAATATTATCGATCATGATGGCACTGACTTTACTGCGCCACTTGAAACCGGTACCGACAATACTTTTACACCATGTGACCCTGATCCTGCCAGTCCAGACTATGAAGCTACTTGCAGCAATATTGCTTTGGTTACGACCTGTGATAGTGCCGCCATCTTTCAAATTACCAATGATCCTTCTTCAGGAACAATAGAACATGCAGCTGGTGTGGGTTCACCCGGCAATTCTTCAGCTAATTTAGGTGATAACTTTGGTGGTGGTTGGCTAAATACTTATTCTGCAAATACTTTTTATATTCGACAAGGCGCTTCGGGTCCTTCTCTTTATCAAAAAGTGCTGGATAACGCATCTCAGGAGCTTATTGAAGGCGTTGAGAGAATGGAAATTCTCTACGGTGTTGATACTAATCAGGACTTTTCTGTAGATGATTACAGAACAGCAAATGCAGTAGGAAATTGGGCAAACGTAATCAGTGTTCGTATAAGTCTTTTAATGGTGAGTCTGGAAAACAATCTGGTAGTGGATGGACCCCAGGATTATTACTTCAATGGTGCCACTATTACTCCTGCTGCTAATGACCGCCGACTGAGACGCGTCTTTACTCAAACTATTGTTCTACGCAATCGCACATCATGAATAAACTAATGGCAACCAATCAAAAAGGTGCGGCGTTAATCGTCAGCTTGATTATTCTGGTGTTAATGACCTTGTTAGGTCTATCCAGTATTAGCACCAGCTCACTTGAAGAGAAAATGACCGCCAACCTTCGGGATCATGAATTAGCTTTCCAGGCAGCTGAAATTGCACTACGTGATGCTGAGAAAAGAATCTCTGCATTTGTCACTGAACCGATTGCAACCCAAGACGGCAGTAATGAAAACACTTGGAATACAAATGCCATGGATCCTACTCCAACGAATGCAGCACCATGGTGGCTGGAGCGCGATGCAGCCTGGTGGAGCGCCAATGGAGTTGCTTCAGTAAACGTCGCTAACGTAGCTACACCTCCCAGATATATTATTGAAGAATTAGTTTTTGACAATGATGATGAAAACAAAGGAACAGGTTCCCCAGTTGACGGCATTGTCCATTATCGTATTACAGCTCGCGGTACCGGTGGTTCTGACCAGGCCAGAGTTTTATTGCAAAGCACTGTTATTAAGAGGTACTGATAATGAAAAATTTCATCTTAAAATACGCAGTGGGATTTATTTTATTAATAAGTAATGGTGCTTTTGCTACAACATTAAATATCAGCAATGTTCCACTTTATCTGGGTGGTAGTATTGAGCCGAATATCATGTTTACACTTGATGATTCGGGATCTATGCAATGGGAAGTAATGCCTGATGAAAATCGAAATTTCAGCAGCTATATTTTCCCACGACCTAGCAATTTATATGGTGGGGTAACCTACGCAAATCAAATTGCAAATTTTGATGATGATAACGTTCATAACTTTTTTACACGATCGTCAGCTAATAATGCGGTTTTTTATAATCCCGATGTAACCTATGTACCATGGAGTAATGCCGACGGTACCAGCATGGGAAACGCAAATGTCAACAATGCTTTATATAACCCTGCTATTCCAGCCCTTGGGGGCATTGATTTAGTAAATCAACAAACCCAGTTTGCTTGTTGGTTTAGGAATACCAGTGACCTCACACAGGCATTCGGGGATCCATGTAACGGTAATCACAGCTTCTGGCCAATCACTTATTACAAATATAATGGTGGCAGCCGTACAGCTAGAAGCAGCTATACCAGAGTTCAAATTACTACTTCAACCTCATCCTCTACTACTTTCACCAGCCCTAGTGGCATTGTTAGAACCAAAGCAGAAGAAATTCAAAACTTTGCTAATTGGTTCCAATACTATCGCTCGCGAGTTTTGACTGCGAGAGCGGGTGTCGGCAGAGCTTTTGCCAAACAAGGTTCGAATCTACGTGTCGGTTTCGCAGCAATTAATCAGGGCAGCAAAACGATTGACGGTGTTACTAGTAATCGGGCGGTTATTGAGGGGTTGAGACAATTCTCCGGTTCAAACCGAGCAGATTTTTTTGACAACCTTTACGAGCGTGTAATTAACAACTCAGGAACTCCTCTTCGCTCCGCCACCAATAGTGTTGGCCAATATTTCGAAAGAACTGATAACTCCGGTCCGTGGGGAAATACACCGGGTACTAACAATGATGCAGAACATCTTTCATGCCGTCAGAGCTATCATATTTTAACAACTGATGGTTACTGGAATGGCTCTAGCCCAGGGGTTGGCAATACTGATGGTACGAGTGGAGAAGTGATATCAGGTCCAGATAATGATGATTATCAATATACTCCAGTAAATCCATATACAGATGCGTGGGATAACACCTTGGCGGATGTTGCAATGGAATATTGGAAACGCGATCTTCGGGAAGATTTAACTAATAATGTCCCTACAAATCAGGAAGATCCTGCGTTCTGGCAGCATTTAGTGAATTTTACAGTAGGACTAGGGGTTAATGGTACGTTAGATCCTGATACAGATTTCGAAGCATTAGCGTCTGGAAGTATAGGTTGGCCAGAACCCTCGGCAGATGCAGAGGAAAATATCGATGATCTTTGGCACGCTGCTGTTAACAGCCGTGGTTCCTTCTTTAGCGCGACAGACCCTGATACTTTTGCTGATTCTTTAGCAGCTATTCTGTCAAATATTTCATCAAGGACTTCTTCGGCTGCCTCTGTTGCATTAAATTCTGGTTCCGTATCTGGTGACAGTAAAATTTATCAAGCACGATTTGATAGTGGAGACTGGAGCGGTCAGTTGTTAGCCTTTAGCATTAACGATGATGCCACACTTGGGGGCGTTGCTTGGGATGCTGGAACACTGATACCCGCTGCGAATGATCGTGTTATTGCAACTTATGATGGAAATTCTGGACAGCCTTTCCGTTGGGCATCAATTTCAGCTAGCCAACAAACTCAACTTGGTAGTCAATCAATTTTAAATTATATCCGTGGTGACCAATCCAATGAAGCCAGTAATGAAGGTGGTACGCTTAGAAATAGAAATCGTTTACTTGGCGATATTATAAATTCTGCCCCAACTTATGCAGCAACCCCAGGTTCACGTTATCAAGATAACTGGGGAAATTCTCAACCTGAAACAGCAAGTCCTTATTCAGCTTATGTGGTGGCAAATATTAATCGGCAAGGATTAGTTTTTGTAGGTGCAAATGATGGAATGCTTCATGCTTTTGATGCCGATACTGGGGTTGAAAAATTTGCCTATGTTCCCAATGCGGTTTACAACAATTTAAATAATTTGAGCAATACCAGTTATACACACAAATACTATGTGGATGGCAGCCCGACAATAGTAGATGCCTTTATCAATGGTAGTTGGCGCACCGTGCTCGTTTCAGGACTAGGTGCAGGCGGACAAGGTATGTTTGCATTAGATATAACTGATCCAACAAGCCTTAATACAGAGGCAAATGTTGCTAGTAAAGTTTTATGGGAATTTACAGATCAGGATGAAAGAGATCTTGGGTTTACATTTGGACAAGCAAGTATTGTTCGACTAAATAATGGCGAATGGGCAGCTCTAGTTGGCGGTGGCTATAACAATACTGCAGACAATAATTTAGACAGTAATGATGCTCAAGACAGCCAGACTGGTAATGGAGTCATTTATCTTATAAATCTTGCAGATGGTAGTTTGATTAAGAAGTTTGACACATTGGTTGGTACTAATGATGATCCAACCGGTGCTCAACGACCAAATGGTATCGCTTCCCCAACAGCAATTGATATTAATAATGACAATATAGTAGACGCTATTTATGCTGGGGATTTATTCGGAAACGTTTGGAGTATAAATGTAACCGGCCAGGATGAGGATAATTGGGACTTTACCTATCTTGATTCCGATAATCCTGAACCACTCTACACGGCTTGTGCAGGAGAAACTTGTACAGGGGCGAATATTCAACCTATAACAACTCGCATTCAAGTTGTAAAACACCCTAGGGAAAATGGCTATTTGTTATTATTTGGTACGGGTAAATACTTTGAAGTAGGGGATAATTCTAGTGAAAATCAAGTCACTCAGAGTTTTTATAGTATTTGGGATAAAAGACTGTCAGAGCTGATAGCTTTTGACCGAAGCGATCTTTTACAACAACAAATTCTGCAACAGGTATCTGTAGATGGCTTCAATTATCGTATTACTTCTGATGAGCTGATTAATTGGACAGAACATTCTGGTTGGTACATTGATCTTGTTAATCAGGATGTAAATTCAGGTAACCTGGGAGAAAGACAAGTAAGTAATGCCATTATTCGTAATGGGCGGATTATATTTACTACTTTAATTCCATCAGATGATCCTTGTGCATTCGGTGGATCTGGTTGGTTAATGGAAATGAATTATGCTACGGGTGCAAGATTATCCTATTCGCCCTTTGATGTTAATGGAGATGGCGTTTTTACATCTGAAGACTTCTTTATGATTGATACAGATGGGGATGGTGACCCAGATACTGAAGTTCCATACAGCGGAAAAGAATCAAAAGTAGGTATTATTCCAACGCCAAGTATCGTCAATCAACCCGGTGGACAACAGGAAATTAAATATACCAGTGGTGCTGATGGCAATATTGAAGTAACGATTGAAAATCCTGGTCCAGGATATGAGGGACGTCAATCATGGCGTCAATTGCAGTAATTTACTAAGGTTACCTGTATGAAAATATTTTCTATTCTGGTTTTTATGTTATTTAGTGCAAATGCATTTTCTGGTGCTAACACCAGTTTTACCCAGACTGGAGTTATCAGTGAAGAATCAGGCCATTCAAATACTATAATAATTAATGACACCGCCTATCGGATAGATAGTAATACAAATGTTCATGCATTGGTTCGTCATGGTGAGTTAGGTCCTCAGCTTCCTGCAGGCGAACTAATCGGTTTCAATACAAAAAATGAAGAAAATAGTGAGCTGCCATATGTCACTGAAATTTGGTTACTCAATGCTAATTAACAGGAACTGAGAACATGAACACTACTCCTCAGAGAGGTTTTACGCTAATTGAGTTGATGATAACGGTTGCGATCATTGCTATTATTGCTGCAATTGCTTACCCATCCTACCTGGAGCAAGTTAGAGAGACTCGTAGATCGAATGCACAGGCTGATTTACTTGAACTGGTAAGTTTTATGGAAAGATATTATGGGGAAAACTTCACTTATGCAGGTGCCAATTTACCTTTCATAAATTCACCAAAGCAAGGTAACAGTTTTTATAACTTAAGTTTCACGGCCGCACCATCCGCCACAGCTTATACAATCCAGGCAGCTCCTACAGGGGGGCAAGCAGCTGATCGTTGCGGAACAATGACGATTAACCATAATAATCAAAGAACACCAGCTAATGATTGTTGGTAACTTAGTAAGTTAGCAAGAAGTTTAACCCCATAAAAAAACCCGCGTTATGCGGGTCTTTTATGTATAGAGTTAACTAGTTAACTATCAACATTCACATGACCATCCTGTACGAGCTTGTTAATAATCTCAGCCTGTTGCGTTGAAGTATCAAATCCACCAAGCCCCATATCAGCAAGAGTCGTACCTTGCAAAGTAATAGTTTGTTTGACGTCGCCACCAGCACCCTCGGGCTTGAGCTCGATAACGGTATCAACACCATTATCTTCAATATGAATATAATCAGCTAAATCCCCGGACTCTTCACCAACAAGAATATCTGCAAAATCAAGTACATCACCTTGCTCAATATTAAAATCAGTAACGGTATCCTGGGCGGAGATATTGGAAAGATTAAACTCATCCCCTGCCTGCCATACAAATAAATCAGCCCCATCTCCACCTGTCAGAATATCATTACCAGCTCCACCAATAATGACATCATCTTGATCGGTACCAATCAATTCATTATTTCCACGTCCATCTTTGATAATATTAGGTTCGCCAGAATCAGGGTTTTCCAAAACCGCATCACCTGAAGTAATAACCGCCTTAACAGTATCACTTTCATTGCCAGCCGCATCAGTCACGGAATATTGGAATTCACTATCAGGAATTTCACTTACGGTCACTTTTTGGATGTAGTAATCACTACTGTCTGATGTAGACTTTTTACCATCAACATAATTAGTAGCAGTAAATTCAAGTGAATCAAATATTACACCATCAGGCAGGGTAAAAGTCGCATTACCTGAGGATCCAGCAGGATCAACGGTCAAATTATTCTTTGCCAGAGAAAAATCTACCGGTTCTCCGTTCAGTAATGGATTACCGTTCGCTGTGGTAAATGTCCAAACACCAACTGACTCACCATTCAAAAAAGCTTCGACTTGCCCAACCTCTTTTTCATTGGCAATAAGTCTACTGACAGTTATGGTGGCTGCTAATGATGGATTCTCAAATCTCATTGTTATTTTTTCTGAGGCTCCACCTCGGTGTTCCAGCTGATTTGGTACAATTGTCCCTCCAGCAACGCCAATGCCATCTGAATCAAATGCAATTTTAGCAGACTGACCATTAAGATTAGTCGCTTCAAGAGTAACCCCCTCCCAGGCTGAACTCCCTGTTTTAATACCGCCATAGGATTTCGATGTTAGTTCTGAGTTAAACTCAGCAAGAGTTGCACTCCAAACAATCGAATCGCTTGAATTAAATGTATTGCCTTCATTCAATTCAACCCAATTATCACCATTTTTTATAAAAAGCTGACCGAAACTAGGCGGTGCCTTTAACGTAAAAAGCAATCCTGCCAAGTCGGTTTCATTATCATTCCCCCCCAGGGATGCAATATCCTCAAACGTACTAGGATTGGACTTATCTTCACCGCTATCAACAAAACCATCCACAGAAAATTGTTTAAATACATAAGCATCTTGGGGTAATTCTATTTCAGTCTGACTTGCAAACTCATAACTGGTTAAAACAGGATCCGCAACTGGCTTAAGATCATCTGGCTGATTAGGATCTGTTGGATCTGTTGGATCTGTTGGATCTGTTGGAATAATGGGATCCAAATCATCCGACTCATCAACTAAAAACTCAAACGGTGGAGGATCAGGGAAAGCAATACCCGGCCCTGTTGTTTCAAAACCTGAATCAGGTGTAATTCGTGGAGCAAGGTAATCTACAACAACCGCTTCGCTGCCACCTTCACTGGTGGGCTGTGCGCCTGGACCAGCAGCAGTAGGATCAGCAACTTGTGTTGGATCTTCACCTGCGAGTAAAGCCTGTTGAATGGCGTCTATATCATCGACCACATCAGCTGCCGGTGGTGTATCAGCTTCTGCAACATCCAATTCAAATGCTTCACTGTCGAGAACAGCTTGAGAATTACGTCCCAGATCCATTACCCCGCCATCTGGAAATTCAATTTCGATAGCACCGGCAATACCCGTGGTAATAATTTCGTTGGGATAAACTTTGTCACCAACTTGTAAATTTCTCACAGTACCGTCGACTGCTGTGGCAGTTGCAGTGCCAATTAAGGCTGAAATAATTCCGGCTTCTGTGGCCATAAAATTCTTCTCCGATGAAATGCTGCTTCCCAAGGCCAACAAAAACCACTTGTGACCATATTTGCAGATAGTCTCCCATGACTACACAAAGCTATCTACTGTACATTGGTACTAAAAAAACAAATATTTTAAAAAATTTATTTTTTTGTTAAGCAAAATTCCAGCCAGATAAAATTAATTCTTGTCCAGGTTTGATTATTGCCCCATATCACCTGCAGCGAAATGATTCAGCATATCGGCGACCAGACGTCTTGGTAACCATGCCTCACCATCATGTACGGCTCGAATAGCTTTGACTAACTTGTCATGCTGTGATGGTGTGATGTAACCCCGTGCTCTGAAGCCAGTTGCTTTGAGTTGATTAAAATCCGGTGTTTTATCCGACATAATCAGGGTCTGATTATGTTCGTAATTTGTCGCCAGAACCAAACATAGAATATCGGCATTAATCCGTTCATTGTTTTGTTCCAACACGGTAATATCAGCTTCAGCAGCGATTATTGCCAAAACTGCTGTATCAACAGTTTCTGGGTCGATAACGGTAATCTTTAAGTCATCATGTTCAGCCAGATTAATTAAACTGGCTATTGTTCGACCAATCAAAACTACGTTAATCACGCGTAGACCTTCAGAATCGTATTGATGAGTTGCCATTGTTGTTCCCATCCCTGAAGCGGTGACTGACGAAATCCACTACGAACAAACTGTTGAAGTCTTCCTTCAACAATACTGAGTAATAAGTTAGCCGTTTCATTCACTGGCCGTCCGCCAGCTTGAGTCAAGGTTAACTCGCGTTCCCGCAGAATTTGTCGGAATTGCGTCTCCAATCGGTCAAAAAATTGACTCACGCGATGACGAAGCCGTTCTGTTTCACCAGTTAACGCTGTTCCAACGAGGACACTGCTAATACCTGGATTTTTGGCACTAAACCCCAGCATTAATGCCATAATTTTTTCACATCGAGAGACCGCATTATCATCTTCATCAACAATTCTACGGATCAAGCCAAAAACGGTATCTTCGGAAAATTCGATAAGCCCCTCAAACATTCTCGCCTTACTGGGAAAATGGCGGTACAAAGCCGCTTCAGATACTCCGAGGCTTTCAGCCAATTGCGCTGTTGTGATTCGCTGTCCGGGATGTTTTTCAAGTTGCGTCGCCAAAGCTTCCAATATCGCTTGATGACGCGACTGTTTATTCTGCGCGCGCGTTGATTGTTGCTCAGTCATCGACCGCCTCCACGAATAAGCGTACCAACGCCCTCATCCGTAAACATTTCCAGTAATACCGCATGCTGTACACGACCATCGATGATGTGTGAGCTGGTCACCCCCGCCTGAACGGCATCTAACGCGCAGCCAATTTTAGGTAACATTCCGCCATAAATGACACCCGAGGCAATCAAATCATTGACTTGTTTCGCATTCAGACCAGTAAGCAACGTCCCGTCAGCATCTAGCAGTCCGGGCGTGTTTGTCAATAGGATCAGTTTTTCTGCCTGCAACACTTCAGCAATTTTACCAGCAACAAGATCGGCATTAATGTTGTAGGACTGTCCATCCTGCCCCACCCCGATAGGTGCAATTACAGGAATGAAGTCACTGTGAATCAACATATCAATCACGCTGGTATCAATACTGGTTACGCGGCCTACATAGCCCAAATCAATCATTTCCGGTGCATCAACGCCAAGTTCTTCCTGTGAAGCAAATTTCATCTTTTCAGCAAATATCAGACTACCGTCTTTCCCCGTCAAGCCGACAGCTCGTCCACCATGGTTATTGATCAGATTAACAATGCTTTTGTTCACTTGGCCGCCGAGCACCATTTCAACAATATCCATGGTCTCGTTGTCTGTGACCCGCATACCATTAATAAATTCGGACTCTTTTCCGATCTTTGCCAAAAGCTGGCCTATTTGCGGACCACCACCATGAACAATGACAGGATTAATACCAACAGCTTTCAACAACACAACATCGCGGGCAAAACTGTTTTTCAACGTTTCATCAATCATGGCATTACCACCATATTTGATGACCAGTGTCTTACCGGAAAAACGTTGGATATAAGGCAACGCTTCAGTCAGAACCTGAGCAATATGTGACGCTTTTTGTGTATTCAAACTCATTAAAAATTTCTTCCTTGTCCCGCACAGTCTGTTTAGTGCAAGCTTTTTTTATTGTTTTTGCTTATGTAAAATAACGACCAACTATAATTCGTTTTTGTCGTTAACAGCGTAAGATTAAAAATTAAGACTTAGATTAGGTTTCACCTGCAGCATCTGCTGAATAAATTGCTGTTTTATCTGTTCCAGATCTTCTTCAGTTTCTGCTTCAAATCGCAACGTGAGACCGGGAACAGTATTTGATGCTCTAACAAGTCCCCAGCCATTGCTAAAATTCACCCGCACACCATCAATGGTGATAACTTCGCCATCATCGAACTGTGCATTTTGTGTAAATTGTGTCATAAACCGACGGCATTCTGCTGTATCTAAATCAATTAAAATTTCTGGAGTGCTAACACTTTGCGGTTGTGCAGCAAAGATTTCTGTTGCGCCACGACGTTGTGGATCATCGGCAATCAGCGCCAGCAGGCGGCAGGCGGCAAATAAAGCATCATCAAAACCATACCAGTTATCGGCAAAAAAGATATGTCCACTCAGCTCACCCGCTAATTTTGCCTCATGTTTGAGCATTTCGGCCCGTATTAATGAATGGCCCGAAGCGCACATCATTGCCTTACCACCTGCCTTGGTAATAACCTGCCTCAACAAGCCCGTACTTTTGACATCATAAACAATGGTCGAACCTTTATGGCGTTTCAGAATATCGCTGGCAAACAACATCAGCAAACGATCCGGCCAGATAATTTCACCCTCTCCGTCAACCACTCCCAGTCTATCGCCATCTCCATCAAACGCCAGTCCAATATCAAGATGTTTCTCACGAACCAGTTTAGAAATATCCTGCATATTTTGCGGTTGGGCCGGGTTGGGATGATGATTGGGAAAGTGACCATCAACTTTGCAAAACAGTTCATGCACCTCACAGCCTAATGCGGTTAGCAACTGCGGAACCACTTTACCAGCAATACCATTTCCACAATCCACACCGACTTTTAGCGGGCGGGATAAAGGAACAGTCTGTTTTACTTTTTCAATATAACTAGCAATGATATCTGCCTGTCGTAACTGGCCCTCCCCACTATAAAGTCGAGAATGCTGTATACGATGATAAATGCCCTGAATAGCATCACCAGACAATGTTTTGTCATTGATAACAATTTTCAGACCATTGTAGCCCTGTGGATTATGACTGCCCGTCACTACTACGCCACAATGTGTCCGCATGTGCTGCGAGGCAAAATAAACAAGAGGGGTTGGTACCGCTCCAATATCAGTAACATCACAACCACTGGCCAGAATACCTTCGATTAATGCATCACTGAAACTCTCACTGGAAAGCCGACCATCCCGCCCGACGATAATCCGGGTCTGCTCCTGATGCTGTGCCTCCGTACCTATGGCAAGCCCCAAGACCCGCATAATGGGTTCACTTAATTGGGTGCCGACAATACCCCGAATATCATAGGCCTTAAAAATAACCGGTTTAATATCTACTGGCCTGACTCTATCTACTGACTCGGTTTTACTCACTTTGGGAGCGGCTGCGCGTATTACCGCAGGAGGCGGCGTATTATCGATATTAACTTCATTTTCTGTATATTCTACTGGCCGTGGGCGTGCTCCAATTTGCGCCTGTTTTTTTGGTTTTAACGTACTGAACCGGTTTATCACCAGCCAGCATAAGGCACAAACAATAATGGCTAACATGAGCAATGCAGGCCAGGCTGCTGTTTTAGCCACCCCTTCAGCAGGCCAGAATGCCAGGCGCCAGTAAGCTCCGGGTAATGCCTGAGTAAAAACAGGACTGGAATGCTGAGCTTTACCATCGCCTTGTTCGATCAAAGTCAGCCAGTTTTGGGCCCCTTGCTGTAATGCCAGACTACCTGTACCAATCGATAAATAACGTTCACGCAGCTTATCCTCCAGCTCAGTCATTTGCAGGCTAAGCACCAGATAGCCTGCTGCATCCAGCTTCTTGGTCAGTAAAATATGCGCCTGAGGCGTATTTGGCTGCATAACAGCAATATCAGCCATACCTTGCATGTCTGCCTGGCGCAGACTATTAATAGTGCCAAAACTGACCGGAATACACGCGTCGGATGTTGGAGCAGCAGGTATAAAGGAAATAACACATGAGGTTGATGCATCAGGCCAGCCAAAAGCTACCGGGTCCTGTGCATTTTCCGCCGACATCTCGTTAAAACGTTGCTGCCAGTCTTGTAGCATATCGATCATACCGGATGCAGCGAGCGCCAGCTTTTCCGTTTGTGTCTGGTTGAATGCTTCTGAAGCTGACTGCTGTTGGTAATCATTAATCCGGATTGCTGCTGCCACCCCGGAAAGAACAATCAAAATCAACAGCAGAATGGCCAGCGAACTCAGCCTTCGGCGAAATAGCTTCAGATTTTGCAGTTTCAGCAGCACGGTTGTGCTCAGCTTCTGCCAGTATGGCCGAAGCCGCCGCTACCACGTTCACTGGCAGTAAACTCGGTGACCTGCTCAAATCCTACTTGCACTACTGGGACGAACAGCATTTGTGCAATACGCTCCCCCACTACGATTTCAAAGGGCGTATCCCCCCGATTCCAACAGGATACAAAAATTTGTCCCTGATAGTCGCTGTCGATAAGGCCCACCAGATTACCTAATACAATGCCGTGTTTATGTCCAAGGCCTGAGCGCGGCAAAATCATCGCAGCCAGGGAGGGATCGTCAATATGAATGGCAATTCCGGTCGGTATCAGAATGGTTTCGCCAGGACGTAATATCAGATTTTCATCCAGGCAGGCCCTCAGGTCCATTCCGGCAGAACCCTCGGTGGCATAGTCCGGCAGTTCAATGGATTTGCCCAGTCTCGGATCGAGAATCTTAAATTGAATTTTTTGCATGATAACGCTCTGTTATTAATGTTATGAGTTCGCGTGCAATTTCAAGTTTCGGAGCTTCAGCCAAGGACTTATGCCCACCTTCCCAGAAAATTTCCAGCGCATTGTTATCCTGACCAAAAGCCAGTCCATCCCCCACTTGGTTCGCTGCGATCAAATCCAAACGTTTTTGCTGTAATTTATGTTGTGCATATTGTTGCAAATCATCTGTCTCAGCAGCAAAACCAACGACCAGCTCCGGCCGCTCATCGGCATTGGCAACCGATGTAATAATATCGGGATTCAAACGAAGTTGCAGTGATAAATCATCATCAGCCGTTTTTTTTAATTTAGCTGAAGCAGGATGCGTGGGACGATAATCTGCTACTGCTGCACAACCGATATAAATTGCCGTACCAGCTAAGTTTTGCATAACAGCGTCAAACATTTGTTGAGCCGTTTCAACCATTATACGGCTGCAACCAGACGGGGCTTCCAAAGCCACCGGCCCAGATATCAGGGTGACCTTTGCACCCATCTCAACGGCTGCTTGCGCCAGGGAATAGCCCATTTTCCCTGAGCTGCGATTAGCAATAAAGCGAACCGGATCAATTGGTTCATGCGTAGGTCCTGCAGTAATGACTACCTGTTTTCCTGTCAGAGGACCGGTCTGCAACTTGCGGCTCAGATGCATCACAATATTTTCAACAGCCATTAGGCGACCTTCGCCCTGTTCCCCACAGGCCTGATCACCGCTTTCAGGACCAATAAATTCCACACCGCGTTGTTTTAGCAGTTGGCAGTTTTGCTGGGTTGCGATATGTGACCACATCTTATTATTCATTGCCGGTGCCACCATCAACGGTGCTTCAGAGGCAAGACATACCGTGGAAATCAAATCATCCGCCAGGCCATGAGCCAGTTTCGCCAGACAGTCAGCGGTTGCGGGAGCAATCAGGATCCAGTCTGCCCAACGCGCCAATTTAATATGACCCATTGCAGCTTCTTCATCAGCATCAAAGAAATTCAATGACACGGGATTACCACTGACCGTTTGCAGCGTAAGTGGCGTAATAAACTGCGTTCCACCATCACTCATCATTACCCGTACTTCAGCACCGTATTCTTTTAATCTTCGAATTAAATCTGCTGATTTATAGGCTGCAATACTGCCGGTAACGCCAAGAAGAATACGTTTTCCCTGAAAAGCATTTGTCTCAATCATGCTGTATTTTTGCCTATGGCTAAATCACGTAAACTTAAATCATCCAACACAGTATTCTGTGCTTCATTAATTTCAGAAAAGAATGCTTCAATACTGGGCTCAGTGTGTTGCTGTAATGTTGAAATACCCACTTCCTCGGCACTACGTAAACAAAACAAAATTTCACTGACTAAAATTTTGCTGACATCACCGGCCATAGTAAAGGAATCTTTATCTCCAGCCACCTCTACGATAAAGCCACCTTCCTCCAAAATGTCCAATAATTCCTCTAAATTTTCACTACTTAACGTGGTGAGCTTCTCCAGTTCCGAAAGGCTGTATGCCGGCTTTTTTTCACAAAAGCGACGGGCAATAATGGTCATTAACCACAAGCCCTTTTTCTCACGTAATCGTGGACTCAAAACCAGGGTTTTTCCGCCCATCAATACAAATCTTGGATGCTGAAGATAAAAAGCTACCTGAGATCCGGTCAATAAAATATACCAGCCAAGATAAAGCCAGATCATAAAGAAAAATAAAATCGCAAAACTGGAATAGATTGCCGTGTAATTGGATGATGAAGCTACAAAAGTCGCAAACAAAGTTCCCAGTCCAATCCATAGTGCTCCGGCCACCATTGCACCACCCAGGGCCGGCCCAAGTTTCACTTTGGTATTAGGAATGAAGGTATAGAGAAAGGTAAAGGCGAGCACAATCATAAAATAGGGTAACAATTTGCTGAGTATCAGTAGCAATGTTCCAAATGGTTCGATTGATTGTAAGGTCGAGACCACATCATTATCCATCACCGTTGCGGCAATTCCTAAAGCGGAGAAGACCAATACCGGCCCGATCATCACAACGCTCATATAATCAGTGAACCGACGTGCAAACGACCTTGATCTTTTGACCCGCCACACAAAATTAAAAGCACTTTCAACTTTCTGTACCAAAGCAATAATTGTGTAAAACAACATGCCCAAACCAATCGAACCCAGCACGCCAACTTTGACGTTTTCTACAAAACCAATAATGCCGGAAGTCATTTCCCCTGCTTTTTCACCGAGTGGGGCCATAAAGTTGAGCAGTACGGGTTCTATTTGGTTATGTACTCCAAACGCTTTGAGCACCGAGAAAGCAACTGCAATCAACGGTACTAATGATAATAAGGTGGTAAATACCAGGCTCATTGCCCGCAGGTTTAATTCTCCGGTCGACAGTTGTCTCGCCATCACATAAGTCACTCGACCCGCGTGCCGTGTCAAACGTTTTAGTTTGCTGGCGCCTTCAGTCGTTTCCTGCCAAAGCTGAACCTGGAAAAAATGTTTTAACTTGTCTATATAGTCTTTCATACTGGTTATCATCCTGATGGCAGGTTTATCCATTAAACTGGATTATCAATGTCAATGAAATAGTGTTGCAGGCCAAATTTCAGAGCAAGATGCTCTCCCAAGGATTTAACACCATAACGTTCTGTAGCATGGTGCCCTGCTGCGATGTAATGAATTCCAAGTTCTCTGGCCAAATGTGTTGTCTGCTCTGAAGCCTCTCCACTGATAAAGGCATCCAGACCTGACTCTGCTGCCTGCTGAATATAGCCTTGTGCAGCACCGGTACACCAGCCAACTGTTTTTATTAAACGATCATGACCGGCAATAATGGTAGGTTTTCGATCCAGTTGACAGGCGATATAGGATGAAAATTCGTCTAATGTTTGTGATGTTGCTAGTTTCCCCTGAAAACCGATAGCGGGTTCTCCAGTACCGGCAATAAATCCATCAATTTCTATATTCAGTATTTTCGCCAGTTGTACGTTATTACCAAACTCGGAATGGGCATCCAAGGGCAGATGGTAGCCAATAAGATTCATGTCATTATTGATTAACATTTTCAAACGTTGGTATTTAATGCCTGTCACTGTGGGAGCTTCGCCACGCCAGAAATACCCATGATGAACCATAAGGGCATCAGCATTGTGCTCCACAGCCGCTTCTAACAAAGCCTGACTTGCCGTTACGCCGGTCACCAGAGTATTTATCTCTGGTTTACCTTCTACCTGTAAACCATTCGGACAATAGTCCTGAAATCTCGATACTTCCAATTGCTCATCAAGATAGGCGATCAGCTCTGCTCGGGTTATCATTCAATTACTCCATAAAAACTCTGGGGTCTGTTGATCTTTCAAAGCCATCACTGCGGGAGACTCTGAAAGATCAACAGACCCTGGCCACTATACCAAACGGGAGTCGTTAAATGGATGCTGTAAGTATTATTGCGCTGAGTATGGGGGCCGCCTGGGCCAGTGGTATCAATTTATATGCTGCGGTATTTATGCTGGGTTATATGGGCACAACAGGGCATATGGTTTTGCCGACAGAGTTGCAGGTTCTCAGTGACCCTCTGGTGATGACGGCCGCAGCAGTAATGTATTGTGTGGAATTTTTCGCTGATAAAGTGCCTTGTGTCGATACCGGCTGGGACACTCTGCATACCTTTATCCGTATTCCGGCTGGTGCCATGTTGGCGGCAAGTGCAGTAGGAGATGTCAGCCCGGCAATCGAATTAACAGCAGGTCTGCTGGGCGGGAGCCTTGCTGCCGCAACCCATGCCACTAAAGCCGGCAGTAGATTAATGATCAATACCTCACCAGAACCTTTCAGCAACTGGGCAGCCTCAATTACCGAAGACTTGCTGGTGATTGCCGGTTTGTGGACGGCCCTCACTCATCCGCTGTGGTTTCTTGCGGCACTAATTGTTTTCATCATGTTAATGATTTGGTTGCTACCGCGTTTATGGCGTTTAATCAAAACGGTTTTACAATATATTGGAAGCTGGCTGGGATGGTGTGAAAAACCGCAAACGACGAAAACAGCAACAAGTGATCAATCCGCTGAAGCCATAGAGATTAAATCTGTATCCGATAAATACGAAAACTAACGTCGGCGATACACCACGCCATGTGGCGTGCGTTGCAAATCAAATGCATCGGTGTAACCACTAATCGTTTCCGAAGCACCTAAAAACAGGTACCCACCCGGGTTTAATGCCTGGGCCAAACGGGTAAGAATATCTGTCTTGCGTTGCATCGAAAAATAAATCAACACATTACGGCACAGGATGACATCAAACCGACCCAATCCAGTATAGCTTTGCAACAGATTCTGTTCCCTGAACTGAACCCGCTGTTTAACTTCATCGACAATTTGCCAGCGGCCTTCAAAGGGTTTGAAAAACTGTTGACGTCTCGCGGGGGAAATTCCTCTTATCAGGGCATGTTCTTCATAAACACCCCGTCGTGCCAATGCAAGCATGCTGTTAGAAATATCGGTGGCAATAATTTGTGTGCTTTTAAGTTTGCTATCCGGCTTTTTACGAATATATTCATTGAGGATCATACTGATCGTATAAGGCTCCTGCCCCGAAGAGCAGGCTGCTGACCAGATTCTGCAGGGTGCTGTAACCCGCGTTTCCAAATCCGCCAACGTCATTTTTTCAAATACTTCAAACGGCCCGCCATCTCTGAACCACGACGTTTCATTCGTTGTCATCGCATCAATAACCGCGTCTCGCAAATGACGTGGGTGACCACGCTGTATCGCATTTAACAGATCGGCAACTGAGGGAATATTTTCATCACGTAACAGCTTGGTGAGACGGCTGACAATTAAATATTGTTTGCCATCACCCAAAACAATGCCGCAGGCCTGTTCCAAAAAAAGTCGAAACCGTTCGTAATCGGTCTGACTAATATCATTTCCTTGTAACATACCTGAGTTTTGCCCACCTTAATTGTTTCGTTCTATAACATTTAGCGGTCAATATGCTTAAATGTTTAGCCGTTATAATTTAACCATACTCTGATTGCTTATATGCCAAAAAACAAGCCCAACATACAGCGACGCAATATTTTGATTACCGGATGTTCGAGCGGCATTGGTTTGGAGGCTGCCAGAATATTACATCGGCGGGGGCATAATGTGATTGCGACAGTCAGAAAACCTGTCGATCAAATCATGCTTTCACAAGCCGGCATCAGCAATTTATCTTGCGACTTGGCAAACAGTGAATCGATAGGCGGCATGGTTGAGGCAGCAATAAAAGCATTCGAGGGTAAAGTCGATGTGTTATTTAATAATGCTGCTTACGGTCAGCCAGGCGCAGTGGAAGATTTGACGCGGGACGCGCTCCGTGAACAATTTGAGACCAATGTGTTTGGTACTCAGGAACTGACTAACCTGGTGATAAAACAGATGCGCCAGCAGGGATCTGGCAGAATCATCTATAACAGCTCTGTATTAGGGCTCATTGCCTTACCCTATCGGGGCGCATACAACGCCAGTAAATTCGCCATCGAAGGTTTGGCTGATACCTTGCGTTTGGAGTTAAAAGGTACAGGTATTACCATTTCGCTCATCGAACCTGGCCCAATAACCAGCCAGTTCAGGCAAAATGCTTTTACCAAATATCAGCAGCATATTAATAAAGATACCAGTGCTCATAAGGCCAGCTATACAGCAATGGAAAAACGCCTGTTAACGCCAGGGCCAGCAGCACCTTTCACCCTTCCAGCCAAAGCAGTAGTTGATAAGTTAGTACATGCCATAGAAGCCGATCGACCAAAGATTCGTTATTACGTTACTTTTCCGACGTATCTGTTTGCGTATCTCAAACGCGTTTTACCTGCCAACGCTCTGGATTGGGTACTCCGCAAAGTTTCTCGTGATGAACAACAGTAGATTGCGCACATTATTTTCACTCCGTGATATGCCATAATCGCCGGCATATTGCTTCCCATGGATGAGATATAAATGGCCAGGATGTCAAAACTTCAACTTCATTGGAAAACGGCCTACAGCATTTTTTTTGGCAGTTGCCTGACCGGCTTCATCATTCTTTGCCTTATCGGTTATTTAAACTTTCAGCAGGGTCTTTTTGAAAAAACACAACTGCTGACTATCTATCTCTTGCCACTCGTATTGATTCTGCTGTTTTCTCTGGCCTTAACATTATGGGTATTGCGACGTCTATCCCAACCGTTAACTCAGATTGAACACATATCGCTGGCCCTTCCTTTATTGTCGGCAAAAAAATATCAGCAGGCCCGCCAGCTTTTATCAGAAACAACTTTCAGCAGTATTGATCAGGAAGTTATCGAGCTGTCGAACCTGACTCATCAACTGATAAATGTGCTGGATCATCTCGATCAGCACCGACGACTGCGCAATCAGCAGGTTCAGATTAAGAATCGTGAGCTGCGTAAAGATCGTGACTTCATAAAAAGCCTGCTTGATACCGCCCAGTTAATCGTTTTAACCATTGATAAAAAATTTGATATTTCGCTGTTTAACGATTATGGCGAACAAATTACCGGCTATAACAAAAATGAAATTCTCAATACCAATGTCGCCAGAATGTTTCCTGCCAGTCATTGGACTGAGGCCAATATCCATTTCAATGAATTACTGGCCGGTCATCAGCGAATAGCCCAACAAGATGCCGAACTCATTGATAAAAACGGTCTTATCCGGCAGATTTCCTGGCTGCATTCGCGCCTCGAACATGATAATCAGCAAGCGGTAATTTTATCGGTTGGCCTGGATATGACTGATAAAAAAGACGCTGAAAAACGCATTATCTGGATGGCTGAGCATGATCCTCTGACCGACTTATGTAATCGACGTAAATTTATTGAAGAGTTCGAAAAATCGCTGCGTATGGCTATTCGGTATCATCACCACAACACGCTGCTGTATCTCGATTTGGATCAATTCAAGGACATCAACGATACCAGTGGTCACCGGGCCGGTGACGAACTGTTGATTCTAGTTGCCCGTGCCCTAAAACGGGTTACCCGTTTTACTGATCTGGTTGCCAGACTGGGGGGAGACGAGTTTGCTATTTTAATGCCTGAAAGCGACTCAGCAGGTGCTATCACATTGGCAAAAAAAGTAATCCATGAGCTGAGCACCATTCAGCTCGAATATGGTGCAGTTCACCACAAAGTATCCACCAGCATCGGTATTGTGCACTTCCCGTTACAGGATGCCAGTATTCATGAACTGATGGGGTTTGCCGATCTGGCAATGTACCAGGCCAAAGCTTTTGGTAAGGGCAGTTTCCATACTTTTTCACCTGATGATCGTACCCGAGAGCAACTGCAAGCCCGAGTGTTATGGAAACATCGAATTGAACAGGCTCTGGAACAGGATCTGTTTGTGTTGTTCTATCAGCCGATTCTGGAATTGCAGACGGACAAAATAGAACACTACGAAGTTTTACTGCGAATGCGGGATCCTGGCACCGGTGAACTGCGACTACCCGGGAAATTTATTCAAATTGCTGAACAGGTCGGTTTGATTCAGCAGATAGATCATTATGTTATCCACCACGCTCTGCAGCAACTGGGGGCATTGCAAAAGCAGGGAAGAAACGTTTGTTTTGCTATAAACCTCTCTGGATTGGTTATTGATACCTCTGTGTTATTGCCTTTACTGGAAAACACAATTGCCGAACATCAAGTCAATCCCAACGGCATCATTTTTGAAATCACTGAAACAGTAGCCGTCTCTAATCTGCAGCAAGCCAAAGCCATGATGCAGGCAATAAAAGCATTAGGCTGTCGGTTTTCCCTTGATGATTTTGGCGTCGGGTTTTCCTCATTTAACTATATGCGGGAACTGCCCGTCGATATCATCAAAATTGATGGCATCTTTATTAAAAATCTGGATAAAAATGCCGATGATCAACTTTTTGTCAAAGCATTAGTTGATGTCGCCAAAGGGCTGAATCGCCAGATTACCGCTGAGTTTGTCGAAAATGCGGAAATATTAGCGCTGTTAAGAGGCTATGGGGTGGATTTTGCTCAGGGTTATCACATTGGACACCCACAACCAGCGTTGCTTGATAGTACTACCTGGTCAGAGTCAGTTTCTAAATAACATTTCGTTGATTGTGCGCCTCATGCTTGTGCAGCCGAGACACCACTTCGAATCATCTTGGTGCAAAAAACATCTTTCCACACCAACCTAAAACGCTAACCAATTGATACTAAAGCATAAAGCAAGTCAGGCATAAAACATGCTAACTGCTTACCTGTTTACATCAATTCAATCTGGAGCGTTTATGTCTTATCTCATACCAAGTGAATTTACCAAAAAAATGGTCGATGCCGGTGAATCAAAGCTCAAAATGGCTACCCGGGACGTATTAATTCGATCTTATATGGCTGGGGCTATCCTGACTCTGGCTGTGGCATTCGCGGTGACTGCTGCGGTACAGACCGGTTTGCCGATTGTTGGCGCGTTAGTTTTCCCTGTCGGATTTGTTTTACTGAATTTATTGGGCTTTGATTTGCTGACAGGTGTATTTGCATTAGTACCATTAGCCTTATTGGATAAACGTCGTGGCTGCACCTTTAACGGGATGTTAAAAAACTGGTTACTGGTAGGCATTGGTAACCTTTTTGGTGCCTTAACCACTGCGCTGTTAGTTGGTATCGCCTGGACCTTTGCATTTACCACTGAACCCGGCGCAGCTGGTCAGGCCATAGCCAAGGCTGCTGAGGCACGGACCTTGGGATTTGCCGCACACGGCGGTGCGGGTTGGTTAACCGTTTTTGTCGCTGGCATTCTGTGTAACTGGATGGTTTCTACCGGTGTTGTCGGTGCGATGTTATCCAATTCAGTAGCCGGCAAAGTGGTCGCAATGTGGTTGCCTATTGCAGTGTTTTTTGGACTGGTTTTCGAACACGCCGTCGTTAACATGTTCCTGTTTCCGATGGGCATGCTGATGGGTGCAGATATCACCATTGCTGACTGGTTATTGTGGAATGAAATCCCGGTTATTTTCGGTAATCTTGTCGGCGGCTTGGTTCTGACTGGTGGCATGTTGTATGCCACACATTACAAAACCGGTGCACCTACCGCTGAGTTTTCAGAAAAAATGAATTGATTTCCTCGTTGGCCTGGCACCGGAAAGTGGTGTCAGGTTTTTTATTCGAACAATAGATTTTGGAGTAACAATGAATAAACTTGCTATGACGCAAGCCATCATGGTGGCAAAAGAAACGAAAGAACTGACCTGGGAAAAAATCGGTGAAGCCATTGGCATGTCATCTGAGTGGACGGCATCAGCCTGCCTTGGAATGAACAGCATGCCAGCCGATACCGCCAAAAAACTGTGTCAGTCACTGGATCTGGGCACTGAAGTGGAACTGGCTCTGCAGAAATACCCAAACAAGCAATGGGACCAAACGGTTCCTACCGATCCTTTGCTATATCGTCTCTATGAAATGATGTCGGTTTATGGTCCGACCATTAAAGAGATTGTGCATGAAAAATGTGGCGATGGTATTGTCAGTGCTATTGATTTTGCCATGAATATTGAGAAAAAACCTGATCCCAAAGGTGATCGGATTGTCATTACACTTGATGGAAAGTTTCTGCCTTATAAGTCGTGGTAAACAAAAAAAGGTGCACTGTTGATTACAACAGTGCACCTTTTAGTGTTAAGACCTGTTTATCGGTTTGGACGAGCATATACATAGACCAGATAATAGGTCATCGCTACAAAGCCTGCGCCGCCAACAATATTACCGAGAGTGACCGGAATAAGGTTGCCCATTAAACCGGCAAAATCCAACGTTGCTAACTGGGCGGCATCAAAATGTCCGGCTGCCACAATTGCCTGGTCAGTTGCTGCAAGCATCGCAATTGGGATCATGTACATATTGGCAACCGAATGTTCAAAGCCCATGGCCACAAATCCGGAGATGGGAAATAATACGGCCATCACCTTATCGGTCACACTGCGGGAGGCATACACCATCCAGCTGCTTAAACAGACCAGTACATTACAGAGTAAACCGCGTATGAAAGCCTCGGTGAGTGAATGATCTACTTTTAACAAACCAGTTTTGATGGCCGTCACCCCCACACCGTAATTTCCATCTGTCAGATAACCAGATAGATACACCAGATATACTGTAACCAGTGCACCCACCAGATTGCCGACATAGACAATACCCCAGTTACGCATTAAGGACTTGAAGCTCACCTGTCCTTTGGCATAGGCCATTACCACCAGCGTATTCCCGGTAAACAGTTCGGCTCCAGCAATTACCACCAAAATGAAGCCCAGAGCAAATACCAACCCACCTGCCAGTCTTGCAAGGCCATAGGCGGTACTAGCATCGGTTATCACCACCGTGTAATACATAGCAGCAAACGAGATAAATGCCCCAGCCATCAGGGATAGAATGACCAATGGAATAAGCGCCATATTGGCCTTATCCACACCGACGGTTTTGACTTTTTCCGCGACTTCCGCTGGCGTGAAAGCATCGACAAACTTGCCGAAATCAGACATGAGTTAGTTACCTGTGAGAAATGGGGACAAAGTCAAGCATTATATCAGTGACTTGCTGCGCTTTGCTGGGATTCCATTCCCAAATTAAGCAATGATTATTGAGGCTCAACAGGCAATACAGGCGAAATAATCTTTAACCAAAGTCTGAATCATGGTTTCATTAAACTATCGAGTTGGGTCAGTTTTACCCAACTCGATAAATGATTCCCGTTTAAACAGGGTCTGTTGCTCTTTCATCTCCGCCTCTGTTGTGAGCTGAAAAAACGTCAATCAAGGCACGAGGAGCGGCTTTTAGTTATTCTAAATAAGTGACGAGCAACGCAGACCGGCGCGCGCCTCCCTGGCGCGCCGGCATACAGTCCATCCGTGGACATAAGTGGCGCTTTTTCAGGCACAACCCGAAGGGCTGGGACTATTTTTGCGCCCGCCTGCGTTGTCAATCACTTATGTAGTAAGGCTACAATACGTGCTTTCCGCCTTGCCGGACACAAAAATAGTCGCCAGCAGTGGTGGAGATGGAAGATAAACACGCCCTAGTGCATCAGCTCACTGGTAAAGGTTAATTCTTCATCCTGCACATCTACCTTGATAACCTGTCCGGCCACAAAGCGACCAGACAATAAAGCCTGGGCTAACGGGTTTTCCAACTCATGCTGAATGACCCGTTTTAAAGGTCTGGCCCCATAGACCGGATCAAAACCTGCTTCAGACAGCATATCCAGTGCCGCATCAGATAATTCCAGTCCCATTTCTTTTTCTGCCAGACGTTGGCGCAAATGTGACAGCTGGATATCAGCAATCGCCCGGATTTGTGATTTCTGTAACGGATGAAATACCACCACATCATCCACACGGTTAATAAACTCCGGGCGGAAATGCTGGCCAACAATTTCCATCACTGCATTTTTCATGGCGTCATAATTGTCTTCGCCGGCCATTTCCTGAATCACATTGGAACCCAGATTAGAGGTCATCACAATAACGGTGTTTCTAAAATCAACCGTCCGACCCTGTCCATCGGTCAGCCGACCGTCATCCAGTACCTGCAACAGAATATTGAATACATCCGGATGCGCTTTTTCGACCTCATCCAGCAGGATCACTGAATAAGGTTTGCGGCGCACCGCTTCCGTCAGATAACCGCCTTCTTCATAGCCGACATAACCGGGAGGTGCGCCGACCAGACGGGCAACTGAATGTTTTTCCATAAATTCGGACATATCAATTCGCACCATCGCTTCTTCAGTATCAAATAAAAACGTTGCCAGAGATTTGCATAGCTCGGTTTTACCCACCCCCGTTGGCCCTAAAAACAGGAATGAACCGTTAGGACGATTGGGATCTGATAAACCGGCACGACTGCGACGAATCGCATTTGCGACTGAGTTGACTGCTTCGTCCTGACCGATAACCCGTTCGTGCAAAGCTTCATCCATTTTCAGCAGTTTATCGCGTTCACCTTCCAGCATTTTGGACACCGGTATCCCGGTCCATTTGGAAACCACTTCAGCAATTTCTTCTTCGCCGACACGATTCCGCAGCAAGGTGAAGTCCTGCATTTCTGCCTGGGTGGCAATATCCAACTGTTTTTCTAACGCAGGGATACGGCCATATTGCAGTTCGGACATTTTTTCCAGATTACCGCTACGATTGGCCGATTCCAGTTCCAGCCGAGCTTTTTCCAGTTCTTCCTTGATGTGCTGACTACCATGTAAAGCCGCTTTTTCTGATTTCCAGACTTCTTCCAGATCGGTATATTCGCGGGCCAGTTTTTTCATTTCGGTTTCCAGCGTATCCAAACGTTTTTTGGAAGCTTCATCCGATTCTTTCTGCAACGCTACACGCTCAATTTTTAACTGAATCAAACGCCTTTCCAGCCGATCCAAAACTTCCGGCTTGGAATCAATTTCCATACGGATCCGACTGGCCGCTTCATCAATCAAATCAATGGCTTTATCCGGCAGATTCCGGTCGGTGATATAACGATGCGATAAGGTCGCTGCAGCAACGATGGCCGGATCGGTAATATCCACACCGTGATGCACTTCATAACGCTCACTCAGGCCACGCAGAATGGCAATGGTAGATTCCACACTGGGTTCGCCCACCAGCACTTTCTGGAAGCGACGTTCCAGAGCGGCATCTTTTTCAACATATTGGCGATATTCATCCAGCGTAGTCGCGCCGATACAATGCAACTCACCTCGGGCCAAAGCAGGTTTCAGCATATTACCGGCATCCATCGACCCTTCGGCTTTACCAGCACCGACCATGGTGTGAATTTCATCGATAAACAGAATGATCTGACCTTCCTGTTTAGACAGGTCACTGAGTACCGCTTTTAGACGTTCTTCAAATTCACCACGGAATTTGGCACCAGCAATTAACGATCCCATATCGAGGGAAAGCACTCGTTTGTTTTTCATGCCTTCAGGCACTTCACCGTTAACAATACGCTGGGCTAAACCTTCAACAATCGCTGTTTTACCGACGCCGGGTTCACCGATCAATACCGGATTGTTTTTGGTACGACGTTGCAAGACCTGGATGGTGCGGCGAATTTCATCATCACGACCAATCACTGGATCCAGCTTGCCACTTTCGGCACGAGCAGTTAGATCAATAGTGTATTTTTCTAGCGCCTGGCGCTGTTCTTCGGCATTTTGATCAGTCACGCGTTCGCCCCCACGAATTTTGTCTATCACGTTATTAATATTGGTTTTGTTAGCCCCATGCTTGCGTAGCAATTCACCTGTTTGATTTTTTTCCTCAACCGCAGCCAGTACCAAAAGCTCACTGGAAATAAATTGATCCTGACGTTGCTGAGCCAATTTATCCGTTTGATTTAATAATCGGTTCAAGTCTGAAGATATGCGGATATCCCCATTACCACCTTCAACTTGGGAAAAACGGTTTAACTGTGCTTCCAGATCAGCCTGATAAGCTGGAACGTTAACACCGCTTTGGGCCAGTAACGGTTTTACCGTGCCCCCTTGCTGATTTATTAACGCCAACAATAGATGGGCTGGTTCAATAATCTGATGATCGCGCCCGACCGCCAGACTTTGTGCGGCGCCAAGTGCTTCCTGGAACTTGCTGGTGAGTTTATCGATTTGCATCGTAATATCCCTGTAAAAAATAAGTTAATTACAAAATGGGGGGTACACAAGATAATCTCAAGAGGTCGAAACAGAATTTATTTTTTTGCTGAAAAGGCTAATTCATATTTCGGTCATTAAAATTTGCCAAACTGTTAAATTGCTTATCGGACTTCACTACATACTATGCTTAAACACTGGAAATTGCTGGCCTCACGTTTTTGGGGCAATTGGCTAGGATTAGCATTAATGCGATTATCCGTTTATCTCTCGCCCACCAGCAGATCACTCATTGCCTCCATTATAGGCAAGAGCTTAAGCGTATTTGCAGCTAAAAAATGTTTTGTTGCCAAACGCAATATTGCACTTTGCTTTCCGGAGTTATCAAAATCTGAACAGAAAATATTACTGAAAAAAACCTTATACAGTGTCGGCATGATGCCGCTTGAGACGGCACTCAGTTGGTGGGCCTCAGATAGATCTCTTTTAACAATCGTTGATTATGACGGTCTCGAACATCTGCAATCGGCTGTAAAGAAAGGTCGTGGTGTCATTCTAATGACCGGCCATTTTACCAGCATGGAATTGGGCGGTCGTTTGATGATGCTAAAACATCCCATGCATGTGATGTTTCACAATATGAAAAACCCACTGTTCAATCAGGTAATGCTGCACTATCGGCATAAACACAGTGAAGGTAGTCTGCTCCAAGCCGATATCAGGGGTTTATTGCGGGCGCTAAAAGCCAATAAAATCGTCTGGTATGCCCCTGATCAGGATTTCGGTGGCAAAACCTCGGTCTTTGCCAAGTTTTTTAATCTTCCAGCTGCCACGATAGTTGCCCCATCTCGTCTGGCTGAAAAATCTGGTGCAGTGGTTATACCTTTTATGCCTTGCCGTCAGCCAGATGGACGTTATTTGATGAAATTATTTCCAGCGCTGGAAAACTACCCCTCTGGTAATACTCTGCAAGATGCACAAAAGTTAAATGATTGGCTGGAAGCCCAAGTAAAACAGTACCCCGAACAGTACCTTTGGGTTCATCGCCGCTTCAAAACCCAGCCAGATGGACGCGGCAAGTTATATATCCAGCCAACCAAAAGCACCTAATTAAATGTGACAGTCACTGTCATATTTCCGACATCAGAATTACACACTTTTAAACTAAGGTTATCCCAATGAGCAAACGACTCCGTGCCAATTCATGGGGTTGATTCACCAACTTGGGAGCAATGATCAGATGAATGCATCAGTTTCAGGTGAAACCATTATCTGGCGGTTAACTGATGGAAAACCAGGTCATGAAAGTCAGTCATTGGGTCTGGCTCATGCATTGCAACGCATGCGTCCGTGTCAATTGATTGATATTCCGGTATCAGGAAAATTAGCGCCATTTTATCAATGGTTATCTGGAGTCTGGCCTGCCGGAGCAGGTTTACCGCTTCCAGATCTTATTATAGGTGCAGGTCATCGCACACATTTTTCGATGCTTGCCGCCAAGCGTGCTTATGGTGGTAAAACAGTCTTGATGATGCAGCCTAGCCTACCGGTAGGATTATTTGATCTCTGTCTTATTCCTGAGCATGACGAATACCATGGCGGTGGCAATTTTCTGCAAACCCGCGGCGTATTAAACCCATTAAATGCTACAGGTTCTCATCATGCCAATCAGTCGTTGATTATGCTCGGCGGTCCTTCTAAACACTGCGGTTGGGATAACACAGAATTGATGCAATATATTCGTAAACTGCTCTCTGATAATCCCAATACTCATTACACATTAACTACGTCTCGCCGCACACCAGCTGAAACCTTACAGTCAGTGCAATTATTGGAAGCAACCAATCTTGAAGTGGTGCCATTTGAGCAAACTGCTGCTGGATGGGTGGCGGAGCAACTGGCCAGAGTCAGTAGCGCCTGGATCAGTGAAGATTCGGTATCAATGGTCTATGAAGCACTTACGGCAAGGGTTGCGGTAGGCACTTTACCAGTGCCGGTTAAACGCCAAAACCGGGTCAGTAACGGTTTGCAAAAATTATTGACTGAGAAACTGATTGTCCGTTTTGACCATCAACAAAACTATCAACAGGCTTTACAACCGGTAAATGGCTTTATTGAAGCCGATAGATGTGCAGAATGGATTGAGGCTAATTGGTTATCACAACTGGTACCGGGTCGCGCAGCCATTGCCAACACCTAACTTTTATAGTTTATTTTGACGAAACTGACCGTTGTTCAAGTATTGCCCTCGTTGGCGTCAGGCGGCGTCGAACGTGGTACGCTGGAGGTCGGCAAGTTTTTAATTCAGCAAGGTCACCGATCTATCGTAATTTCTGCTGGCGGGCGACTGGTCAAAAAACTTACCAGGCAAGGCAGTAAACATATCAGCTGTCCTATTGGACGAAAATCCTTGCTAACGCTAAGGCAGATCCCCAAATTACGTCGTTTTTTACTCAGTGAAAAGGTAGATATTGTGCATGCCCGCTCACGGCTACCGGCATGGATTTGTTATCTCACCTTGAAAACTATCCCACATCGACAACGACCACGGTTTATTACCACCGTTCATGGCCCTTATTCAGTAAATGCATACAGCGCCATTATGACCAAAGGCGAAAAGGTCATTGTGATCTCAGAAATGATTCGTGAATACGTACTTCGCCATTACCAGGTTAATAGTGACAAGCTGCAATTAAATTACCGGGGCGTTGATACAGCAGATTTTCCTTTCGGTTATCAACCAAATGCTGCGTGGCAGACGCAATGGTATCAGCAGTTTCCGCAAACTCGCGACAAACTTCTATTATGTTTGCCCGCACGAATTACCCGTTGGAAAGGCCAGCATGATTTTATAGAGCTTATTGCAGCACTTAGCAAAATAAATCCTCAAGTTCATGGTCTGATCGTTGGCGAAACCAAGCCTGGCAAAAAACGTTATTTACAGGAAATCACCGACCGAATTGCCGAACTAAACGTGCAATCTCACATCACTTTTACTGGGCACCGCAGCGATATCCGCGACATAATGGCGATGTCGAAAATCGTATATTCGCTCTCCACAGAACCGGAGGCCTTTGGCCGCATCCCGCTTGAAGCGTTAAGCCTAGGTAAACCAGTGATTGCGTATAACCATGGTGGTGTTGCTGAACAGCTGAATCGTATATTGCCAGCCGGTCTTATTACACCCGGAGATAAAGCTGCTTTACAGGCAAAAAGTCTGCAGTGGCTGATCACACCACCTGAGGTGCCAAAAAATCAGGAGTTTTCGCTAAAAAGCATGCTGGAGAATACGCTCGCTATTTATCATTCGCTCGCAGTACCAGAAAAAGCTTCATGAAAATTGCTCAGGTACTTGCCAGCCGTGGCGACGGTGGTTTGGAAAAACATGTATACGAACTTAGTCTTGCGTTAGCTGAACGTGGCCATGAAATCACGGTTATTGCCGACCCAGTATTTATTCGAAAATTGCCAACACATATTCAAAGCATTGCCATCCCCAGCCATTACAGTCGCCACGATCCAAGGCTGTTATGGTCACTGGGAAAGTCATTTCGTCAGGGACAGTTTGATATTGTGCATGCGCAGGCAAATAAAGCCGCAACACTGGTGAATTCGTTGCGTTATTTTTTTTCAGGTCAACGTGTCGCAACTTTACACAATATCAAACGACAGCTCGGAGCTTATCGGCATTTTAATCAGGTTATTGCTGTAAGCAAGCATCTCGCAAAACCCTTTGCCGATGAAAACGTCACGGTGATTTATAACGGCATCCGAACGCCGCTCATCACAAAAGGCCTACAAGAAAAACCGAATGCATTCCCACTTTTGCTGGCAGTTGGCAGACTGGTGCCTGCTAAAGGCTTTGATGTACTCATTAAGGCGGTTGCAGATCTGCCGGTTACCTTATGGATTGCTGGCGACGGTCCGCAAAAAGAACATCTTCAATCATTGATAGATGCGCTTTCAACTACTGCAGATATCCAATTAATAGGCGATCGTCAGGATATTATTCCGTTAATGCAGCAAGCCGATGCCCTGATTATCAGCTCGCGGCGCGAAGGCTTTTCTTATGTTTTCAATGAAGCACTGCTCACACAATGCCGAGTTTTGGCAACAGATGTGCCGGTCGCCAATGAAATCTTATCGGAAGAGTTAATTGTGCCAATTGATGACCCTCAGGTATTAAAAGAGCGTCTACAAAGTTTGTTAGCTGATATGAGCCAATGGTCGGCCCTGATGCAAAAACCCTATGCTGTTGCTGAGCAATGCATGACCTTAACGGCCATGACCGATCAGACGCTGGCACTCTACCGTAAGTTGATCTCATCATGAAATCGCCTCATATTCTAGTGATAAAACATGGCGCTTTCGGTGATTTACTACAGGCAGATGGCGTATTGCATGATATTAGAGTGTATTTCGACCATGCTCGAATATCTTTACTGACCTCATCCGCCTATCAATTGCTAATGCAGCGCAGCCCCCATATCGATTTTGTCTTAACAGATAAGCGATGGCCGTTATGGCGAGTGTCAGATTGGTGGCTACTCAGAAAAACATTAAGAGAGCAGGATTTTGATCTGGTGATTGATTTGCAGAACACGCAACGCACTCGACTGTATAGAAAGCTATTATTGCCAAGATCGCCATGGGTTCAACGTGCGACTAAACATACTCCAGTCAGTGGCTTACAAGGCCAGATTGAGTTGTTGCAACAAGCAGGAATTGATAGTCAATATGCCCGGCAAGCAGATTTACGCTGGCTGGCAGATGATATGCAACAGTGGCTGACTGAGTGCGAAATTAACTCTGGTTTTATTTTATTATTGCCCGGTTGCTCGGCCAGACGTCCCGAAAAACGCTGGCCCTTCTATCCTCAACTTGCTGAAACATTAGCCACAAAAGGCATCAATGTTGTCACCGTGCTCGGGCCAGATGAAAGTCAATTAGCCGAGCAATTTAATGGCAAATTGTTAAAAGATCTCAACTGGTTTCAACTGGCCGGTGTTATTCAACAAGCCGGTTTTGTGATTGGCAACGATTCCGGCCCAAGCCATCTGGCTGCGCATCTGGGTAAGGCCGGTATGGCGATTTTTGGACCGCACAGCTGTGCCCAGCGTGCTGAAATTGAACGTAAACAATTCAAGCCTTACAGCATCAGTTCATTGTCAGAACTGAATGTCGAGACAATCATTGCTTACTTACAAGCTCAAGGTGTCGTTTCAAGCTGAATGCTCAGCAGAGGAATGCTGCAAATCAACTGTCAGTGCCCAACCAACACCTAACCAGACCAGGGCCGCCACCCAGTTGTTTAACAAGCTGATACCACCAATTAATGGCCAAAAACTCAGTAGCAAAATCGCCGAACTGATGGTCAGCAACAGCCAGCTTTTTTGTCGCCATAATGACATCAATGCCTGGTGAAAGATCGCCAACACCATCAAGCAAAATAAACTTACTCCAACAATACCGGTTTCCGCACCAATATGCAGATACAGATTATGTGGATGTGTACATTCAAGAGGAGTGTTAGCCATTACCGCTAGTTCATTACAAACAGCTTGATAACTGTGCAGACCACTACCAAACCACGGATAGTGCTGCCAAACTTCGAAGGCCCCGCGAAACACCTGGCCATAATCCGATTCCCGGAAATTCTGTAATTTTTCGACCGTACTAAACACCATCCGCTGCGATATCTCCGGTAGCAAAAACATCAAAGCAATAATGATTAAAATAAGTAGCAATCCGCCCAGCACCACCAGTTTTTGTCTGGCAGGATATTGCAGCGCCACCCCGAGTAATACCATTAAGCTAGCCGAAACACACAACATAAACGCCATGCGCTCGCCTGTGATAAAAATTAACAATAAAAAGCTCAGCAAAATACCAACGATAAACAGCACTTGCCGATAGGTAGACTGCAAACTGGAAAATACTGCTAGCGCAAGCAATAAGATAAATTCCACCCGCACCATCATAATCCCAGCCACTGGATTACGAAACGGCCCGGTCAACCGGTTTTCTGGAGCAATAGGAATACCAAACCAGTCCACACCTGTTACATATTGCCAGCCAGTATCCAAGACAATAAATAGAGATGTGAATAGCAAGGCGATGAGAAAGTGTTTTTGTCGGTCGCGGCTTGTTAATAACCAGTAAGCTAATGCTGCGGCAAATAAAGGCCAGCGCATAAAGGTAATGGCGTATAGCAAGCTATCAGACGGATCAACGCTA
The DNA here is from genome assembly GCF_002375335.1 of Methylophaga sp. UBA3603. Classification (NCBI taxonomy): domain Bacteria; kingdom Pseudomonadati; phylum Pseudomonadota; class Gammaproteobacteria; order Thiotrichales; family Piscirickettsiaceae; genus Methylophaga; species Methylophaga sp. UBA3603. The sequence goes on from NZ_DFMC01000007.1 coordinate 100,530, forward strand.
AGAGGTAAGTTTACAAGCAATAAATAAGCCCATAAAAGCAGACTTAAACGAAACCAGGGCTTTCTCGCCCAAAGCCAGTCATGTCGCTGAAACGACCAAATTAAAAACAGAATGCCAGTTAACAGTACAGTCAAATCGGCAATGGCCCGCGAAAATAACAATAATGCCGGTAATAACCATGGCAGTGCAGTTTGGGAGTAACGAACCCAGGTGGGAGTAGTGTCGGTTATCATCAAAGTCTTTCAGTGCAGGCAAAATAACTTCTCAGACTACCTAGGGATTAAGACACTATGATGAAAATTAGGGTCGGGGAATCGGCGTTTCGATTGTCAGAATAATATCCTGCAAACATTCTTCCATTGATTGCGGGGTGCACTGTAATGGTTGGCCCATCGTTAACAGCACCCGACTCGGTATAAAAGGTGCAGTAAACACTTTGCCCTGTGCCGCAACACCATCAATACGTACTGGAAATATCGGTGCAGCCGACCAGCTTGCCAGCCTGCCGACGCCACCCTTAATTTTTCTCGGTGGATCAGTATCCAGATGAATTTTTCCGTGGGGAAACAGCGCGATGATCTCACCCTGCTGCAATGCTCTTAAGGCCTGCCTTAACGCCTGCTCAGGGCGGCCGGAACGATCAACAGGAATACAACCTGCCTTTTTAAAAACCCAACTGACCAATGGCCGCTCATACTCTTCCCGAGCAATCAAAAAGCGTAACGGACGTTTACTGGCAGATATCAGTAATAAGGGATCAACACCAGATACATGGTTAGCGACTATAATCGCCGGGCCAGTCTCTGGCAGATTTATTTTCTGTTCCGGTAAATGCTGAATATACCGGCAGATTAAGCGAGTCCAGCCATCCAGCCAGTTAACTGACGGTCCGCCCCAATCGGCTTCAGCATGAATAATGCCGATAAGCCAGATACTGAAAGCGATTAACAGGAATAAACCAAGATAGATGATCATTCCACCTCAAACGGTTCAGGATCACCCATACCAACGCGAACCACTTCGGGTAAGTCATTTATAAACTCGACCACGGTCGTCGGCTCACTGCCACATGCTCCGCCATCAATAATCAAATCCACATGTTTACTCAATTGATCGGCTATTTCATCAGCCTCTGTCATAGGCATGGTCTCACCCGGCAAGATAAGTGTTGAACTCATTAAGGGTTCATTCAGTTCTTCCAGTAGGGCAAGGGCAATATTGTTAACCGGAATTCGTAAACCGATGGTTTTACGTTTGGGATGTTGCAATCGACGTGGCACCTCTTTAGTCGCCGGTAATACAAATGTATAGGGGCCAGGGGTATGCGCTTTAATCAAGCGGAAGACTGCATTATTGAATTTGGCGTAAACCGATAGCTCAGACAAATCCCGGCACACCAGCGTGAAATTGTGATCAGCATCCAGTTGGCGCAAACGACGAATACGATCCATAGCGCCTTTGTCACCCAAATGGCATCCCAGTGCATAGCCCGAATCGGTTGGATAAACCACCAAGCCACCACTCATTATTATTTGACAGGCTTGTTTAATCAGGCGCGGTTGCGGGTTATCCGGGTGAATTTGAAAATACTGGCTCATCTAAAACCTTCGTTAATTCTTTAGTTCGTTAATTACTTGTATATACCATAACCCATGCCGCATGACCGTCTTACTGCCATAAAGACCATACCGGTTTACAGGAAGCAGGCAATGGGAGGAAGCGTCCAAGCTCACTCCAAGTCTGTTCCGGACCATGAAAATCCGATCCACAGGAAGCAAGCAATTCATAATGTTTTGCCAGTGCTGCTACATTTCTCAGTTGATCTGGATGCTGATGGCCGGAACTAACCTCAATGGCTTGTCCGCCCGCTGTTTTAAAATCATCAATCAGCCGTCGCAGCTTGGTACCAGTCATTTTATAACGTAACGGATGAGCAATAACCGCCTGGCCGCCCGCCTCGATTATCCATTCAACTGCGGATTCCAGATCAGTCCACTGTCCCGGCACATATCCAGGTTTCCCCCTCAACAAAAAACGTTTGAAGACATCTTTCGTATTGGAGGCATGACCTTGTTCGACCAGAAATTGTGCAAAATGCAGTCGTCCTAACATGGTCTTAGATGCATATTTTCCCGCACCTTCAAGCGCGCCCGAAATACCGGATTTTTCCAAACGCTGCGCAATTTGTTCGGCTCTTTGTTGCCGATATTGGCGGATATTGGCTAAACCGTTTTGCAATTTAACGTTTTCAATATCAATGTTCAGCCCGACAATATGCACCGTGCTGCTATTCCAACTGACCGAAATTTCGACCCCGGGAATCAATGTGAGTGGCTGATCTGCGGCAGCTTCAAGCGCAGCCGTAATGCCCTCTGTACCATCATGATCAGTAAGCGCCAGCACGTCGACTCCTTGCTGAACAGCTCGTTCAACCAATGCTTTCGGAGACAATGCGCCATCAGAGGCGGTGGAATGGCAATGCAGGTCATAGTGCGTCATGGTGTTGATTTTACGTTAGAATGTGGCATCTCTGTAATAACTGAACAAAAAGATGAAACTATTTACTGATTTCCTGCCCATTATTCTGTTTTTCATTGCCTATAAATTTGGTGGCGGCGTCTACCACTGGAATGGTCAGGAATATGAGGTGGCCGGCATCTATGCTGCAACAGCGGTAATGATGGTCGCTACACTGGTTCAGGTTCTTTATGGTTTGCTGCGTCACGGCAAAGTGGAAAGACAGCATTTAATCACCTTTATTCTGGTGATGGTGCTTGGCGGGGCCACGCTCTGGTTACAGAACCCGGAATTTGTGATGTGGAAACCCACCGCGGTGAACTGGTTGTTTGCATTAGCCTTCATTGGTGCCAGAGTGTTTACCGATAAAACCCTGCTTGAACGTCTGATGGCAGCGCATATGCAATTACCAACCGTGGTCTGGTCAAGACTGAATACTGCGTGGATTCTGTTTTTTATCTTTTCCGGATTTCTGAATATTTATATCGCGTATTACTACTCAGAAGAAACCTGGGTGAACTTTAAATTATTTGGCTCTTTGGCCATTACAGTGGTATTTATTGCCGGGCAGGCTATTTATCTATCCCGTCATATAAATGGAAATAATGATTCGAAGGATGCGTCCTGATGTTATATGCCATTATCAGCGAAGATAAGCCCGATAGCCTGCAGCGGCGTATGGCTGCCCGTCCGGCTCATCTTGGTCGTATTAAGGCGTTACAGGATGAAGGTCGTTTAGTTTTGGCTGGTCCACATCCGGCAATTGACAGCGAAGATCCCGGTGAAGCCGGATTCAGTGGCAGTTTAGTGGTCGCCGAATTTGACGACTTGCAAAGCGCCCGGATTTGGGCCGAGGCCGATCCCTATATTGAGGCCGATGTGTACGCCAAAGTAACTGTTAAACCATTTCGTAAGGTCTTACCTTGAGTTTATCAACACAACAAAAACTGGAACAGGCGTTACAGCAGCTTGATCCGATTCAGTTGCAGATCACTGATGACAGTCATCTGCATGCAGGACATGCAGGCAATACTGGTGGTGGCCACTTTACGGTATTTATTGTCAGCGACGCGTTTGCCGGTTTATCTTTAATCAAGCGTCACCGGCTGGTCTATGACGCAGCGGCTGAATTACTCCCCTCTGCTATTCATGCGTTAAGCATTCAAGCTAAAACGCCTGATGAACTGAAATAATTCGGGCAATGGCAACGGAAAACAGTAAAGCACAAAACCAGGCTTTTCTGGCCCAGCTGGATCGACAAAGACTACAAAAACCCTGTCAACGCATCATTGATTTACGCGGTAAAGTGACCGGTGAATGTCAGCCTTATGAATTTGGCGATGTCACCCACTATCTGGACGACCGTAGTTATTTAATACTCAAGCAGCTGGTTGAACGCATGGGGGGGCGTTACACCGTCGGTGTTTACGAAGCACTGATGCAGGCCATCCGTCAGTTTCAACAGCAATCACAACAGCAGCAACCAACTCCCGTTGAGGACGATGGCTTGTTGCTTATCCGGCTGGATAAACCGGTAAGTCGTCAGGCGCCTCGCATGCTACTGACGCTGCCGGTCACCATACAAGTGGGTGAACTTAGCTACCATGCGATGACCCTGGATGTCAGCATTGATGCTATCCGTGTCAGCATGAAGCATGTATCTGCATTGGAAAAAAACGATACCGTTAACGTCAGTTTTGAACATTTTCCCGACGCTCATAATACTGAACCCACACAAATAGCGTTTGACGTTACCCGGATGCATCATGAGGATCAGCGAACCTTTGCTGTATTACGCTTTCATGACTCGGTGGGTGATGACATTCGTCAAGCGTGGCAAAACTGGTTAAGCAATCGAAATCAGCACAGTCCTGCTGAGCTGAATAATGAAATTCTTAATCTGACCCAAAATTGTCTGTTACGTTTATACAGCCAGCAAATGCCCAGCCTGCTCTGCTGGATGGGTGAACAGCAATCGCCCAATGTCACCGCTCTCCATAGCAGCACTGTCTGTGATCAGATTTTCATCAACACACCTGACTTGTTGTCCGTCGTGAAAAGAGTGCTCTCTCATATTGAGCAAAACAATTTAAATTGCGGGTTTGTGGCGCTTCATGCTGAAAAGCTGGTGGTGATTGATGTCAGTGAAAGTGCAAGGCTAAGACAATTTTGGCCTTGGCCCGAAAAAACACAACTGTGGCATTTCAATGTAACAGCATTGGCAGTTGATGAATCAATTTATCATCCGCATTTTGATATCATGGCTCAATCGGACCCGCGCATTGCCGTTGATTTTTCACGCAAGGTTTCACAATTAAAAAATCTGATAGAAATCACCGATATTTCGGCCTGCTTGCAACAGCTGAGCAATGATGAAAAGCAAATTCATGCTGATGAAAATATCGAAAAACCGGCGGTGTTTTTTAACTTACCCCCCGTCAGTTCGCTCAAAGCATTTATTCGACGCCAGCAAAGCCGCTATAACGTGCTTACCCCCGTCAATTTATTTATAAATAGCCAGGAACATGCGTCGCAAACCAACGAGGTTTCGATTAATGGATTGTCGTTATCGGTCAATGCTGATTTGCCGGTGAAGATAGGTGCCCGGGTAACCTTACATTTCACCCGTTGGCAATCACAGCGTCCGCAATTAAATTTACGTAGTGTGCCGTATGAAGTTAAGCGAGTGCAGAAGTTTGCTGAACAAACTGAACTTGGTTTGCAACGCCTGGTCACCCAATGCCCATTCGCTGTAAATCAGTTTTTTGAAAAGGCCATTAAAGATAACCAACAGTCCTTGTCGCGGCGCGAAGATGATTTATTGCAAATGCAGTACAGTCGGGTTTATCTGGATCTGCTGAGTCACGCACCGCTCAATACAGCGTTATTTTTTGGCCTGGATATTCAACAAAAACGCGTGTTGCAGGCGGTGGCTGGCCATTCTCAGTTGTTAAATCATACCGACAACAAATTATGGCAGTCGATTTCCAATTCCATTCAGCGGATCACATTACAGTTGAAAACCGTTCATACTGAAAATGTGGTGACTCATGGAATGGGACTGTATTGTTACCGCTCAGGTCATCAGCCCTGGCAGATCATCTGTGAACATGAACTGCAATCAGCAGAAGCCAAAAATCTGCTGTTGCACAGACTGTTTAATTCGGAAAGTTATTATATTTTCCATTGTCAGCTGGTCAACAACAAAACTGACTGGTTGCATGATGAGCAGGATTTGACACGTCAAATCAATGCGTTACGTAACCAAAGCGCTCATCGCATTAAAAACCTAAGGCAGATGCTATTTTCAATATTTGCTGTGGCTTATTTAACTGATATCACTAGCTTCGTCCGCGATAGCATCGATTCTTAAACTAAGCCGCCACCATCATTTTATCGATCCACACTGATCCGCTACGGATATTGCTGCGTAAGTCCACATCATTAGCTACCGCTTGGATACCTTTAAACATATCCTGCAACTGACCGGCAATGGTGAACTCATCAATGGCATATTGAATTTCACCATTTTCCACCCAGAATCCGGCAGCGCCTTGCGAATAATCACCGTTAACAATATTGACGCCCATGCCCATGGTTTCAGTCACAATCACGCCCCGATCCATCGCCTTCAGCATGTCCTGAAATGATAAATCGTTACTATCAACGGTAAGATTATGCACTCCACCCGCATTTGCGGTGGTCGTCATATTCAGACGTCGGGCTGAATAACTGTCCAGCACATAACCCTGTAATAAACCGTCGCGGATAATATCTCGATTTTGTGTCGCCACCCCTTCAGCATCAAAAGCCGAACTGCCCAGCGCCTTAAAGAGATGTGGCTGTTCATGGATATGCATAAATGATGGAAAAATCTGTTCACCCAGTTTATCCAGCAGAAAACTGGATTTACGATACAAAGCACTGCCTCGAATTCCGCCCACCAGCTGACCAAATAACGATGAGGCAATTTCAGCAGCAAAAATAACCGGGTAATGACCGGTCTCAATTTCACGGGTATTGAGCCGTTTCAACGTTTGCTCAGCGGCTTTGCGACCCACCGAAACAGCAGAAGTCAGATCCTGACTGTCACGGGCAACGTCATACCAGTAATCCCGTTGCATACCGGTCTCATCACGGGCGATTAATGTACATGACAAACTATGGCGAGTGGATTGCGTCTGACCGATAAAACCGTGACTGTTGGCATAAATCCGCTGACCTTCATGTGATGAAACACTGGCCCCTTCTGAGTTACTGATTAACGAATCAAAATCGCGACCGGCCTGCTCACATTCCATTGCAAGTGCAATCGCCTGTTCCGGAGACAACTCCCAAGGGTAGTACAAATGCAGATCCGGAAAGGAGGTAGCCATTAATGACGCATCGGCCAACCCGGCAAATTTATCTTCCTGAGTGTGCTTTGCAATACTGCAGGCCATCGCCACTGTTTCGTGAATGGCTTCAGGCCGCAAATCGGATGTACTGGCAGAAGCTTTGCTTTGCCCCAGATACACCGTTACGCCAAGCCCGGTATCTTTGTTGTGCTCCAGCGTTTCAATTTCAGCCTGACGCACATTTACCGATAAACCCAGACTTTGACTGATACCCACTTCGGCAGCAGATGCCCCCAGCTTTTTAGCCGCATCCAGCGCCTGCTGCGCTGCATTTGTTAAGATTGATGCGTCAAGTTTACTCATATGATCAAATTAACCTCTTCGATATTCTGTCCATGTTTTTGAAAGCCCCGCATTTCCAAAACACCGCGTGTATTCAATGAAATAATCAGATATAACGCCTGTGGATAGTCTGCAACATCCTCGTCAATAACCGACGGTAATGCTGGAGCATCGGGATGAGAGTGATAAATGGCGAACAGTTCCTGATTGCGTTCTTTCATTTCTTTTAATGCGGCCAACTGTTCACTGGCACTTAATGCAAATAACACGCTGGCATCGGTTTTGACGCTGTCTACCGGATAACACATACAGCGTTGTCCATGGCGGCCTATTAACCCGGAAATTTCCTGCTGCGGTGAAAGTTGTGCTTCATGTAATAGCTCATTCACCAATGTTCGCGGTAAACGTATCGTCGTTTTTGCTGTCATTTAGCTATTCTCATTATCGTGACATACCGGGCAGGCCGGATCCTGTTTTAACGTCATTTCTCTTATCTGCATTGACTGCGCATCAACCAATAATAAACGACCATTGAGGGACGTTCCTGTATTGGCCAGCAATTTGAGTGTTTCAATCGCCTGAATGGATCCCATCATGCCCAGTAATGGTGAGAGCACCCCGCTCTCCGCACAGCTTTGCTGAATATCGCCACCATTATCATCGTACAAACAACGATAACACGGTGCATTGGCTTGTCGGGCATCATAAACTGAAACCTGTCCTTCCCATCGAATAGCCGCAGCTGACACCAACGGTGTTCTGGTTTTCTTACTCACCCGGTTGAGCAGAAAACGACTACTGAAATTATCGGTGCAATCGACAATCACGTCAGCAAGCGTTGCCTGCTGGGTTAACTCGGCTTCGTTCAGGCGATGCTCAATGGTTTCAACTTTAATTGTGTCATTCAAACTTTGCAAAGTCGCCGCAGCTGAATGTGTTTTTGTTTTGCCTACAGACGTCTGTCGATGCACGATTTGCCGCTGCAGATTGGTCAGCTCAACAATGTCGTCATCCACCAGCACTAGATGCCCAACACCTGCAGCCGCCAGATACAACGCTACTGGCGATCCTAATCCTCCCAGCCCAATGACCAGAACGCGGCTTTCCAAAACGCGCTGTTGGCCGGTGATGTCAAAATTCGGCAAAAGAATATGGCGGCTGTAACGCAGCAACTGTTCATCATTCATCAGCAGTATATTACCTGAATTCGCGGCTTACGGAGCGTTTGCCAATGACCACGCGATCCTGCTGACCATAATCCTGAAAAGCCTGTATCTCACTAAAGCCTGCTTGCTGGAACAATGCTTGAACGGCCTGCGACTGATCATAACCATGCTCTATCATTAACCAGCCGTTCGACTTTATTACCCGCGATGATTGATGGACCAGCTGCCGGATATCATCCAGACCATCAGCCCCGGAAGCTAATGCTGTCAAGGGTTCAAAGCGTAAATCGCCATCGGTTAAATGAGGGTCATCTGAACGAATATAAGGTGGATTGGAAATAATGATGTCCAGAGCTTCAGGCTGTATGGCATCTAACCATTGGCCGCGAACAAAATGTATGTCTAGATGGTTTTTTACCGCATTCTGTTTAGCCTGCATCAAGGCCGGCTGAGAATAATCCGTTGCCAGCATCCAGATATCATGACATTCCGCTTTAATTGCCAATGCAATAGCCCCACTGCCGGTTCCAAGATCGGCAATACACATTCCCGGCTGAATTTTTTCCAGAGCCAGTGACACCAGTAACTCGGTGTCAGGTCGTGGGATCAGGGTATGCTGATTGACCTCAATATCCAATGACCAGAAGCCTCGGCTGCCGGTCAAGTGGGCAATCGGAGTGCCTTGCCGGCGCTGCTCCACCAGTGAAACAAAGTTCTGTTGCTCGGGTGATGTAAGTTGTTGTTCCGGATAACTGATCAATCGTGATGGTGCGCACTGCAATACATGACATAACAGACTTTCAATATCCTGTCGCAGCGTTTGACTCGCGACCAGTTGCAATCTGGCCCATTGCAAAGCCTGTTGAATCGTCATTGTTTTACTAATTCGTCAAATCAGAATAAATTGATTTGTAACAACGCTAATACACCCGCCGCCAGCGCGATCATTAATAAAGCATTGGTAATACGCTGCCGCTTAATCAGCTGATTTTGCTGTAACAGCAGTTGAGCCAGTTCCTGCTTGAGAGTTTCGGTCATTGGATCGACCGAGTCAGGCATTGCGGACAGCTGCTCGGCTATTGCTGTTTCAATGCTGGGTTGCAGTGCCGTCACCAGTTGTTGTTCAATCGTGTGTTGCTGACTGGCCAACCAGCGCTCGGTTTGAGCAGTTACTTGCTGTTGCCAGTGATTGGACTGATTCAGGTTTTGCATTGCTGTTTCAGCGGCATCAGAGGCTTTTTCCAGCAATACCGTCTGCATTTGTTCCGTTTGCGTATTGAGTTGATGCTGAACCTTTTCCTGCACTTCACCACTGATCTGCTGACTTATCTCAGTAGACAGCCTTGCCGCTAATCCATCCAGTTTTTCATCAATCAACTGCCTGGCGATATTTTCTGCAATCTGCTGACTACGCTGCTCTGTTTGCTGTTGAGCTTGTTGTAACCAGCTTGGTAATAATGATTGCTCAACCTCAGCTGTAATTTCCTCTATGGACGGAATTGAGGGAATTTCAACAGGCTGTAAAGGCTCGGCTACAGAGGGTTGTTTTTCTTCTGTGGTCACTGATGGTGATGATAAGGCAGCTAAAATCGATTGTAGTTGTTGCGCTTCAGGTGGTTTGGACAATAAAGCCAATACACCACTGTCGTGTGCAGACAGTTTATCCGCTTCACTGTCATTACTTGTGCAAAGAACCACCGGAATGGATTGCCAGCGGGCATCGTTTTTTATCTGACGGGTTGCTGTCAGACCATCCATGCCCGGCATCATCAAATCCATAAAAATGATTAATGGCGTTTGATCACTGGTTTCCAGCCAGAACAAGGCTTCATCAGCGCTACCCTGCTCAACCACTGAAAATCCAGAAGATTGCAACAGTTTGCAAAGCATCATGCGGGCAACACGAGAATCATCAACGACTAATGCAAGTTTGGTGGTCATACCTTCTACCTCTGATGACTTAACTGTAACGGTGCGGATCCAGTTGGATCGTTTTGACGCGTTTGCCCAACATAACGATTTCACCACGATAACGTTGTTGCATATCACTGGCAAACTCAAAAAAATAAGTACGTTCTAATTGCATTCTGCCGGTCGAACCTCGTTTGAGACGGATTTTTTGCCAGGCCACGGTATCGTTGAGAAAACTCACTCCCATCGACTGACAATATTGACTGGCAACCTTGCTGGCATGTTCCGCAACGCCGCGGCTGTCCCACCATATCCAGCCTATGACCGCCAGAATCAACAACACAATGGTACTATCATTCACGCGATATCTCCCCAGCCAGCCTGCACCATCGCTAATGCTGCTGCAGAAGCGGTTTCGGTTCTCAGAATTCTCGGCCCTAATGTAATACCGGTGAACCCCGCATCATTTGCCCGTTGTACCTCTATTTCACTCAGGCCACCTTCGGGACCAATCAGTAAAGCGATCTGCTGGGCTTTTTTTATACTGGAAAAACTTTTTATCGCCTCTGGATCCAACACCAGCTTGCAGGCATCGTTCACATTTTCCAAAGCGGCATCTATTGACGTGATGGGCAATAACTCAGGCAAATAACTTCTGCCGCTTTGCTCACAGGCACTGATAATGACACCTTGCCAATGATTTATTCTTTTCTCGGCACGATCCCCGGAAAGTTGCACATTACAGCGCTCGGTCACCACCGGCATAATACGTTTCACGCCAAGCTCAACCGCTTTCTGTATGGCGTAATCCATCCGTTCACCTCTTGAAATACCCTGCATCAACAGGATATCTAATTGAGACTCGTTATCTGTGTGTATTTGCTGTTTAAGGCTGACGGTTGCCTGACGCTTATCAACCTGCTCCAGCTGCGCCTGATATTCCAGGCCCTGCCCATCAAATAAATTCAATAAAGCACCAGGCTTCATGCGAAGTACCTGCACGGCATGGCGGAAAACCTCATCTGGCAACTGCATTGGTGAATTGGCAGGCACTAGAGACGCGCAATAAAAACGGGAAACACGCATAAACAAGCTTCAACTGACAAAATGAATCAGCAGTTTACAGACTGCATCACAGAGTTTGAATAATAAACCTTAAATGGCTGATATACTTTTTGCCATGGATACCGACCTCGCCAAACTTCAAAACTGCCTGACTGACACAGTTCAGCAGCATTTGATGCCATTATTCAATACTGTCAGCCGTCAGTATAAACATGATGGCAGCGTGGTTACCGTTGCAGATAAATTGATGCAGCAGACCATCACTGAGGTTTTGCAGCGGGATTTCCCGGATATCAAATTGCTGGGCGAGGAAATGACCGCCCTTCAACAAGCTGAATTACTCGACAGTAATGACGCACTTTGGTGTCTCGATCCAATAGACGGCACCAGTAATTTTGCCGCCGGCATGCCTTTCTTTTCCATTTCCCTTGCCCTTATTGAAAAGGGCGAAGTAACGCTTGGGTTGGTTTATGACCCAGTAATGAATGAGTGTTTTGCGGCAAAAAAAGGTGCAGGAGCATGGCTTAATGGTCAGCGATTAAAAGCTGAAATTTCCGGGCTTGCACTTAATCAGACATTGGCCATCATAGATTTCAAACGTTTACCCATATCCCTTTCTCAACGACTGGTTGAAGAAAAGCCTTATGGGTCACAACGCAGTCTTGGCTCAATTGCCTTGGAGCTATGTTGGCTGGCTGCGGGACGTGCCCAATTGTATTTGCATGGACGGCAGCAAATTTGGGATTATGCTGCAGCGCAGCTGGTTATTCAGGAAGCTGGTGCATTTGCCTGTACCTTGGATAATGAGCCGGTGTTCAGCCGCAGTTTAACTCCCCGTTCAACCTGTGCAGCCAGCGATGAAAACCTGTTTGCCGCCTGGCGTGATTACCTGCATGTACCGCGTAGTGATGGCTGAATTATTTCTCGAAGTAAACTGGCCTGCTCCAAAACATATTAGAGCAATTACCACCACTCGAAACGGTGGACAGAGCACGGGTCCCTATTTTTCGTTAAATTTGGGCGATCATGTTGGCGATAATCCGGAGGTGGTAACGGCTAACCGACAGAGACTATTTGAAAAGGCTTTATTACCAGCCGAGCCGTTATGGCTTAAGCAAACCCATAGCACCGACGTTATCGATGCAAACCTTTGGCAAGCCGATATTGAAGCCGATGCCATTATCAGTGATTCACCAGACACTGTCTGCACGGTAATGACAGCAGATTGTTTACCATTATTAATAACGGATAAATCAGGTACCCAGGTGGCTGCTGTTCACGCTGGCTGGCGTGGTTTAAAAAACGGCATTATTGAAAACACATTGGCCCAGTTCAAAGCGCCATCATCAGAGATCATTGTCTGGCTGGGCCCTGCGATTGGCCCACAGGCTTTTGAAGTTGGGCCGGAAGTTAAAGCTGGATTTGTGGTAATGGATGCTGCAGCTGAATCGGCTTTTATCTCAACACATACCGATCGTTATTTGGCAGATATTTATCTACTCGCCAGACAACGCCTGATTGCGCAAGGCGTAACTGCAATCTATGGAGGGGAAAATTGTACCTTCACTGAAAAACAGCGTTTTTTCTCGTTTCGCCGCGATGGTGTTACCGGGCGAATGGCATCACTGATATGGATAGCAGCTGAATAAGGTATGATTTGCGCATTATTTTTGTCGGTCAGGTGCATATGGACTTATTAATCTGGATTATCATTTTCAGTATTCTGGGGGGGCTGCTAAGCGTAATAATTGCGTCAAGTTTTCTGCTATTACCCACCAATACTCGCCAACACGCAGTGCCACATCTGGTCAGTTTTGCCATTGGAGCCTTGCTTGGTGCCTCCTTCCTGGGTTTGCTACCGCATGCGATTGAGCACGAATTTGTGGTTGATCCACATAATATCGGGCTGACATTACTGATTGGTTTATTGAGTTTTTTCCTGTTGGAAAAAATGGTGTTATGGCGTCACTGCCACAGCCATCATGGTCATGAAAATATTCCAGAACTAGGTGAGGATCACCATCACCACCATCATCAGGAAGATACCAAAAAAGCCGCTGGCGCTTTAATTTTGATTGGCGATGCCATTCACAACTTTGTTGATGGTGTGTTGATTGCCGCCGCATTTTTAACGGATGTACATCTGGGGATTGTCACCGCATTGGCGATTGCTGCACATGAGATCCCCCAGGAACTGGGTGACTTTGTCATCTTGTTGCACAGTGGTTACTCACGGCGCAAAGCACTTTATTTCAATATGCTTTCCAGTCTGGCAACGGTAGTCGGTGCTGTAGCCGCTTACTTCCTGTTGGCTGATATGCAGCACATTCTGCCGTATATCCTGGTTGTTGCGGCTTCCAGCTTTATTTATATCGCTGTGGCCGATTTAATTCCGGGCCTGCACAGCAAAGTAAAGCCTTCCGAAACATTCCAGCAAATCTCCTTGATTGCTGCAGGGGTGGTGTTTATTTATCTGGCGCATAGCACGCTGCATTAATGCCAGCTAAACACGATATATTGGTCATCGGGCCCTCCTGGGTCGGTGATATGGTGATGGCGCAGTCTTTATTCGCTGCGCTTAAGCAGCGTTATCCCGATGGCAATATTGATGTGCTGGCGCCGGAATGGACCCGTCCCTTACTGGCGCGTATGCCTGAAATCCGCGAAGCGATTAGCATGCCGGTAACCCATGGTGTGTTTGGCTGGAAACAACGGCGGCAAATAGGTCTGGGCTTGCGGCATAAAAAATATGATCAGTCTATTGTGCTGCCGAACTCCTGGAAATCGGCGCTTATTCCCTGGTTTGCCCAAATACCAACTCGCACCGGCTGGCTTGGCGAAATGCGTTATGGATTGCTTAATGATCCTCGCAAACTCAATAAACAAGCTTTACCGTTAATGGTGCAACGTTTTGTATCGCTGGCACACCCGGCCAGTCAGGCACATATTGCACCGGAATATTTTCCCCCAAAAATGATTGCCGAAGCTGTATCCAATGAACTGGCTCCAGTTAAATCGCCAAATCAGAAACGTCTGGTTTTATGTCCGGGCGCTGAATTTGGCCCAGCAAAACAATGGCCAGCGACTCATTACGCAGAGCTGGGTGAGCAGCTTACGCAGCAAGGCTGGCAAGTTTTGATTATGGGCTCTAAAGCCGATACAGCGGTAGGTGAACAGATCGTTGCAGGTATAACCGATAAACAGAATGTTGTGAATCTATGTGGCAAAACCAAACTGGGCGAAGCCATAGATTTAATTGCCACAGCCGATCAGGTTGTCAGTAATGATTCCGGCTTAATGCATATTGCTGCTGCACTCAATAAACCTTTAATCGCGATTTACGGCCCGACATCGCCAGCCTTTACCCCACCGCTCTCTGATAATGCCCAACTGGTGCAGATTCCTATTGAGTGTAGCCCCTGTTTTCAGCGGACTTGTCCGTTAGGTCATCACAAATGTATGCAGGATATTTCTTCTGCCACCATAACCAAAATGATTTTAACAAATTGATTTTTATCATCACCTTAAAATAAAAAGAGTAAGGGATTAAAATGTGGCAAGGTTACTAAATGGTGAATAAGTAATGACGGATATTGAAGAAAACATCTCTATTGATAATGACGATACGACCTACATTCTTCAAATTTGTCACTGTTATTATGATCCATTTCTTGATTGTGCCCGTCAATTTTCCGCGATATTTAAAGGGACAAAATATCGGATAGTAACTGTATTTATGACAGGTGAACCAGACGATGCTGTTGCAAAAGCAGCAGATTCGGATGAAGTCATTTTTCTGGGACACTCCAGCAAAAAACTACGGGGCTTAAAACTTCAAGTTATTCGTGAAATTCACCAAATTGCAAAACAATATCCTTTTGAGTTTTGTATCGCGCACCGGGCTAAATCTGCTTACGTAGGTTTATTAGCTACAAAATTACCGATTTATAGTATCCGGCATAGCTTTGGGGACTTTGACCGTGCCAGCAGGCGCTGGATGATCAATCGTTTCCAACATCGAGTTACAATTCTGGCTGTATCGAATGCAGTTCGAGATGAAATTCGGCTTAATTTATCTCACTGGCCAGCAGAGCAAATTGTCACTTTCTATA
This sequence comes from Methylophaga sp. UBA3603, assembly GCF_002375335.1. Lineage (NCBI taxonomy): Bacteria > Pseudomonadati > Pseudomonadota > Gammaproteobacteria > Thiotrichales > Piscirickettsiaceae > Methylophaga > Methylophaga sp. UBA3603. The sequence goes on from NZ_DFMC01000007.1 coordinate 115,980, forward strand.
ATCACCTTGATGTTGAAAAAGTTCGAAATGAACTCCTACCCCGTAGTCTGGCCAGGGAGGCATTGAAATTATCGGACACCGCATGGGTAGTAGGAAGTGTTGGCAGGCTGCACCCTGATAAGGATCCCAAAACTTTGATTCGGGGATTTGCCTTAGCGCTTGAAAGATTACCAGAACAGTCGCTATTGGTCATGATTGGTACAGGCCGACTTGAAAACGAGCTCAAAAAATTAATCCATTCATTGGGCATTGAAAATAATGTGTTGTTACTCGGCAAAATTCCTTTAGCAAGACAGTATTTCAATGCTTTCGACTGTTTCGTTTTAGCATCAGATCACGAACCGTTTGGTATGGTTCTATTAGAAGCTATGGCAGCAAACCTGCCGATTATCAGTTCAGATTGTGGTGGTGCACCAGAGGTTGTAGGTGATACAGGTTTATTATTTAAACTTGGAGATGCAGATGAGCTTGCCGATAAGATTGCTGAGCTGGCAAATGGTGAGAATAAGCCCAAAAGTTTAACTCAGCAACGACTTGAAAACTATTTTTCTGATGAATCAGCAAAACATACATTTTTCAGTCAGATACTTAAATCTGATCACTCAGAACTATTGAAATAAATTAGTTTGCATCGACAATTGGGGTGCCTGACCAGTTTATAGTCTTTTTAATAGTTTCTCTTTTGCTTTGCCATTCTTCAGCCAGAATTAAAGCAAAAGGTAACCACAGCATTAACCAAACTTCATCAGGATTATTGATAATACTGTTACTATCCAGCATCAAGGTGAAAACCCCGGCAAAAAGAAATCCACCCCACCAGTTTTTTTGCTGCCATGCTATATTTAAAACACTAAGAATCATGATAGAAAACATCATTAATGGCACAATACCAAAGTGATAAAGTAAATTCACAAGTATATTGTGAGTGATAAATACCTCACTTCCATCAGGCTGCCATACCAAGTGTGGGGAGGGTGTTTCTGGAAAACCACACCCCAGCAATATTCCACAGTCTCGCCACGCTAACAGGTAGCCATTCCAGATAGCCAAACGATGCGAATCACCACGCTCAATCAGTTCGGTAGATTGGCCAGCCAAATCAAACATTGGAATCGATATAACCAATAATGTCAGTAAACCTGCAACCAGAAATATCAGTCCTTTATAACCGAAACCTCTTACCATACAGATCAACATAAAAGCATTCCATACTCCCATCCCGACAAGACCAGTGCGACTCTGGAGGATTAAAGTAATGGCCAAAAATGCCAAAACAAAACCAATGAGCCCTTCCCAAAGGTTTCTATTTTTAATCCAGTGCGGACCAACTATAAACAAGCTACAACTAATAAACATACTGATCTGAATAGGACTGTAGAGTCTTGATATACCGGGATTCAGACGAGTCCCGAATGGTTCGTTGCCAATTAAATAAAAGGAAATAGCGCAGGCAGCAGTGTAAAGCAGCCCCCCCCAGAACAACATTCTGGCAAAGGTTTTACTGCTGAAAAAGTTTGGGTCTACAAAGCGAGATATTGAATAAACAAATACCAGAACATATAGGGCATGAATGATTGCCCTAGTATGATAAAAAGCGGAATAAAAGGTAATGACCGAGCATAAAATCAAAAAAATCCATTCCGTTGAATTTATTGGCTTAAGTAATTTATAGTTTCTCAGTAAAAGATAAAGCCCAGGAATGGCAATGAAGATGTAATAAAAATTGTTCACCATTTTACTGGTAGGTAACACTAAAAAAGATGTCACAAATAATGCCAGCATCCAACTGAAATAGGTTCTAACGGTCATTCAAAAGTCTCTCGATTAGAGATTGGTACTCATTTCGATAACGTTGTAAAGAGAAGTGGGTCTGTAAGTATTTAAAGGACTGATCTCCTAATTCTGCTCTTTGTTCTGGAGTTAACTTCAAACAATCACTCAGCACTTTTGCTAAATCATCAGGGTTTTGAACCTCAAAACACTTGCCGCCAGCCGGACGAACAATGTAATCCATAGAGGGAATTGATGTCGTCAGTATGGGAAGTTTTGCCGTCATCGCTTCCATTAATGCCAGCGGCAGACCTTCACTATGAGAAGGCATAATCCAAATATCAAAAGCCTTTACATAACGAGCGGCTCCATCTACGTTACCTAAAAGAAATACTTTCCCTGATAATCCTAGACTCGCAATTTCAGCTTCTAGTGTTTTACGTTCTTTACCTTCACCAATAATTGCTATTAAGACATCGGGGAACTGCTGATGGATCTTGGCAAAACCTCTTATCAGGTCGATATGGCCTTTACGCTTATCAAGCCTTCCTATCGTGCCCACAATGGTCTTTGCCGTTGGCAAGTCGAGTGTTTTTCTGGAAACGTCTGCTGGATAGAGCAGCGATAGCATCTGTTGGGAATCGATCGCATTTTCTACAACTGTGACATTGCGTTCATTAAAACCGCAATTAAGCGCAAAAAGTCCTTGTCGAACTGATTCTGAAACTGCAACAAAATGCCATTTATGTGCAATTAACCTGACCATCAATCTTCGCATAAATGGCCGATAATCACTAAGGATGTGCACAACCGAAACACATTTAGGTCGGCCAATAAGCAAATGTAACCAGACCATTAAAGAGGTAGGTTTGAATCGGTTGCAAATTACAACATCAAAGTGTTCTCTTCTAAAGATCTTAAATAATTCGTAGAGAGCTCGCAGCCTCAAACCCCTAAGATTTTTTTTTGGCAAATCGAGATAGATGGTTCTTTCCGCACAGCTCTCTTTTTCGCCGGGTTGGGGTTTACCTGTAACAAATAAAGTTGTGGTAGCGAATTTTTCAGGTGGAAGTGCTTTGATTACCTGTTCCGCGAGGTCAGCTACATCAATCGGCTTTATGTTGTAACCTTGATGCAGTTGAAGGACAGAAATATCTCGTTTTGCCATCTAATTTGCTTTGTTGGAAATCCCCAAATTATACAGCATAATCCCCCGTTGGACTTTCATAAGCTAGACATAGAACTTTATGTTCATAGAACAACAGTATGTTTCACATAATGTCGAATACTGGAAGTGCAAAGTATTAATTTTTTAGTTTGGACTTAATTGAACAATGCAACACCAAAAGATCATCAAAATCATTCCATATTTTGGTCAATGGCCAGAATGGTTCGAGTTATATTTGTTAAGCTGCATGCATAATCCCGACATTGATTGGTTGTTTTATACTGATTGCCAAATTCCAGAAAAAAGTCCACGTAATGTACGGTTTGTTAATATAAGTTTCCTTGACTACAAAAAACTTATAAGCGAACGGTTAGGAATAAATTTTTCGTCACCAGCCCCTTTCAAACTATGTGATGTTCGACCTGCATATGGATTCGTACATCAAGATGAGATTGATAGTTATGATTTTTATGCCTACGGTGATATAGACATAATATACGGACAGATTCGTCAATTTATTACCGATGAAATGCTTGATAGATATGATGTAATAGGAACCCATAACCGTCGTCTTTCTGGACACTTCAGTCTATTTAGGAATACCGAGCAAAACCGACAAGCTTTTCGAAAAATCCCAGATTGGCAAAAGTTAATGGAAATGGACGAACATATCGGATTAGATGAATCAAAATTTTCCAAGCTGTTTGTCCGCCATAAAAATCATCCTTTGTGGCTCCGAAAATTATGGTCATACAGCTCACGCTATCAAAGGCGGGTTTTATATAAAGAACAGTTTAGTACCGTTCTCTCACCAATTAAGTGGATTGATGGAAGCTCAGAGCATCCACAGCAATGGTTCTGGAAAGATGGTCATCTAACCAATGATAGAGATAACAGGGAATTTATGTATCTCCACTTCATGAACTGGAAATCGAATCGCTGGTTACCCAAAAATCTGCGTGATGCACCAGCAGCATGGACTTCACTGGATAAATTGGTGCAAATCGATATCGAGCAAGCTCGTAAAAATGGTTTTCAGATCTCCCCGCAAGGCTTTACTCCGATTAATCCTGGCAAACTGAAAGGTTAAATGGTTCACGCCCTCTACGCTTGATATACTGAACAATATTTTTACGCAACTCGAAGATAATTTATGATTGTTTTAGGCCTTTCCGGCGCGGTAAATCACGACGCCTCAGCTGCTTTATATATTGATGGAAAACTCGTGGCGGCTGCAGAAGAAGAGCGCTTCCTCCGTGACAAACATGCCAAGGGAAAGATGGCTTATGAAGCCACCAGATACTGCCTTGAGCAAGCAGGTATCCGTCCCGATGAAATCGATATTGTCGCGTTTCCTTATGCGCAGATTGGCCTGCAATCACCTGCTCGCTGGCATTACGCCAAACGTCACTGGTACGCGCCTGACAGAGCATTAACTGCTTTATTCTCTGGTAATCGTCGTTACTGGCGTAATCACAAAAACGTGATGAAACTGCTTGATGATTTAGGGATTGATTCCAAACGCGTCAAATTTGTCCCGGTTGAACACCATCTGGCCCATGCCAGCAGCGCTTATCATCTGAGTGGTTTTCAAGAAAAAACCGCGATTATCGGCATTGATGGTAAAGGTGAATACGCCACAACGTTTTTTGGTTATGGCGAAAACGGCAAAATTCACAAAATCAAAGAGTTTTATGACCCGGATTCACTCGGCGGCGTTTATGGTGCGATGACTGAATATCTCGGTTTTGAAATGCTTGATGGCGAATTCAAGGTTATGGGCATGGCGCCTTATGGCGATCCGAACCGTTTTGATTTTTCACGTTTGATTTATTGTGAAAACGGCGAATTCAAGGTCAATACCAAATTAGTGAATACCGTGGGTTTCCGCCGTTATAAAAAAGGTGGCAAAGGTTATTTTTTCAGCCCTGAACTCATTGAATGGTTAGGCCCAATGCGTGAAGGTGATGAAAAAGACGAGCCTTACATCGATTATGCCGCCAGCATCCAGGCATTGCTGGAAAAATGTGCTTTGCATCTGATTGATTATTACCTGGGCGATATTATTCGTGAAACAGGTAAAGTGGCTTATGCCGGTGGTGTGGCTTTAAACGTCAAACTTAACCAGCGCATTATTGCCATGCCCGGCGTCAAAGAACTGTTTGTACAACCTGCTTCCAGTGATGCGGGTACGGCGATTGGTGCGGCCAGTTATGCTTCACAACTGGCTGGTGTACCAGTCGAGAAAATGGAGCATGTTTATCTTGGTCCATCCTATACCACTCAACAATGTATTGATGCTTGTGAACGTTATACTCAACCTGTCAGCTGGCAATATCTAAATGATGTTTGTGGGGACACGGCAAAAATTCTAGCCGATGGTAATCCAGTTGCCTGGTTTCAGGGTCGTATGGAGTTTGGACCGCGTGCATTGGGTAATCGAAGCATTTTGGGTTCACCAAACCATTCTGGTGTTGCTGATCGTATTAACGCACAGATTAAATATCGTGAACGCTGGCGCCCGTTCTGCCCAAGTATGCTGGATAGAGTAGCGCCGGAAATTCTGCAGACCGAGCATCCAAGCCCATATATGACGTTTACCTTTGATGTGGCGGAAAGCTGGAAATCACGGATTCCGGAAGTCGTTCATGAAGATGGTACTGCCCGTGCTCAGATTGTCACCCGATCGACCAATGCACGTTATTACGAACTGATTGAAGAAATGGAAAAACTGACCGGCAATGCGGTGGTGCTGAATACCTCATTGAATCGTCGTGGCGAACCGATGGTTTGCAGCCCAACGGATGCGTTGAATATGTTCTTCGGTTCCGATCTGCAATATCTGGTGATGGAAGATATTCTGATCACCAAAGTTTAACTATTACGCATAATTTTTTTGGTGATGCTTTCAATTTTTTTAATTGAAATAAATGGTCGCCAGATGTGTTCGCCACCAAATTTCAGAGTAATAATTGGTGAAACGACATTTCCCAGGTTATAACCTGGACGCCATACGAAGTTTTTATTTTTACGGGTAATGGTTATTGTGGGGATACCTAGCATTGCTGCAAGGTGTCCTCCACCTGAATCATTGCTAATCACCACTTTAGCTGATCGCAGATATTCTATTAAATGTGCGATTTCCTGAAATGTTTTAACGTTTATTGTCCCAAACTTATCTTCTAACAATTCTTTTTCATGGGGCATAACAATAACTTCTACTTGAAACCCCATGCTCACTAGCTGGTTTGCAAGTTTATTAAAGCCTTTGATAGAAAAGTTCTTTTTAGGATTTGGCGTAGTTGGAAAGACCACCACTAAATTTTTAACTTGCTTTGGCTGATGGAAAGTAACTGCAGGTAACGATGAATCGGCTTTAACCCCTAATACCTCCAGCCCATACTCATCAACCCAGTCAACCATACTTTTGGTGCTGTTTTTATCTAAACAAAGTGGACGATTAGTAAAAGTACCTGATGATTGAGAAATTAAATCTTTATTTGAAAAAGTTTTAGTTGGAAGGCTTTTAGAATAATTCTTTGATGTGAAAAGTAATATATTTTTCGAAGCTTCTAAATCCACTAAATGCTTTTTTACCCACGGCGACAAGACATCCAGAAGGATCAGATCATACGTTGATATTAAATTCTCAGGATCATTAGGCAAATTCCCAAGCGTAAGCCAAGGGAAGTTTAATGTTGCTGAAGTAATTAAATTTGCAAACAGCGTAACTTCGTAACCACTATTAGTCAGGTGTTGGGCTAACCGTAAACAAATTGTGACATCACCAAGAGCAGGGAAAGGAACGATGGCTATTCTTTTAACTGATTTCATGTATTTAACATTTTTGTTTAATTATCTAGTGATTTTATTTGCTTATTTTTTTAGCTAACATTTCCACGAGTGCAGCAGCATGCTGCGGCATGCTATACAAATCATGTGTGGCGGCATAATCCAAGGCATTTTGTGACAGCTGTTGCAGGCGTGGTTTATCGAGCATTTTGATCAGCTGTTGGGTAAACGCTGACGTATCTTCCGGCTGGTCAATACATTCACCGCCGTTTGAATCTCTAACAAAATTGGCATAACCACAGGCACTACTGACCATACTGGGCAGCCCGGCCACCATAGCTTCAAGAATCACGGTACCGGTATTTTCTGAACGCGCCGGGTGTAAAAACACATCGGCCGACAGCAGCCATTTCGATACATCATCGCGTCCACCCATAAAATGAGTTCGCTCAGCGACATCAAGCTTGTGCGCAAGTTGTTCAAAAGGTTTGGCATTATCCTCACCTACCACATATAAATGTGTTTTTTCACGTAAAGCCTGTGGTAAAGCGGCCATGGCTTCAATGGCAAAATCAGCGCCTTTGCGTTTAAAACCGGAGCCTATCATCAACAGTAAAAAGTCATCATCATTTAACGATAACTGTTGGCGAAATTGCTGACGTTGCATCTGCCAGTCATCGGGCCGTACGCGATCCGGATCGATACCGGGTGGCAGATCAACCAGCCTTTCAGGTGGTGTCTGATAATACTGTTCAAACAGTTTGCGCTGTACCGATGAGATCATCATCGATACGGTGTGGCTTTGCGGGCCAAATACAGCTCTCTCCCAAGCTTCGTAGAATCTTACCCGGCCAAAAAACTGTTTGATGATATAGCTTGATTCTTGTCTGACCCGCGCCAGATAACAAGGGTCAGCAGCGTAATACAAATCCAGTCCCGGCATTTTGTTAAAGCCAATCACCAGATCGTAATTTCCTGCGGCGATTAATGGCCGCGATTTATTATAAAAATCCCTTACTTTGGCATGATTGGTTAGCCCTGAAACCTTAATCGGAATTTGGTTAAAACCGGGAATGGGATCGCCTTGCCATTCAATGTAATACACATCGATTTCATCTCCGGCATCACGGCGAATTTCCAGAATTCGCCGGAAATCACGCGCCAGGCCGCCATAGGCAAAATATTTATACAGGCATACTGCCAGCTTCATAAATGCGTTCCGTTTAACACTGTGTTGTTGCCTTATGCTTTGATCGCTTTGGTTAACAGGTGACGAGTTTCGCCTACCGGCCAATTGCGTAAAAATCGCTGCTGATCCTGTTTATGCAAACGCTTGAAACCGGTTTTTGTGATTTGCTGCATCGCGTCCAAATCAATCAGCCAGATTTTTTTCTGATTATCAACCAGCCAATTGCTGGCTTTTAAATCACCATGATAAATATGATGCAGACGTAATTGCTCAAATAAATCGCTGATTTGCTGCAGCATCTGCGGTTGCTGAATTTCCGAGTCAGAAAGGTCCGCTAACGAACGTCCGGCAATATGCTCACAGATAAAATAGGCTTTATGCCGCAGCCCGAAAAACCGCTGTTCAACAAAGCCCAGAGGTTGTGGTGTAGCAATACCCAGAAATTCCAGCAGATTGGCATTGTACCAGGACACATTGGCGCGACTTTTCCGCAGACAACGTCGTAAAAAATGCCAAGGCGTTTTCATGTTATAGCGTTTAATCACCACTTGCTGTCCCGCCAGCTCTCTTTTGACAACGGTAGCAGAGTTGCCTTTTTTCAGAGAAATCCCATCCTGCATGGCTTGATTTAATACCGTTAGCGGCTGCTCTGCTAAAGCGGAAGATAAATTGCCACGCCATGCCGCCTCGAGCATCAGTGATTTTTGATAACGGGTCATGGTGCAGGATCTAAACTGCTTTTTCAGATAATGTGCTTGTCGATAGTCGCGAGCTTTTTTGATCTTACCGAGTAATTGTTGCTCAACAATAGGATCCAGCACCATATTTCGCGCAGCGAAATAAGCGGGCAAGCCATTCAACAACCACTCCTGCTGTTCCAGAGGAAACTGTGCCATCAACCGTGCCAGATTATTCAGGCAGGTCGCCATTTTTAGCGGTTTTTTCGGACAAACCACTGAAGCTAAATCCAATAGATACAAAGTGTTATTGGAAAACACAAAATTATCCAGATGCGGATCCTGCTGATAGCACTGGTTTTGATGGCAACGGCCAAACAAATCAAATAAGGCCGTTAGCGGAAACGCTTCTTCTGACAAAGCATTCAATGTCACCGCTTTGGGCAAAAAGGCATAGACGATAAAACTAACGCCCTGCTGATCATCGGCATGCTGCAAAATCAGCGCGACGGCGATATCGGCTTGGCTGCAATGTTGATGCGCTGTCAGTTCGTGTTGATATTCCTGCTGACCTTTACCTTGGGCAGCAAACAACTTGAGCACAAATTCGCCACTATCGTTGCTGGCATGTAAAACAATTCGCCGCCCGGCCAGAAAACGTAATACCGACAGAATTTGATATTTTGTGCCGCCCAGTTCTAACTCAATTGGAAAAGCGGCAGGTAATTCTTTTAATAAACTTTGAGCAGTCAACATGACCATTATTCCGCCAGCAACTTCTGCGCGCGACGTTCAACTTCACGCCATAAATCGCCCTGCTCTTTCAGCAATGTCCGCAGCGGCAATCCTGAATAAATCTGCATAAAACGTAATTTGTCCCGTTTAGTCAAAGGTACTCTGGAAGCCGAAAAATACAGGCTTCCCAAATCTTTTATCTGCCAGCGTTTCGGTGTTTTGTGTCTAATAGTCGCACGGTGCAAATCAATCAGATAAACCGGCGTATTGTCATCAAAGGTATTGTGCTCGGCAAATCGTTCATCCAGCAGAAAGTGACACAGATAAAAATCACGATGATTCATGCCGTTTTTATGCATGGTGCCCGCCATATTGGCCAGCTTGCGAATCAAAGCCTGCTTGGTGGCAAAGCTTGGTGGACGCTGTTGCCACTGCTCACCAACGTATTCCAGGCTCATGGTATTGATTAAATCATCGGAGATCACAAACGAACGTAATGTCGCCGGATTAATTCCCTTTTCGCCATAACCCGCCAGCGTCATGGTTTCGATGCCGTACTTTTCCAGAAAATGAATCGCCTGCCATTCATTACGCGCACTGATGATCGGCAAACGCAGCTGCAACAAATTTTTGATGATTTCTGCCCAGCCGACACCTTGATGATATTTTAGAAAATACGAGCGGCCATTCAGCTCAAAGCGCAAGGTCCGGCGACCTTCCTTATCACGAAAGATATCACCTTCGATATTGGCTACAACATCAAACACCGGTTTATCGGCCCATGCCTGTGCCAAATCTTGTCGCAAATAACAGGAATTCTTTTTCATTAAGGCCATCTAAAGGCTATGCCAAGCAGTGAGTTGTGCGAACGCGCACAGCGTTTTGTTACACTGTTTGCAGGAAACCATAAATACTACCACCAGAGCCGAAATGAGGTAAGCCGTGTCATTTAAATCCACCTTGCAACGCCACCAAAAGATGATTGAAAGCTTGTTTGAAATGGAGCCTCAATTAAATGATTTACTGGATCTTATCAGCGACTGCGTGCTGAATGACAATAAAGTATTGTTCTTCGGTAATGGGGGCAGCGCTTCTGATGCCCAGCATCTGGCCGCGGAGTTTGTGATTCGTTATAAAGAAGATCGCAGACCGCTGGCCGCGATTGCGCTGACCACCGACACATCGATTCTGACAGCACACAGCAATGACTACAGTTTTGAAACCGTATTTGATCGGCAAATTCAGGCGCTGGCCCGACCCGGCGATGTGGCGATTGGTTTATCGACTTCCGGTAACAGTGCCAATGTGATTAACGGCATTAATACTGCCAAAAAAGCCGGTTGTGCAACCATTGCCTTTACTGGCCAAAGTGGCGGACAACTGAAAGCCATAGCTGATCATTGTGTCTGTGTCGCCGACACAGAAACAGCCCGGGTGCAGGAAGGCCATATCCTGATTGGCCATTGGTTATGTGAAGCACTGGACGAGAAACTCAGCAAAGCATGAGTCAAAAAATCATCACAGCAGACGTCGTTATAGTTGGCGCCGGCATTGCCGGATTATGGCTACATAACCGGCTGAGCCAGTTGGGTTATCACTGTCTGTTACTGGAAAACCAGAAAATCGGTCATGCCCAAACGCTGAGTGCTCAAGGCATTATCCATGGCGGTAGCAAATATGCGTTAAACGGCTTTTTATCCAACGCCGCACAAACCATCAGCGGTATGCCCGCCCGCTGGAAATCCTGTCTGCAAGGCAATGGCGAAATTGATTTATCCGACGTTAACGTGTTTACCGAACATCAATTGCTCTGGTCCACGCAAAGCCTGTCTTCCAAAATGGTGTCTTTTTTTGCCAGCAAGGCGTTGCAAAGCCGTATGCAGAATATCCCCAAATCCGAACGTAGCGGCTTGTTTGCCGATGCAGGTTTTAAAGGTGCGTTATACCAGTTGGATGAACCGGTACTGGATGTCGGCAGTTTGCTTAAAGCCTTAATCAAGCCTTATGCCGCAACGATTTTAAAGACACCAGACATAGAACCGGAGTGGATCAAGCAGGATGGCAATATCACTGCCATGCACTTTGGTGAAGAACTGGAAATTCAGGCCCAGCAGTTTGTACTGACTTCCGGTGAAGGCACGGGTGAACTGTTAAAAAGCCTGCAACTGACCCGACCCAAAATGCAGAAACGGCCGTTGCAAATGCTGCTCTGCAAAGCCAAAGATCCGGATGATCCTTTACCGCAAATTTATGCTCATGGTCTTGGCAGTGGCAGCAAACCGATCGCCACCATCAGCAGCCATCCGGATAAAACCGGCAATATCGTCTGGTACCTCGGCGGTAATATTGCGGAAGAAGGTGTCGGCAAAGATCCTGATAGTTTGATTGAGGAAGCACGCGCTTTACTTAAACAAATCCTGCCGTGGTTTACCCTGCCGGAACTGGAATGGACGACGCATAACGTCAATCGCGCCGAACCCAAACAAAGCGGTTTTGCACGTCCCGATAGCGCCTATGTCAGCAGCCATAACAATCTGCATATTGCCTGGCCGACCAAATTGGCGCTCTCCCCCGATCTAGCCGATAAAGTTATCGAAGCGCTGGCAAAACAAAATGTGCAAAAAACATCCCATCCAGAGCAGCATATTTTGCCGTTAGCACAACTGGCCGAACCACTCTGGGATCGGGCATTCATAAAATGAACAAGCTGCCTAAAAAAACCATTCCAGGTACAGGGCTGGTTGTTTCGGTACTGGGACTCGGCACCGTCAAACTGGGACGCGATAAAGGCGTTAAATACCCCGAAGCGTTTACCATTCCTGATGATCAAGCCGCCCTCGCCTTGCTGCAACAAGCCTGGGATCTGGGCATCAATCTGATTGATACCGCCCCAGCCTACGGCAGCAGTGAACAACGTCTTGGCGAGTTATTACCACAACTACCGCACGACTGGATTATCTGCTCTAAAGCCGGTGAATTGTTTAATAGCAACACCGGTGAATCGTCTTTTGATTTTTCAGCCGATGGCCTCAAACGCAGCGTTGAAAACAGTTTAAAACGCCTCAATCGTGATCAAATTGAGATTGTATTGATCCACTCTGATGGAAACGATGTGCCGGTCATTGAACATTACAAAGCATTGGAAACCTTAAATAAACTCAAGCAACAAGGCTTGATTTTGGCCGCCGGTATGTCCACCAAAACCGTTGAAGGCGGTCTGCTGACATTGGATCAAGCTGATATCGCCATGGTCACCCATAACCTCGCCTATCAAGATGAACAGGCCGTGTTAGATGCGGCGGCTAATAAAAACAAATCGGTATTTATCAAAAAAGCCTTTGCCAGTGGGCATTTGCCTGCCAATACGACAAAAGACAGCGTCACTGCCAGCTTTGAAATGATCTTTGCTAATCCAGCGGTGGCCAGTGTGGTGGTTGGCACGATTAATCCAGTACATTTGGCAGACAATGTGGCTAAGGCTATTGTGGCTTTTGATAAGTAATTAACCACAGAGACACAGAGGGCACGGAGGTTTTTGGGGATATAAATATTTATCCGCAGATTACGCTGATGGACGCAGATTTAGTATTTATCAATAGATGGATTATTTTTTGGCGACTTTTGCGAAGATCCATGACCTTTCATCGTTATGATTCACGATTAATTATTACAGTTATAGTTAGCCAACTATAGAAGTTCTATTTCAATTACTTATCAGGGATCGTTGCAATGTTGAATAATTACAAGTCGTTCAAGTTACCATTTATTATCAGGCTACAGAGCTCATTAAAAAGCTGTTTTAAGGCTGTCATATTGTTAAAAACAGCTATGCTAATGGGCACGTTGTTGTTGAGCGCATGTTCTACTACGCCCGTCACGCAACAAAGCGCTTCACCAGTCGACCCAGACAGAATTTATCACCCATCCTATCTTGGACCGGCAGAATCCGCTGGTGATGCAACAATTATTTTTCTCCGAGACAAGGGCTTCTCTGGTGCGGGATGCAGTCATGATATGTATGTTGATAACGTAAAGGTGTTTGCCATTCGTCATGGGGAAAAAATCACAATTCACGTGCCCGCAGGGCAACATTTTTTTCGATTAGAAACTGGGGGTGGCCTCTGTCCAAATATAGCTGCATCACAAGAAACCACCCTTACGCCTGGTGCACGCCAAGTCTACCGTATCCTATTACCATCAGATGGGAGTTTGCGGTTGACTCGAATTGAATGAGTGTAGCTTGGCAGAATCAAGTTTAAATACTGATCCCATACTTCCCATCCTAACGAGTAATCTAATTCTCGCCTTAGTCGATAGACACGTTAAAGTGTGTCATTTATTGAGACGTTCGGATAACTGGCAAGGAGTTTATGTACATTGAAGATAGTTTATTTGGATCAGTTGCATTGGATAGAAATAGCAAAATGTGTCAATGGTAAGCCTGCAAAGGACGGAACATCGGAAGCTCTTGAGCACATGAATATATTAAGTAACTCAGGGTGTGCCGTTTTTCCTCTATCGATCTCACACTATTACGAAACACTTAAGCACTCGGATCCAAATCGTAGGCAAAGATTAGCTTCTGTCATGAGGACACTATCACAAGGCTTTTCTGTAGCCGCGCTAAGAAATATCGTAAGACATGAAGTTCGTTCTGCCTTAGTATCAATATTAGATTTGAATAACAAAAAGGAAGAGTTTCAATATTTAGGAAAGGGCTTTGAACATGCACTTGGTAGATATTTCAATCTAAAATTAGTCTGGCCAAAACCTGAACATATTCCTGAATATATTAGAAATAAATTTGAAAACGACATCTTCAGCATTATCGAGGCTACATTTCTTAGTGGTGTTCTAAAATCTGGTGAAATTGAATACCTATTTACTAAGGTAGATCTTACTTCAGATAACAAATTTAAAGACCATCTTGAAGAATGGAAAGGCTGTGCTTCAACAATGACTGAAGCTGAGTTAAAACGGAGAATCTATTCAATCACATTTAAGGATATCCTTGAACCAATTAGTGAAGAGCTAGTGTATTTGGGTGTTCCTCTTGAAAAGTTTATGCTACTAGGCGAAGAAAGTTTCTGTAGATTTTTAAATATGATGCCAACAAGAAAAGTGGATATGCATCTGAGAGAACAGTGGGCAAGAAATGGTAGCTTGACCCCCAAGCAGTCTGATTTGAATGACTGGTGTTACATCGGCTCTGCTGTTTGCTATTCTGATTTTGTCATTACAGAAAATCAAATTACAGATCTGCTTTCAAGGTCACAAATCTATGCACCAAAAGTCACATCTAAGCTTTCAGATATTTTGAATTTTAATATTGCTTAAGCAAGGTAGTTTGGGTTGAGCTTGTGAAACCCAACATTTTGGCTTGAATATTCGATATTTGTTGGGTTTCATTGCATTCAACCAACCTACCAAATTGTCTGATAAACCACGGATAGATTCCTTTGAAACCTCTGTGCCCTCTGTGTCTCTGTGGTCTATTTATCTTAATAAATAATCTGCGTCCATCTGCGTAATCTGCGGATAAATTGCTTTGTTACTACTGTGGTTATCTATCCTGATGAATCTTATTCACTATCGCCGTGGTAGAGCAGTTTTCGGTTAAGCCCATCACTCTGACTTCGCCGCCGTAGCCTTCAACGATTTCCCAGCCAACCACGCCTTTTTTATCGTAGTCGCCGCCTTTAACCAGGATATCCGGTTGGATTTTTCTGAGCAGATCTTCCGGAGTATCGCCTTCGAAGACGGTAACCCAATCCACATCGGCCAGGCCCGCCAACACGATCTGACGGCGATCCGCAGTATTAATCGGACGACCTTTACCTTTAAGTTTGGTGACCGATTCATCGGAGTTAATGGCAACAATTAATCTATCGCCCTGGGCGCGCGCCTGATGCAGATAGCTGACATGACCGGCATGCAGAATATCGAAACAGCCGTTGGTAAAGACAATTTTCTCGCCACGTTTTTTGGCTTGATCAACCGCAATTTTTAATTGTTCAACGGTGACCGCACCAGCAAAGGAATGATCACTTTGATTTGTGCCCTGATGACGTTGATATTCGGCAAACAGTTCGGGTTCGCTGACAGTGGATGTGCCCAGTTTGCTGACCACAATACTGGCAGCGACATTGGCTAAGGTCACGGCTTGTTGCAAAGATTGTCCGGCGGCCAGTGCTGCTGCCAAGGTGGCAATCACGGTGTCCCCGGCTCCGGTGACATCGGCAACTTCTTTGGCAATCGCCGGTAGATGGAATTCGCTGTTGTCATTGGTGATCAACGACATGCCCTGTTCACTACGGGTGATCAATACCGCTTTAATATCAAAGTCGGCAATCAGCTTTTTGGCTTTCTCAATCAGGTCGGCTTCTGATTGAATTTCGCCCGTCACCGTTTCAAATTCGGTGAGATTGGGGGTGATTAAATCCGCACCACGATATTTACTGAAATCATTGCCTTTTGGATCGACCAGCACGGTCATAGCATTGGCTTTCGCCAAGTTAATCCATTGCTGTGGATCATGCAGCGTGCCTTTGTCGTAATCTGACAAAACCATCACACCATCATTAACCAGCAATGGCGTGACTTTGTCAGCCATCCCAACAGCGCTTTCTATGGTAAATCGGCTTTCAAAATCCATCCGTAGCAGTTGCTGATGCGCGCTGATAATGCGGGATTTTATGATGGTGGGGTGTTGTGAGGTTTGATGAAATGCACACTCAATGCTGACCGAACGCAGTCGCTCTTCTAACACCTGCGCGGCTTCATCCTGACCAGTAATGCCTGACAAACTGCAGTTGGCACCGAGTGAAGCAATATTCATCGCTACATTGGCGGCACCGCCCGGAATATCTTCCAATCGCTCAACATTCACTACTGGCACAGGCGCTTCAGGAGAAATACGCTTGGTTTTACCAAAATAGAAGCGGTCCAGCATCAAATCGCCTATTACGACGACATTGGCCTGCCGAAAATCCGGGAATGCATTTTTCATAACGTTTGATTTATTGATTAGAGAAAGCGGTTATTGTGCGGCTAAAAGTGGTTGCAGTCCATGCCAAACCATTTCCGGTGTCATTTCGGTCATACACACTGGTTCGCCATTGCGTGAGGCGGGTAACGGGCATTTGCGTTTATAGCATGGGGCGCAGTTAAACTCACTGACCAGATGCTGCTGATGTTTGCCATAGGTGCCAATCAGCGCTGTGTCTGTCGCACCATACAATGTTAACGCTGGTGTTCCGGCAACAGCAGCAAGATGTGCCAGTCCGGTATCACTGCACACCGCACCTGCCGAGTGGTGCATAATCGCCGCAATATCGTTCAGGCCTAAACGTGGTAACGCAAAAGCCATTGCATCAATTGAAGCGATCTGTTGAGCACGCAGATATTCTTCATTATTGCCGCACGGTAACAATACGGAATAACCTTCAGATCGCGCCTGTAAAACCAATTGCTGCCAGAAATTAATCGGCCAGAGCTTGGTCAGCCAGCTGGCATTGTGCACAAACATCAGATAACGCTCGGGTAAGGCAAACTCGAGCTCCGGTAACGGATATTTACTGAAATTCGCCGCATATTTGGCGGGTGTTTTGGGGAGTGGATAATCCAGTGCCTGTGACAGGATCTGCCGCATCCGATCCACGGCATGTTGCTGTGGATTAACCGTTATCGGGTATTGATAAGCCAGATGGGCCGGTCGTTCACGACAGGATTGTTTATCCAGACCATAGACCGGGCCGCGGCGTAACTTACTGACCAACGCGCTTTTCAGATTATTCTGCATATCAACGACAGCATCATAATCATCCAGATTCAGTTCACGATAGAACTGGCGTAGTTCACCACCGGTCAACGTTTGCCAGGCGGATTTCTTCCAACGCCGATGCGAGGTGGTGATGACTTTGCGAACATTGGGATGCCATTTTGGAACTTCAGCAAAGGCTTCATCCACCACCCAGTCAAATTCAATGCCGGGAAAGGCTTTGGCCGCATCGCTCAGCGCCGGTAAGGCATGCATTAAATCGCCCATGGAGGTGAGCTTGATGATTAATACTTTCATAAACGGAAAAATGCCTGATGGATTAACATCAAGCGTTTTGCAAAGTATTTAAAGACAATGGATTATGGCGATGCTGCTGCAAAATTTTCAGAAATGCATCGGGATTTTTAATCTGTGTCATTTCACCTTCACGAGGGAAAAGCTGATCCTGCAGGCGTGACAACCAGAAACGTAATGCTGCCGCACGACAAACCAGATTCCAATTGGACTTTTCGGCTTCATTGAGTTGCCGACGTTGTAGATAAGCGTTCATCAAACGCTGATAGCGTTCGTTATCAATCAACCCTTGTTCATTGACACACCAGTCATTGACCACTACGGCCAGGTCATAAATAAGGAATTCATCGCAGGCATAGTAAAAATCAATAATACCCTGCAGTTCATTGTCGACAAACAAGGCGTTATCGCGGAATAAATCCGAATGGGTGACACCCCACGGTAATTCCAGATCGCTGTAATGTTGTTGAAAATTCAGTTCTGCTTGAAGCATTTCTGCCTGTTCTGCAGACATATGTGGCAATAGTGTTTCAGCCATCGATTCACGCCAGTCAGCACCGCGTTGTGTTGCCCGGCGATGTTTAAACTTCTGTCCGACAAGATGCATTTGCGCCAGCATATCGCCGATGGCTTCACATTGACTTAGTGTGGCAAGTTCATCAACTGTATGTCCCGCCAGGCGCATAACAAGCGCTGCTGGACGACCGCATAAAGACTTGAGGTAATTTCCCTGTTTATCTTCGGCAGGATGCGCAGAGGGAATGCCATGCTTGAAGAAAAACGTCATGACTTCCAGGAAGTAATCCAATTCAGCGAATTCGTGCTGTTCGAACAGAGTAAGCACAAACTCGCCCTGATCGGTGGTCACAAAATAATTGGTATTTTCGATTCCAGCAGAAATGCCCTGATAATCAATCAGATTACCAACGGCATAATCGCCGAGGAACGCCATTAATTCATCGCGCCCGACTTCGGTATAAACAGACATGAAAATCTCAGTTAACGGGAGTTTTTGTTACCATTCCAACAAAATCCAGTTCGGCACTTCCGGATTGGCAAGGTTATGTTTTTGGGTTTCAAGTGAACCATCGCCATCAGTATCCATCAGGTAGTAGGATGGTCCGATATCCGGGGTGATTTTGATCATGTAAAGCTGACCGTTGGCGCGGTATTCTTCAATGGTACGATCTTCTTCCTGGATAATGGTGATTTCAGGTTCAATGCTTTCGCCATCCTGTAATGTAGGCGGCACAACAGGTGGTTCAGATAAATCAGGGCCCGCAGCCCCAGCCCAGGCACTTCCTGTGAACATTGCGCTGATTGCGCATACAATGGCGAACGGTTTTAACATGACTTGGCTCCACTAATTTCCGATAAAGATAGCATTTCCGCTACGATGATAAAAGCAATCTGTTTGCCACTAATTTCAGGCCTTGTGAACTATGACTCAAACTGCACCACTTATACTTGTTGATGGCTCTTCCTACCTGTATCGCGCTTATCATGCGATGTACAAAGTAGACATGCGGAATTCAGCGGGTGAGCCCACTGGCGCCGTACGAGGCGTGACTTCTATGTTACGTCGGTTAGCGAAAGACTATCCAGAAAGTCACATTGCTGTGATATTTGATGCTAAAGGCAAAACCTTCAGGGATGAACTATTTGCCGAGTACAAGGCACAACGCCCACCAATGCCGGATGATTTACGTTTACAAGTACAACCGATCCATGACGTTATTCATGCGATGGGATTACCTTTGTTTTCAATCGAGGGCGTTGAAGCAGATGACGTTATCGGAACGCTCGCGCAAGAAGCTACAGCAAAAGGTTTGCATGTGGTGGTTAGCACTGGTGACAAAGATATGGCGCAATTGGTCAATTCTAATGTCACCTTGGTGAACACTATGACAGAGACCAAACTTGATATTGAAGGCGTCAAAGAAAAATTTGGTTTACCACCAGAGCTCATCATCGACTTATTAGCATTGATGGGCGATAAAGTTGACAACATTCCTGGCGTTCCCGGAGTTGGCGAAAAAACAGCATTAGCATTACTACAAAACCTTGGTGGTATAGAAGCCATATACAACAATCTTGATTCGGTAAGTACGTTGGATTTTCGTGGTGCCAAAAAGATGCCTGAGAAATTGGCTGAGCATAAACAAATGGCTGAATTAAGTTATCAGCTAGCGACCATTAAATGTGATGTTGAACTGCCGATTCATGTCGAAGATATTCAGAATAAACCTCAGGATAATGCCACTCTGTTGGAGCTTTTTGAAAAGCTGGAATTCCGCAGCTGGATTAATGAACTCAAAACCGGACACGATCCACGCTCAAATATAGTTAACGCCAGTCAGATTTCCGATAGTGTAGAAGCATCAACGATTGAAACCCATTACGAAACCATCTTGACTCAGCAGCAGCTGGATAGCTGGCTGGAAAAACTCAAAAAAGCTGAACTGTTTGCCTTTGATACCGAGACTACAAGCCTCAATTATCTGCAGGCACGGATTGTCGGTATGTCATTTGCCATCAAAGTTGGAGAAGCCGCTTATCTGCCGCTGGCCCATGATTATCCGGGCGCGCCGGATCAGCTGGATTTTGATGCCACGCTGGCTCTGATGAAACCATTACTGGAAGATCCCAAGGCCCTGAAAGTCGGTCAAAACCTCAAGTATGATCGGCATATTCTGCTGAATCATGGCATTGATTTGCAGGGCATCGCCCATGACACAATGCTGCAATCCTATGTGCTCGACAGCACCGCAACCCGCCATGATATGGATTCGCTGGCCGAAAAATATCTGAATCGCAGCACTATCCATTTTGAAGATATTGCCGGTAAAGGCAAAAAACAACTGACCTTCAATGAAATCGGTTTGGAAGAAGCTTCACCTTATGCCTGCGAAGATGCCGATATCACCTTGCAGCTACACAATATTTTGTGGCCAAAAGTTCAGGCGATTCCATCATTGGAAATAGTTTATCGTGAACTGGAAATGCCGTTGCTGCCGGTGCTGAATACGCTGGAACGTAATGGCGTGCATATTGATATCTTTATGTTGCAGCAGCAAAGCGATCAACTGGCGTTAGATATTGATCGGCTGGAAAAAGAAGCCCATGCCTCTGCCGGTACCAAATTTAATCTGGGTTCACCAAAGCAGCTACAGGAAATTCTTTACGACCAGCAACAGTTGCCGGTACGTAAAAAAACACCCAAAGGCCAACCCTCGACCGCTGAAAATGTGCTGCAGGAATTAGCTGATGATGGCTATGAGCTGCCGCAAATCATTATGCAATATCGCAGTTTAAGTAAGCTGAAATCCACCTACACCGACAAACTGCCACAACAGGTGAATCAACAGACTGGACGTGTGCACACCTCCTATCATCAGGCGGTGACTGCCACCGGGCGGTTATCGTCATCGGATCCGAACCTGCAGAATATTCCAATCCGTACTGAAACGGGTCGCAAAATCCGTGAAGCCTTTGTCGCCGGTAAAGGTTCCAAAATACTGGCGGCGGATTATTCGCAAATTGAATTACGCATCATGGCGCATTTATCCGGTGATAAAAGCCTGTTGACCGCGTTTGCCGAAGGTGAAGATATTCATCGCCATACCGCTTCTGAAATCTTTGGTGTGGAACCGGAAAACGTCACTGGCGATCAACGACGCAGTGCCAAAGCCATCAACTTCGGTTTGATTTACGGCATGTCAGCCCACGGACTTTCCAAACAACTTGGTATCGAACGTCATCAGGCCGCCAAATACATGGAAACCTATTTCGAACGCTATCCCGGCGTCAGAAAATACATGGACAATACCCGCGAGCAGGCCAAAAAGGATGGTTACGTCGAAACCATTTTCGGCCGACGTTTATATCTACCGGAAATCAACTCCAGTAACGGCCTGCGTCGCCAATATGCCGAACGCACCGCGATTAACGCGCCAATGCAGGGCAGCGCGGCAGATATTATCAAACGCGCGATGATTTCAATTCATGACTGGCTGCTCGAAGCCGATACCGGTATTCGCATGATTATGCAGGTACACGATGAATTGGTTTTTGAAGTGCCAGACGATCAGCTTGATTTGGCTAAAACCGAAATTGAGCAGTTTATGATTCAAGCAGCTGATCTCGAAGTGCCATTAGAAGTGGGGATTGGAGTTGGGGATAATTGGGAACAGGCGCATTAGCTGGATTATTAACCACAGAGACACAGAGGACACTGAGGCTATAAAAGCAATTTATCCGCAGATTACGCAGATGGGCGCAGATTGTTAGATAGAAGTTAAGAAAGGATTTAGAAAAGGGCATAGATCCCAGAGGCTTCCCTTGAATCCCCTTTTGTGTTGCCGGAAAAAATGGTTATCGCAGGATTAGAAATCGGAATGTTTGAGCGAAGCGAGTTTTTTCGATTTCCCTGCGATGGCCATTTTTTTCGGGGAGCCGCAGGCCAACACAAGGGGTGCATTTTCTTTTGGTTCGTTTTCTTTGGGCAAGCAAAGAAAATGAACTCGCCCTCAGGCGAAATTATGCTTTAAGTTCATTTTGCCTATTTAAGCTGATCTTTCGCTCTCGCGAGTCAGGGGCTTGCGTGCCCAAGCCCCTAACAACCCAAGGGCACCCCTTGTGCTGGCCTGCGGCTCCACTGCGTTGCACGATTTATCTGGGGATTGGCCAAAACTCGCTGCGCTCAGACACTGACCAATCCTTATCCAGATAAACCTGCGCTACTCGTCAGCACAAAAGGGGATTTAGGGGCGGCCTCTGAGCTTTGTGTTCGCATATCTTTTCTTTTATATTTCTCTCTAAGAAATCTTCGTCCATCTGCGTAATCTGCGGATAAATCGCTTTTAACTCTCCGTGCCCTCTGTGCCTCTGTGGTTAATCTCAAGAACGCTTCTTAGCCCGAGGATGCGCGGCATCATAAACCTTCGCCAAGTGCTGAAAATCCAGATGGGTATAGACTTGCGTTGTGCTGATATCCGAGTGTCCCAACAACTCCTGCACGGCTCTCAAGTCACTGCTGGATTCAAGCATATGTGAGGCAAACGCATGCCGTAGCCGATGCGGATGAACGTGTTCGGAGATACCGTGTTTTTTACCCCAGAAAGCCAGGCGTTGCTGGATGGAACGTACACCAAGGCGCTTGCCTTGTTGCGTGGTAAACAATGCTGGTTGTTGATACAGACCGTTCTGATCCCGTTTATCGAGCCAGACTTTCAATGCATCAATCGCTGTACGACCAATTGGCAGAATCCTTCCTTTATTACCTTTACCGGCGATGACATGTACTAGTTGCTGGCCAAAATCGACATCACGTAAATCCAATGCTGCCAGCTCTGCCAGACGCAGGCCAGAGGAATAGAATAATTCCATAATTGCCCGATCCCGACAGGCGACAAAAGTGTCAGCCGGTGTACTATCAAGCAATGAATTCATTTGGTCTACATCGAGGGTTTTTGGTAAACGTTTTTCGGCTTTGGGTGCCTGCACCGATTGCGCCGGATTATGATCGACCAGGCCTTCTTTGAGCAGATAGCGATAAAAACTGCGAACGGCTGAAAGTAAACGGTGAATACTGCGGGCACCTAAACCTTTTCGATGCAGGCGGGCAATAAACAGACGAATATCTGCCGGTTTAAGAAGTTGCCAATCGGTAAAGGATTGTTGTTGGCAATATTCAATTAATTGCTGACAATCACGCTGATAATTGAGTACGGTATGCGGCGAAACCCGGCGCTGTTGCTCCAGATACTGCAGAAAATCCTGCAGCGGTGTTTGCAGCTCAGCTGTCATTCTGGCCGTGGCAGAAACGGCGCAGCAGACGCATAAACACTTCACCGAGAAAGCTCAGATATTCAGTGCCCATATCGGCATGAAAGCGGTTGGCATCACTGCTGGCAATCGCCAGTAAACCGGCACAGGGCTCGTGTCCTAAAGGTAAACAGGCCACCGAATGCACTTCATCGGCTTTGTCACCGAACAGTAATTGTTTCTGCGCTTTGGTCAGTCGGCCACAAACCGGTAGCTGCTTGCCCAGAATATGATCAAATGCTTTCAGTTGGCTGTCATCAGCATGCAGTTCGACGATGTTACCTTCGACTGGCGGTAATTTTGGTTTTTGATCGCCACTGTAAAACAGTCTTAACGACACTTCGTCAGCCGAGAATTCTTGCTGTAATTGTTGCATCAACGTTGCCAGCAGGCTGTGCATGTCCTGACAGTCCATCAGTCGCAGACAGAGTTGATGGACTCGCTGCTGTAATTCAGCATTGCTATGCGCATTATCGATTAATGCATGCAACTGTTCATGCAGATGCTGATTTTTCTGGCGTAATTGCTGACGTTGGCGCTGTGCCAGCGAAATAGTGCCTTCAGGTGTGTTTTCGAATTCCAGCTCGGACAATAAATCCGGCTGATCGATTAAAAAATCTGTGTGCTGACGTAAAAATTCACTGACCTGCTCAGCGCTTACAGATTGTTGAGTGTTGCCCACGCAATTTCTCCATCAAATACATGTTGTGCTGGTCCGGTCATCCATACGGAAGAATTTTCATCCGGCCAGCTGATTTCTAATGTGCCGCCCGGCAGTAAAACACTGACCTGACGTCCAAGTATTCCGCGACGAATCCCACTGACCACTGCCGCACAGGCTCCGGTACCACAAGCCGTTGTCTCAGCAGAGCCACGTTCATACACCCGCAATTTAATATGCTCGTGATCTATCAGCTGCATAAACCCGACATTGACCCGTTCCGGAAACTGCTGATGGTTTTCAATTTTAGGTCCCAACTCGCTGACAGGCGCGGTGGTCACATCATCAACCAATAAAACCGCATGGGGATTGCCCATTGATAATGCAGCAATTTCCACCTGATGTCCTGGTTCCACCGCCAGCATATAGGTATTACTCTGCTCAGCCACGTTAAATGGGACTTGTTCTGGCGAGAAGCGAGGTTTTCCCATATCAACACAGACCTGACCATCGGCCTGCAAGGTGGGATAAATCACGCCGGAAGCCGTTTCAACTGCAATTGAATCCTTGGTGGTAAGGCCATTGTCACGTACATATCTGGCAAAACAACGTGCGCCATTACCGCATTGAGATACTTCGCCGCCATCGGCGTTAAAAATCCGATAACGAAAATCGACATCGTTAAGGTCACTGTTTTCTACCAGCAATAACTGATCACAGCCGATACCGATATGTCGGTCCGCCATAAAACGAATTTGCTCAGTGGTCAGCTGCACAGACTGATTGATGGCATCAATCACCACAAAATCATTACCAAGGCCATGCATTTTGCTGAATTTCAACATAGGATTAATCCTGCAATACCTGCTCACCTGCATAAAGGCTTTCAACCGACTCGCGTTGACGCGCCACATGCATATTTGTTCCATCGACCATAATTTCAGCGGCCCGCGGACGCGAGTTATAATTGGAACTCATGGTAAAACCATACGCCCCAGCAGAGCGAATCGCCAGTAAATCTCCGCTTTGAATCGCCAGACTGCGATCCTTGCCTAAAAAGTCACCGGTTTCACAGACCGGACCGACAATATCAAATTCCTGTTCAGCTTCATCCTGACGGGGTTTGACGGCTTCAATCGCCATCCAGGATTGATACAATGCCGGGCGTAATAAATCATTCATTGCCGCATCGACAATAGCGAAGTTTTTGGCTTCTGTGGCTTTGATATATTCCACTTTCGTCAGCAACACACCGGCATTACCTGCAATTGCCCGACCGGGTTCCAGCATGATTTCCAGATCACGATCTTTTAATAAAGCCTGCATTGCTTTGGCATATTCAGCTGGAGTTGGCGGTTTTTCATCACGATAACAAATCCCCAGTCCGCCGCCGATATCGAGATGTTTTATATGAATACCCTGCTCTGCCAACGCATCAATCAACGCTAACACTCGTTCCAGAGCATCAACGAAGGGTGAAACAGAGGTCAGTTGGGAGCCAATATGGCAATCCACACCAATCACTTGCAGATTTGGCAAAGAAGCTGCCTGCTTATACACCGCCAGCGCATCATCAATGGCAATGCCAAATTTGTTTTCTTTCAGGCCAGTGGAAATATATGGATGGGTTTGCGCATCGACATCCGGATTGACACGAATGGAAATCGGAGCCGTTTTTTTAAGACTGACGGCCACATCACTGATACGTTGCAACTCAGGGATCGATTCCACATTAAAACAGCGAATACCGGTTTTCAAAGCATAACCAATTTCTTCAGCGGTTTTACCAACACCGGAAAACACTGTTTTCTCCGCTTGACCACCTGCGGCGATGACGCGAGCCAATTCACCGGCAGACACAATATCAAAACCTGATCCCAGTCTGGCCAACACATTCAGCACCGCCAGATTAGAGTTAGCTTTGACCGCATAACAGACCAAATGCGGATAAGCACTGAATGCATCATCAAAGGCTTTCCAATGCTGTTCGAGTGCAGCTCTGGAATACACATAAGTAGGAGTGCCAAATTGCGCCGCCAAATCAATTAAAGATTGCTGCTCGGCATGCAACTCTCCATGTTTTTGAGTGAAATAATCCTGCATTTTTTAGGCAACCTTCACAGTATTAGCGTTTCCTTCAGGCAGATATAAATCACCCTTTAGGCCGCATGAGGTCAGTATTCCTATGGTACACAGGATGATCGCCAGAGTTTTCCAGCCAGAAATTTTTCGCATGATGTCTTCCCCGATGCTGTAAAGGCAGGCAGTATACACAGGAATACTGGCAACTGACCCACATTGGAAACTAGAATTTATTATTTAACTTACATATTATAAGTGCATTTAAAATTAGCTTTATATTAAGGAATAGCGTCCTGTAATGGCAAATATGACAGCACCAATCAGACTAAGCGGTCTTGCAAGACGACTTGTAAGTGAAGGGTTGCTGAGTGAGGAGCAGGCACAGACTGCTCAGGTTACGGCTAAACAGGCTTCACAATCTTTTGTGACCTATCTGGTCAATAACAAACTGCTTGATAGTGATGTTATCGGTGCCATTGCCTCTCAGGAATTTGGCGTTCCTTTATTTGACCTGGACAGTATGAATATGGAACTTGCGCCTACCAGCCTGTTCCAGGAAAAACTCATCCGTCAGCATAATGCCCTACCGTTGTTTCAACGTGGTAAACGTCTTTATGTGGCCGTGTCCGATCCTACCAATCTTCAGGCCCTGGATGAATTCCAGTTCAACACTGCTCTGAATACTTACCCTGTTCTGGTCGATGAACAGAAATTATCCGTCACCATCGAAAAAGCACTGGATAACAAAAACCAGGTTCTGGATGATTTTGATGATGCTGAGCTAGATGATATTGATCTGGGGCCGGATGATGATGCTGATCGTGGAGCTGAACTCACTGAAAAAAATATTGATGACACTCCGGTCGTCAGATTTATCAACGGTATTCTGACTCAGGCGATCAAAGCCGGTGCCTCGGATATTCACTTTGAACCCTACGAGAAAAAATATCGTGTTCGGGTGCGTATTGATGGCATCCTCCATGAAACCAAAACGGCACCCGTAGTGCTTGGCGGACGTATTGCTGCGCGGCTGAAAGTCCTGTCTAGAATGAATATTGCTGAACGTCGGGTCCCCCAGGATGGCCGGATGCGATTGAAAATTTCCAAATCCAAAGCCATCGATTTTCGTGTCAGCACCTGCCCGACCCTGTTCGGCGAAAAAATCGTACTGCGTATTCTGGACCCTACTAGCGCCCAATTAGGTATTGATGCATTGGGTTATGAGGAAGATCAGAAAAAAATCTTTCTTGAGACCATGCATAAACCCTATGGCATGGTGCTAGTCACCGGTCCAACAGGTAGTGGTAAAACCGTTTCCTTGTATACCGCTTTAAATATTCTCAACACTGACGATCGAAATATCTCTACAGCAGAAGACCCTGCAGAGATAAATCTGCCGGGTATCAATCAGGTCAATGTACATCCGCAGATCGGGCTGGGGTTTACTGAATGTTTAAGAGCCTTCTTACGTCAGGATCCTGACGTAATCATGGTGGGTGAGATCCGCGATCTGGAAACCGCTGAAATTGCCATTAAAGCTGCGCAGACTGGTCATATGGTGTTTTCAACGCTACATACCAATGACGCTCCACAAACATTGACCCGCCTCGCCAATATGGGTGTGCCGGCGTTTAATATCGCTTCCGCTGTAACCTTGATTATTGCCCAGCGTCTGGCGCGTCGCCTGTGTCAGCATTGTAAAACCGTGGAACCGTTACCAAAAGAAACGCTGATCGAAGAAGGTTACACACCGGAGCAAATTGCGACAGATTTCAAAGTTTACCGTGCTGTAGGTTGCGATCAATGCACCGAGGGGTATAAAGGTCGTGTTGGTATCTATCAGGTAATGCCAGTCTCGGATGCAATGGGAAGAATGATTATGGAAGGCGGTAACTCCATGCAACTGGCGGATCAGGCAAAAGCTGAGGGTATTGCAGATTTACGAGCTTCCGGTTTGAAAAAAGTCATGGCCGGATTAACCAGCTTGGAAGAGATTAACCGCGTCATTAAGGAATAAACCGTGGCCACAGCAGCTAAAGCTAAACTTAAACCTAAAAAAGCCGAATTACCGACCCTGTTTATCTGGCAAGGAACAAATAAAGCCGGCCGCAAGGTTAAAGGTGAACAGGCCGGTGAAAGTATTCAGGCCGTTCGGGCAGATTTACGCCGTCAAGGTATTATGCCGGACAAAGTACGTCGTAAACCCAAGGATTTATTTGCTCCACGCAAACCCAAAATCAAACCGGCTCACATAGCCATCTTCAGCAGAATGCTGGCCACCATGATGTCTTCGGGTGTGCCGATGATGCAATCACTGCAAATTATTGGCGAAGGCCATGAAAATGCCAGTATGCAGGAAATGATTCTGGCAATTAAAGCCGATGTTGAATCAGGCACTAGTCTGGCGGAGTCATTAGCGAAATTCCCATTATATTTTGATGATCTGTATATCAGTCTTATCAACGCCGGTGAACAGTCCGGTACGCTGGAAGCCTTATTGCACGAGATCGCGACATATCAGGAAAAGACTGAAGCACTGAAATCGAAGATTAAAAAAGCGCTGGTTTATCCAACTGCCATCATGGTAGTAGCGTTTATTGTGACGGCGATTTTGATGATCTTTGTTATCCCACAGTTCCAGGCTTTATTTACCGGGTTTGGTGCGGACCTGCCTGGCCTTACTAAAATGGTCATCAGCATTTCCCAGGTATTTCAGGATTACTGGTGGTTAATTTTCGGCAGCATTATTGGCTCGGTGATGGGCTTTATGGCAGCACAACGCCGCTCTCGCAAGGTTCAGCATTTTATGGATCGTATGTTATTAAAACTGCCGGTTATTGGTGATGTATTAACAAAAGGTGCAATTGCACGTTTTGCTCGCACATTTTCAGTTATGTTCAAAGCCGGTGTGCCAATGGTGGAAGCGATGACCTCGGTAGCAGGTGCCACGGGTAATATCGTCTATAACGAAGCCACTTTGGAAATGCGTGATGATGTCTCAACCGGTACCCAATTAAATAAAGCCATGACCGATACCGAGCTGTTTCCTAATATGGTGATTCAGATGGTTTCCATCGGTGAAGAATCGGGTTCTTTGGATGCGATGCTGGCGAAAGTCGCAGATTTTTTCGAACGTGAAGTCGATGATGCTGTTGATAATATGACCGCGTTGATGGAGCCGTTTATCATGGCCTTCCTGGGTGTATTGATCGGTACACTGGTTATTGCCATGTACTTGCCGATTTTCAAACTCGGCGCTGTCGTTTAATCCTATGTCGCTAATTTATCTGCTGGAAACCTCCAGCATTTTTTTTATTGCCAGTATTTTCATTCTGGGATTACTGGTCGGTAGCTTTCTCAATGTAGTCATTCACCGACTGCCGCTGATGATGCAGCGTGAGTGGGCCCAACAGTGCCATGAATTGATTGGAACATCTGAACCTGAGACAGATGAACTTACGTTAAGCAAACCGCGTTCTCGCTGTCCGCATTGCGGTCATGCGATTACTGCATTGGAAAATATTCCGGTAATCAGTTATCTCGCTCTGAAAGGTCGTTGCAAGGAATGCAAAGCGCCAATATCCAAACGCTATCCGCTGATCGAATTATTCACTGCAGTGATCTCGGCGGTGGTGGCATGGCACTTTGGTTTCAGCATTGCCGTAGTAGGTGGATTACTGTTGAGTTGGGCTCTGCTCGCTTTGACCTTTATCGATGTTGATCATCAACTGTTGCCAGACAGCATTACTTTACCCTTATTGTGGTTAGGCCTCAGCTTTAACCTGTTTGCTACCTATACCGATATTAGCTCTGCCGTTATTGGTGCTATTGCCGGTTATCTGGCGCTCTGGCTGGTGTATCACGCCTTTCGTTTGGTCACAGGTAAGGAAGGCATGGGCTATGGTGATTTTAAGCTGCTGGCAGCCTTGGGAGCCTGGATGGGTTGGCAGGCATTGCCAATGATTATTTTATTATCCTCTTTAGTCGGTGCAGTGGTTGGTATCAGCCTGATTTTGTTAAAACAACAGCATCGGGATATTCCCATTCCATTTGGTCCTTATCTGGCAGCAGCCGGCTGGCTGGCGCTGATATGGGGCGACACTCTGAGTACCGCATATCTGAATTGGAGCGGATTAAGCTGAGATGGTGTTTCGGGTTGGCCTAACCGGCGGCATTGCATCAGGCAAATCAACTGTCTCAACATTATTTGCAGATCTGGGCGTTACCGTTATTGATGCCGATATTATTGCCCGCGAACTGAGCCAGCCTGGTACAACCCAATACCAGGAAATTGTTGAGCAGTTTGGCAATCATTACGTACTTGCAGATGGTCAGTTAAACCGACCAGCATTACGTAAGATGCTGTTCTCGGATGCTGCAGCCAAAAAAACGCTTGAACGGATCCTGCATCCAGCAATTCGCCAACAACTGTTACATCAGGCAGAAAATGCCAAAGGCCGTTACTGTATTCTGAGTGTACCGTTATTAGTTGAAGCCAGGATGCAGTCGTGCGTGGATCGTATTTTGGTCGTTGATGTGGATTACCAAACTCAACTCACCCGTCTGCAAATCCGAGACAATCTAACCATTGAAGAAGCTGCTCAACATCTTGCGGCTCAATCAAACCGCGAACAGCGATTGCAATGTGCTCACGATATCATCGACAATAGTGATGGAATTGAAAAATTGAAATTTCAGGTTACTCAACTGCATGCGTTATATTGTCAGCTGGCAGAGACGACGCAAAATTAATCCTGGTCATCAAGCTGACCTTATGTAAATGATAAAAACACACTATGTCCGACGTTATCACATACGAACAACCACTGAATGAACGCATAAGAACATTCCTGAGATTGGAATTTCTGTTGGCGCGCGTGGATTATGCCATTCAGCATGATGATGAAATGAGTCATCGTGAAGCCATTGATGCCATGTTGAGTATGTTGCAGGTATTTGAGCGTGGCGATATGAAGTCCGAAGTGACCAAGGAAGTTGAACGGCTGATTACCAATTTGTCAGCGTTGGAAAACTCGCCCGGTGTTGATAAAGACACATTGGATGCATTACTTGCAGAGTTGGATCAGACACTCGATGCCTTGCAGATTCGTAAAACGTCAATTGGTCAGGTTTTAAAAGAAAATGAATTTCTTTACAGCATCCGTCAGCGATCCAGCATTGCCGGCGGCACCTGTGATTTTGATTTACCTGCCTACCATTACTGGTTACAACATTCCTCTGTTGAGCAACGCCAGCAACAATTAAATTACTGGCTGGAACAGTTTGTAGCAGTACGCGGAGCGATTAATATTTCGCTGCAACTGATTCGTGGCAGTGCCGGTTTCAGTGGTGCTCAAGCAGAGAAGGGATTTTATCAACGCAGCCTGGACAGTAATCTGCCAACCCAATTAATTCGGGTTCGTATTCCGTCAAGCACGCCTTATTACCCAGAAATAAGTGGTGGCAAACACCGTTTCACGGTGCGGTTTATGACGTTTGATATTAATCAACGTCCCCAACAAATTAATGATGATGCGGATTTTCAGCTTAGCTGTTGCACGATGTAATTATGGTATTGAAAGTAAATTGTCCCCAATGTGGACGTAAAGTTGAATGGATTGATGACAACAAATGGAAGCCGTTCTGCTGTGAGCGCTGTAAATTAATTGACTTGGGTGAATGGGCAGCGGGAAATCACCGCATACCTGGAGAGCCGGTTATTGATCCTGAAGACGATCCCAACTCATTTCATTAACGATTGCTGTTGCTCAGTATTTACTACCTGCCAGCCTGTAAACGAGCACTAGCTGCTAAACAAGGTAGAAATTAGTTAACCGCTCAATAATCTGCATATTTGCAGCGGGAAATTCCCTGCCCGATAATTCAGCTAAGGGACACCACACTAATGGCTGTCCTTCCTTGCCCGTTGCATCACCGGAAAACTCGGTCACTAACCAGACATCAAGCTCAACCTGCAACTCTGGATAGTCATGAACTATCTGCATTAAGGGTTCAGCCTGCTCAACCTGTAAACCGACCTCTTCGTAAATCTCCCGTTGCACAGCCTCTAACCGGGTTTCATTGGCTTCACGCTTACCGCCAGGAAATTCCCACAGATCACCTTGATGCTGATGCGCATGACGGCGTGCAATTAAAACCTGTTCATCATTATTAAGAATAATCGCAACAGCGACTTGTAGACGTTTTTTCATCAATCAATTTTTCAATACGAATAGCGTGCCGCAGTATGGACATAGCACTTCACCATGACTTTTGATTTCAAGATATACCCGTGGATGGGCATTCCATGCCGGCATATCCGGCATGGGACAGCTGATGGGTAAATCTTTTTTGCTCACTTCATAGCGTCGCTGTGTACAGGCTTGTTTGCTCTCTGACATAACGCGCTACTCCTGAATTAAATTGGTAAAGCGAGCATCCGGTCCAGCGCCAGTTTGGCTTCTTTGGCAGTCACCGGATCCACTGACACCTGATTCACCACATGACCTTCCACCAAGTTTTCCAATACCCATAACAAATGCTGCGGATCAACACGGAACATGGTTGAACACATACAGACAGTGGGCGACATAAAATGCACCGATTTACCCTGGTCCTGGAAACGTTCATGTAAACGGTTCACCAGATTCAATTCGGTACCCACCAACCAGCGCGTGTTAGGTTCACTGTTGGCGATCGTGTTCACTATATATTCAGTGGAACCGACATAATCTGACTTCTGACAGACTTCAAAACTGCACTCCGGATGAGAGATGACTTTGGTTTCCGGATATTTTTCCAGAAAGTTATCAATTTGTTGTGGTTGAAACATCTGGTGAACTGAACAGAAACCTTTCCATAAAATGATTTTAGCTTTTTTCAATGCTTCCGGGGTCAAACCACCAAGAGGCTTATCAAAATCCCAAACGACCATTTCTTCGAGTGGAATACCCATTTTATAACCGGTATTACGACCAAGGTGTTGATCGGGGAAAAACAGGACTTTTTCGCGCTGAGCAAATGCCCAATCCAAAACATGGGGGGCATTGGTTGACGTACAGACAATGCCACCATGTTTGCCACAGAAGGATTTCAGATCTGCAGCAGAATTGATGTAAGTGATCGGTGTGATCATTTCATCTGGATCAAGTACTTCACTCATTTCCTGCCAAGCGCGATCAACATTTACTCGATTCGCCATATCTGCCATAGAACAACCAGCTGCCAGATCGGGCAAAATCGCGATTTGATCAGGACGGGAAAGAATGTCCGCTACTTCCGCCATAAAATGCACGCCGCAAAACACGATGTACTGAGCGTCTGATTCGGCAGCATTGCGTGACAGTTTTAGCGAATCACCTGAAAAATCCGCATGTTTGAAAACTTCATTACGCTGGTAGTGATGCCCCAGAATAACCAAATCATCGCCCAATTTCTGTTTAGCGGCAGCTATACGTTGATCGCATGCCTCATCATCAATTGAGAAGTATTGTTCAAACGGGATTGCCGTTGTTGCTAGTTTTGTAGCCACTTCGCTTTCCTCTTAAATCCGCTATTGCTTTTTTGCTCAGACTTCTGCTGTTGGCACTTTACGCAGACGAATATTCAATTCTTTAAGCTGTTCATCACTGACCGGGCTTGGTGCATTGGTTAACAGGCAAGCCGCTGACTGTGTTTTCGGGAATGCCATTACATCACGGATCGATGCTGAGCCCGTCATTAACATCGCCAGGCGGTCCAAACCAAATGCCAAACCACCATGTGGTGGACAGCCATATTTCAATGCCTGTAACAGGAAGCCAAATTTCTCTTCCGCTTCTTCAGCAGGAATACCCAGCATTTCAAATACTTTCTGCTGCACATCTGTTTTATGAATACGAATCGAACCGCCGCCCAATTCAGTACCGTTTAATACCATGTCATACGCACGGGACAAGCACTTGCCCGGATCGTTGCTTAATAAATCAATATCTGACTCACGTGGCGCAGTGAAGGGATGATGTAAGGCATACCAACGTTGCGTTTTGTCATCCCATTCAAACATCGGGAATTCAACCACCCATAACGGGCGCCAACCATGTTCAACCATATCTAAATCATGGCCAATTTTGACACGTAAAGCACCCAAAGATTCATTCACAACAGAAGCTTTATCGGCACCAAAGAAAACAAGGTCACCGGTTTCAGCTGCCGTTCTTTGCAAAATCGCATCAACCACATCATCGGGTAGGAATTTCAGAATAGGTGATTGCAAACCTTCCCGGCCAGCAGCAAGATCATTCACTTTAATGTAAGCCAGACCTTTTGCACCGTAAATGCTGACAAATTTGGTGTAATCATCAATTTCTTTACGGCTTAATGAGTTACCACCCGGAACGCGTAAAGCAGCCACACGTCCATTTTCATCATTGGCTGGTGCAGAGAAGACTTTAAAATCAACTCCCTGCATCAAATCACTTACATCAACGAGTTCCAATGGAATTCGCAGATCCGGTTTATCACTGCCATAACGGTCCATAGCATCCGCATAGGTCATTCTTGGGAAAGGATTCGGTAACGGTTGCTCTAATACATTGGCAAACAGGTCGCGGATCATTTCTTCCATCAATTGCATTAAATCCTCTTCTTCAACAAAAGAGGTTTCAATATCCAATTGCGTGAATTCCGGCTGACGATCAGCACGCAAATCTTCATCGCGGAAGCAACGAACAACCTGGTAATAGCGATCCATACCAGCCACCATCAGCAGTTGTTTAAATAACTGTGGCGACTGTGGCAATGCAAAGAAATCTCCTGGATGAGTACGACTTGGGACCAGATAGTCGCGCGCGCCTTCCGGGGTAGCTTTGGTCAGGATAGGTGTTTCAATATCCATAAAGCCGTGATTATCGAGATACTGGCGTAATTGGCGGATAATCTGTGAACGAAAGCGCAGCTTTTGCAGCATTTCCGGGCGACGTAAATCGATATAACGATGACGCAGCCGGATATCTTCATTAACTTCAGCCTGTTCCGTCAATGGGAATGGCGGAGTTTCAGAACTGTTCAAAATAGTCACGCGCTTGGCGATAATTTCGATTTTGCCGCTTTTTAAATCGGTATTTTCGCTGCCCGCAGGACGGGGGTTAACCACACCTTCAATTTGTAACACATATTCACTGCGTACTTTTTCAGCCACGGCAAAACTTTCGGCATCTTCCGGATTACAAACGATTTGCACCAGACCTTCACGATCACGCAAATCAATAAAGATAACCCCACCATGATCCCGGCGACGATGCATCCAGCCTGCAACTTTTACCGTTTGTTCAATCAAAGATTCGTTTACATCGCCGCAGTAATGGCTACGCATAATTATTCCAACATCCAAAAATACTGTTTAACACTACACCATTTATATAGATAAAAAGTGTCCGAAATTTTCTATTCAGTGAGCTGCTGATCCTGACGTTTCTTTTGATAGGCTAGTGAGTTTGGCACCACCACGCCCATCGAAATAATCATTTTCAACCCCTCTTCTACCGCCATATCCAATTCAATAACATCAGACTCCGGCACCATCAACACAAACCCCGAGGTAGGATTTGGTGTGGTCGGAATAAACACGCTGATGACATTGGCAATGGTTTTATCCTGCACCTCACCCAGATCATCCGATGTCATAAACGCTAAGCTCCAGACACCTTTGCGTGGATATTCCACCAATAATACTTTTCGAAACGATTTGGCATCTGTTGCCAGCACCGCTTCCATGATTTGCTTAACCGCTGAATAAAGCGTTCTGACCAGCGGGATTCTTGCCAGTAATGATTCCCAGAACGCCACTAATCGACGCCCCAATAAGTTGGCCATTATCATGCCGGTGATTAAAACCAGCGCCACTGCCAGTAATACTCCCAAACCGGGAATATGAAAGCCGAGCAGCCTATCGGGCTGAAATGCGTCCGGCAACAGCAACAGACTTTTATCTAAAAAACCAACTATCGCCCGGACCACTAAAAAAGTGACCCCAAGCGGCATCCAGACCAGCAGGCCTGCTATTAAATATTTACGCATTTAAATTTTTAATGACTGCATCCTGTTCCACAGGTATGAGCTGCGGCAGATGAACTGTCTGAGGTTCCGCTGTCGGCAAGATTCCGTTTTGAACCCGATTTAAAATCTGTTTCATACCAGCCCTGGCCTTTAAGACGAAAACCCGCCGCTGAAATCAGCTTTTTCAAGTTGGGTTGATGACATGCTGGACACTCCACCAACGCATCATCACTGATCTTTTGCAACGCTTCAAAGTTATGATTACAGGCATCACAGCGATATTCATAAAACGGCATGAGGTTACTCCCTAAAAATGAATCAACAAACAACGCTGCTTATAAATGCGGCAAGAAATATTTGTTTCAAGCTTAAAAGGGGTTGATTATACCGAAAATTTGCGAATTCAGTCTTTGGCATTTTAACGTAACTAAATATGGCAACCTACTAAACGGACATTCCTGGATTTTCATATGCCCGGCAGTGCTTTGCTATCCATAATCTTTTGTTGGAAAGTAGGGATCACACGTAATCTTTGCCTAAAAAGTCAGATACCTGCATCAGCTACCGAAAACTCTTTGAATCCAAAAGCGCTGGCTACTATCAATTAAACAGCGAAGCTATCCCTTGCAAATAACTGACTGCGATAATTCACAACCAACCTTAGTAATTGGGTGTAACCAGCAAAAACTGACCGTTCCCCACTCCACAAGATAATTAGGTAGTAATTTAAAATCATCACCCACCAAGTTTCCATCCTGAATTTTATTAAATCATCATCTCTATTGATTTCAGGCAGTTGGATGCGTTCAAATCAGGGAGAGAACATTGTGTTAAATGACACAAATTTTCATTTTTCCATGGACATATCCCACAAACAGTCAGTATAGTCTGGCGTTTTTGTGCTTGTCCTGCCAAGAAAATAGCGTGCTAAAACACGTAACTAAATGTGTTCAGTGTGTGTTCAGCTTCATTATGGGAGACTGGCTCCGCACTGAGGCAAATAACTCAATAAAGAGAGGAAATATTCATGAAATATAGTAAATCACTGATCGCGGCTGCATTAGGTGCTGCATCTTTGTTTTCTGCGGCTGCAATGGCTGAAAATCATGTTGTATCAGCATCACTAACTTCATTTGACCCAATGGTTATCAAAGTTCAACCGGGTGATACTGTATCTTGGGACAAAATGAATGGTCATCTGGTCAATACTACATTCACCGATTCAGACGGCGAACACCAATATATCCCTGAAGGTGCTGAAGGTTTTATGTCCCAAATGGGCGAAAATTTTCAAACCCAGCCATTAACAGTTGAAGGTGTTTACATGTACAAATGTGATCCTCACTGGGGTGCTGGCATGGGTGGCTCTATTATTGTTGGTGAGCCAACCAACTTACAAGCTATCGTTGATTCAAAACCAAAAGGTGCACTGAAACGGCTTGTGAAAAAAACACAAAAAGCTGCTGGAGAGTAACACTTACTCTGCCTTTTCCGGCTTTTCTAAAGCCCGCATGAAAATGCGGGCTTTTTTGATCCAAAAAATTCCTTGCTATGCTAAAATTTAATGGTTTTATCTCAGCAATCCCAAGGCATTGATGCTCTGCTGGATTCACATTAAATAACATATCAGGGGATATTCATCTGATGAGTGACACTATAGATACTGGCAAAAGACGGTTTTTAACAGCCGCAGCTAGTGTAGTAGGCGGTGCTGGCGCAGTGGCTGTAGCCATTCCTTTTGTATCATCCATTGCACCAAGTGCCAAAGCTGAAGCGGCTGGTGCTCCAGTACAAATTGATATCAGCCAGCTGGAACCCGGCCAATTACTAACGGTTGAGTGGCGTGGAAAACCGGTATGGATTTTCCGCCGTTCAGAAGAAATTTTGAATGCGCTTACAACCTTAAATGATGATCTGCGTGATCCACAAAGCGAACAGACCCAACAACCTGAATATGCGCAGAACGAAACACGTTCTATTCGTAAAGAAGTCATGGTAATGGTCGGCATCTGTACTCACTTAGGCTGTTCCCCAACCTACCGACCTGAAATAGCTCCTGAAGATCTTGGCGCAAATTGGAAAGGTGGATTCTTTTGCCCCTGCCATGGTTCACGATTTGACTTAGCCGGACGGGTTTTCCAAGGTGTTCCTGCACCAAGCAACCTTGTCGTCCCCCCTTACCATTTCCAAGGTGACAATGTTGTTATTGTTGGTGAAGATGCCCAAGGAGCTGCATGATGTCTATGATGGATTGGATTGACGCCCGCTTCCCGGCAACAAAAATGTGGAAGGAACATCTTTCGGAGTATTACGCACCGAAAAACTTTAACTTTTGGTATTACTTTGGCTCACTCGCCTTATTGATTCTGGTTCTGCAGATTGTTACCGGTATCTTTTTAACCATGAATTACAAACCGGATGCGGAACTGGCTTTTGCCTCGGTTGAATACATTATGCGTGACGTTGAATGGGGCTGGTTGATTCGTTACCTGCATTCTACTGGGGCTTCCGCCTTTTTTGTTGTTATCTATTTGCATATGTTCCGTGGCCTGATGTACGGATCCTATAAACAACCGCGAGAGTTGATTTGGATTTTCGGCATGCTGTTATATGTTGTGCTGATGGCTGAAGCCTTTATGGGTTATTTGTTGCCCTGGGGTCAAATGTCTTACTGGGGCGCTCAGGTAATTATCTCCTTATTTGGCGCATTACCGGTTATTGGTGAAGATCTGGCTCTGTGGATTCGTGGCGATTATGTGGTCGCTGATGCCACCTTAAACCGGTTTTTTGCGATGCATGTTATTGCCTTGCCAATCGTATTGCTTGGCTTGGTAGCAGCGCATATTCTGGCTCTTCATGAAGTTGGTTCCAACAACCCGGATGGCGTGGAAATCAAGAAAAACAAAGATGCAAACGGTAAGCCAGTTGATGGCATCCCATTCCACCCTTATTACACTGTGAAGGATTTGGTCGGTGTTGTTGTCTTCCTGTTTATCTTTTCATTGGTGTTGTTTTATATGCCGGAATTTGGCGGCTGGTTCCTGGAAAAAGATAACTTTATTCCTGCCGATCCATTAAAAACACCGGAACATATTGTCCCGCTTTGGTACTTTACGCCGTTCTATGCCATTTTACGTGCGGTGCCAGATAAGTTGTTCGGTGTTATTGCCATGGGTCTGGCGATTGTTGTGTTGTTCCTGCTGCCCTGGCTGGACCGCAGCAGAACCCGCTCTATTCGCTATAGAGGGCCTTATTTCCGTATCGCTCTGGTAGTGTTTGTTATTAGCTTTTTAGCATTAGGTTACTTAGGTACTCAGCCTGCAACGTTTCTTTATACTTTGATGGCTCAGATCTTTACCGTTCTGTATTTTGCTTTCTTTCTCCTGATGCCGATTTACACGAAATTTGATAAAGATAAACCTGTGCCAGAAAGGGTGACGACCAAATGAGAAATCTGATTTTTGCTGCTCTTGTTTCGATATTCAGTGTGTTCTCGACGCTCTCCATTGCAGCGGGGCCGTCATCAAAACTGGATACTGTCGATATTGATTTGACCGATAAAGCCTCTTTGCAACGTGGCGCTCACACGTTCGTTAATTACTGCCTGAGCTGTCATGGTGCATCGTTGATGCGATATAACCGTATGGCAAAAGATCTGGGGCTTACCGATGATCAAGTCACTGAAAACTTGATGTTTGCCACCGATAAAATTGGTGACACCATGCAAATAGCAATGCGAGCTGAGGATGCCAAACGCTGGTTTGGTGTTGTGCCGCCGGATTTATCGGTTATTGCTCGAGCAAGAGGTACGGACTGGTTATATACCTACCTGCGTACATTCTATCTGGATGAGAGTCGGCCAATGGGCACTAATAACCTGGCTTTCAAAGATGTTGGTATGCCACATGTCCTTTGGGAACAACAGGGATATCAGGCTATAGACGAGGATGGTCATTTAAGTGTTGAACAAGAAGGTGCGCTGACTCCTCGTCAATACGATATGATGAGCCGAGATCTAGTCAACTTTCTTGCTTATATCAGTGAACCATCTAAATTACAGCGTTTAGCGCTGGGTAAGTGGGTCTTGCTCTATCTTGCGATATTCTTTGTGATCGCACTGGCACTGAAAAAAGCTTACTGGAAAGACGTTCACTAACGCTACATTCCAAAATATAAGCAGTACAGCTAATGACAACACGTAATCGTAAACCACTGATGACATTGTACTCAGATGTACAATGTCCCTTCAGTCACCAAACCCGTATCGTTGTTCAAGAAAAGCAAATTGATTGTCAGATTGTAGATCTTGTTGATGGCCACTGGCCAGAAGAGGTGGCCTCAGCAAATCCATACGCTCAGGGCCCGACATTGTTTGATCGGGATATCGTGATATTTCATTCACGAATCATTATGGAATATCTTGATGAGCGTTTCCCTCATCCTTCCCTGATGCCTAACGATCCAGGTGCAAGAGCTCAGATGCGACTGATGTTGCATCGTCTGGAAACGGACTGGTTTTCCATGTGGCCTCAATTATCCGGGCGTGATAAATCACCAGCAACCAAGGCCAAAAAAACGCTACGTGAGGATTTGACCGTTCTGGCACCATTGTTCGAACAATACGACTTTCTCATGAGCGACGAATTTTCATTAATTGATTGTTACGTTGCTCCGTTATTGTGGCGATTACCGCATTTGGGGATAAAATTACCTGACTCCGCCAAAGCGGTTGAACGTTATGCAGAAAAAATATTTAATAGAGATACCTTCCAGGCTAGTCTGAGCACAGCGGAGAGAGGAATGCGCTAATGAGCATGTCTTCACAAAAGCCTTATCTAATCAGAGCCATTTATCAATGGTTGCTCGATAACGATTGCACACCCTATTTGCTGGTGAATACGGATTATGAAGGGGTTGTGGTTCCAGAACAGTATATTCGCGATTCGCGCATCGTTCTTAATCTGGCGCCCGATGCTATCGACGGCCTGAATATGGACAATGACTGGGTAAGTTTTTCAGCAAGATTTTCTGGCAAGGCGATGAATTTATTTATTCCGGTTATTGCCATTCAGGCGATTTATGGAAAAGAAAATAACGAAGGTATGTTCTTTCCAGAAGAAGAGCATCCCACGCCTCCACCGCCAACAGCTAAAGAACCAGGTAAACCAACCAATAAAACGACTAATGGCAAGCCAAGCTTAAAACTGGTCAAATAGTTTAAAGCTTGTATTTCTCCATACGATAACGCATTGCCATACGGGTTAATCCAAGCTGTCTCGCCGCTCTGGAAACATTACCTGAACTTCGTTTCAAAGCCGTTTCCAGTAAATATTTTTCCACCTGATCAAGTGTCATTTTTTCGAACTTGGAGCCCCCTTGTTCGTCTTGGTTGTCACGGCCAAATGCTTTCAATGACAAATCATCAGATTCGATGACACTCTGTTTACAGAGCATTACGGCTCGCTCCAAAACATTCTCCAGTTCACGGATATTACCAGGCCAATCATATTGTTGCATTTCACGCATTGCATCATATGCGAGTCTTGGTTGTTCGACACCATAACGTTTGGCAAATTGCTCGATAAAAAACTGTGCAAGTTCCGCTATATCCTGTTGGCGTAACCGTAGCGGTGGCAGCTTAATCTCTACAACATTTAACCGAAAATACAAATCAGCTCGAAACTCGCCCGAAATCACTAATTGATGAAGGTCGCGATTGGTCGTAGCAATAATATGGGAATTCACCGAAATTTCTTTGCTGGATCCCAGTCTGCGAAGCTGTCTACGCTCTATGACATTCAGCAGTTTGGTTTGAGTTGATAACGATAATTCTGCAATTTCATCCAGTAATAACGCTCCATCCTCAGCGACTTCAATCAAACCGGGACGAGCAGGAGAGTTGGTTTCAAGGGTGCTGGGTGACTGACCGAATAACTCAGCTTCGATTGAAGCTTCCGGTAATGCAGCACAATCGACATGGACAAAAGGCCGATTATGCCGCTGACTTATTTGATGAAAATACCTGGCTAGAACGCCTTTGCCACTGCCTGTTTCTCCGGTAATTAATACGACAGGGGTAGTATCCTTATTTTTATCCATGAGCTCAGAGAGCTGTTTTGCCTGCTGCCGAATAGCCAGGATTTCCTGACTAGTACCAATCAAATTAATTGGTTTGTGAGTCTTTTGTTCACGCTGTTCAGAATAATGTAACTGAAGACTGATAGCGTGATTGTGCACCACCTTCTCAATCGTCATCATCAGTTCATCCAAATCCACAGGCTTTTTGAGATAATCTGAGGCGCCGAATTTCATTGCATTAACCGCGTCTTCCAGCTCGCCATAAGCTGTCATCATGACCACAGGCAAGTTCTGCAGTGGATGTCCTGACACACGAATTTCAGCCAGTAAATCCAGGCCATTGCCATCAGGTAACCTGACATCCAATAGCAATACATCGATTGATTCCTGACGTAACAGTTTTTTTCCATCACTGATGTTATCGGCAATTTTGGCTTGATGACCTTCCCGTTCCAGCCGTCGTTTAACCGATTTGGCAAACAGGCTTTCGTCCTCAATTAATACAAAATTAAGCATGTAACATCCTATTGACGAGTCAGCGTTTTATCCAGGTGCAAGGTCAGTGAAACTCGCGCTCCACCCTCCGGAATATTTTCAAAAATCAAATCGCCCTGATGCTGTTTAACCACTTTCTGAGCAAAAGGAATACCCAGTCCGCAATTCAGCTTTTTATGCATTTGGCTGGTCTCTGCCTGAGGCGTTTCGCTAAAACCCGGTCCTTGATCTTCAATCTGCAATCCAATTAGCTGAGGTTTTTCCCAATAATGAATATGAATGGTTGAATTAATGGGTGACACTTCAATTGCATTTTGAATCAAATTGAAAATAGCCTGCTCCATCAGATTATTATCTATATTAATCAGTCTGGCCTCTTGCTGCCAGCCATGACGATTTACATGGATGTCTTTATCATTGAGTTGCAGGGCTGTCAGGGATAAAGCATTATCGGTGAGTTCGGTGAGTGTCGCCTCAACAAGATTGGGTTTTAACGGGTGCAGGTACATCAGTAGCGAGGTGACCCAGTTTTCCAGTCGATCTACCGCAATGATAATGTCTTTCAGCACGACTCGACCTTCTTCATTCGCTTCTTCGATAGAGACTTGTGCGGCCGCACGGATCCCTGCAAGAGGATTGCGTATATTATGAGCGACCAAAGGCACTAGTTCGCCTAATGCGGCTTGTTTTTTGGTTTCTATCAATTTGTCACGATTACTGGCCAATTCGTCAGCCATGCTGTTAATAGCCTGCGAAAGTCTTTGCAGTTCGTCGACACCTGTTAACGGAATATGATGATGAAAATCGCCGGTACTGATTATTTTGGCACCTTGGGTAACATTACGTAGTGGCGCCAGCATATTTCGACGGACAAACCATTTGGAGATAATGAGTAGAACTAATGCCAACATAATTGGCAAGGCTTCGCTGAGCAGCATTTTGCCAAACATCCGTTCATCAGAGTCAGTTAACTGCTGCTGTTGCTGTTGAAGATAGTGCTCGATATCGCTGAAAACCATTTCAAGTTGCTGAAAGGTTTGCTGTTCAAGCTGTTCATCTAACCAGAGTTTGTCATCATTGCTCAGTTTATCGTTATTCAGGAAACGTCGGGTTTCCTGATAAAACTTGTTATAGGCATATTCAATTCTGACGATCAAAAGCG
This sequence comes from Methylophaga sp. UBA3603, assembly GCF_002375335.1. Classification (NCBI taxonomy): domain Bacteria; kingdom Pseudomonadati; phylum Pseudomonadota; class Gammaproteobacteria; order Thiotrichales; family Piscirickettsiaceae; genus Methylophaga; species Methylophaga sp. UBA3603. Next base: position 159,724 of record NZ_DFMC01000007.1, read on the forward strand.
CTTCGTCTGGCGAGCTTGAAAGCGCTTTTAACCGAGTTAGATAAGAATTAATCTGATCAACAAATTGGTAATATTGTTCTACTGCAAGCTCATCATTTAGAAAAACAACATCAAAGACTTCTTTTAGCTGACGATAAAGATCGCCACGTAAATGTTGTACATGAGTATTGATTGAACTTAAACGCAGCGACTCTTCTGAACTTTTCTGCCAGACAAGTGCCCAGTTAAAGCTCATTAAGGCTGTCATGATAATTAACACCACAAAGCTGAGCTCATGGAACCTTAAGGCACCTTGAATGGATTGGAGTTTTTTTAAAAGTCTTTTCATTAAAAAAACGGGCACGAAGGCCCGTTTCATAAATTGTTACCTATCCTTTACTGGGGTTCAAAACCGGTAAATGTGACTTTTTCCTCAACCAGGACTGGGTCACCTTCTTTCCAGTTTTTACCGTCTGGCACAACAGTTTTTAATTGATAAATCTCACCAGGAATTTCTTCCGACATAGTAAAAATATAATATTTGGAAGAATACAATTTATAACGATCATTCTTGGGATCTTTGATATACGGCTGCACGATGTATTGCCATGCTTTTACTTTCTTGCCTTTGTAGTCCACTTCAATTTGCTTCTTGTCAGCCCCTTCAGCAAAAGACCAACGAAGCAGCCGTTGAAAATAACGCCACTCCCCCCCTGTCAACCGATTCATTTCATGAATGTCATATTCCAGAAACAAAACAAAGACACTATTACCCCGTTGGTCCAGGCGTGGTTCGTAGGGGCGTTTATTCTCGCCGGTAAAAAACTCAAAATAGGTATCTGCACGACCAGTATTACGAATATTATTGACCATCATTTCAATCGTGTCAGTGCGGTCCCCATCAACAAAACTGTTTTTAGAAAATTTATATTTCAGCACCCCTGGCTGATCAATATTTTTTAAATGCGCTTTATCAAATAACTCATTATTGATTTCTGACATGCCTGGCGCTGCAAACGCTTTGCCACTTATCAGCAATATTAATCCGAACAAAAAAACGATGTATTGGTTTGTCTTCACTGTTTGTTACCTCATGAATTTTTATAGGTGTTATGCTTAAATTCTTATATTTCAATTTATTATTTTTATTTGCTTATGACTCTACTTGAACGCCTAAAGATTCCCGCAATTGTGATTTCATGCGTATTACTTATTATCGCATGCCAATCGGCAAACACTAATCGAATACTTGAAAAAAACAGTCCATATAATTATCAAGACACACTGGTAAATCTGGACATAGCCATCTCCGAGTATAACTACAGGATAATTCATAAAAGCGAAATTGGTTCTGCGATCCGTGAACGTGGCGATAAAAACTTCCCGTTATCTACTGTCATTAGCTTTTGTAATATTACCCACGCAAAAGAAATGATGTTGATTAATGAACAACTTATCAATGATATGCCCTGCATCATTACTGTTAGGGAAAGCAACAGTGGGGTGATTATTGGCACCAGATTAATGGATGAAAACGTGTCGGATAGAGATCAGGCAAGTTTTGCCGCCCGGATTAATGATGATCTGAAAAAAATAATAGAGGCTACTGTTTTGTAGCCTCTATTTTTCAGCTAATGATTTATTCAAACAGTGTATTAATCGTCATCATCCTTACGCGGTCTTTTCGCGGGGGTCGGACTAACGTTTTCCAAAGATGGTAAATTGTATTCAGCAATAATGGCATCAATCTCATCTTTATTCTGATCGATAAATTTATTCAGCAATTTATTCCAATCTCTATTCGAATAACGAGTTGCCATACTGAAGCTGAATACATGCAACTGACCCAGTTCATTTAATGGATTTACCGTAATAGGCACATCCGATACCTTGGCATAGTAACCGGCTATTGGTCCCCACATCGGGATAACATCAATTTTACCAGCCGCTAAATCCTCTATCGCTCTACCTGGGCTTTCATTTACATCACCGCTCATCAATTGGTAATAAACAATATTCTCCCCCAAGCCCATATCAATTAAAGCTTTGGTAGAAATGGCGCGATCAAACAAACCAATTTTTAAGGGGCCATGTTTTTCATTTACAGCTTTTAAATCTGACAGCTTAGTAATTTCATAACCTTCGCCACTCCGATAAGCAATCGCTTCAATAGAGCTGAAATACGGTTTGGTAGGTAATAGGAAATCAGTGTGTTCGGGAACGCTCATGGCGAGGTCACACATATAGCCACCACGTTCGGGATGTTCTTTTTTAATCGTGTTACGTGAAAAACCAATGCGTTGTGGGAACCAGTAATATTCAACCGGAATACCTAATTTTTCACCTAATAGTGCAGCAATTTTATTATCGAAACCTTCCTTGTTTTTATTGGAATAGGGCATATTGTTAGGATCCGCGCAGACCCTTAATACTTCTTGTCCCTGAATTGGCTTTAAATCTTCAGCATTAACTGCAAACGAGGCACCCATTAGAGCTGACGCCAGGATTGCCCATTTTTGTAGTTTTATCATTCTCTCTTCCTTATTACTTATGGGAATTTGTAAGACATTTCCTATGCCGTTTTTGTTCAAAAAAAAACCCGGCATCTTTAAAAGATACCGGGTTTTAAGGTTTAACTTAAGTATATTTTTTAATACTTAATTGGTCTTACAAGCTAAACACGCTCAGAACACCACCCAGGTTAGTCCAGCTAGACAGTGCACGATATGCACCAACTGCGCCCAGACCATCTGAATCATTTTCCAAACTTGG
>NZ_DFMC01000007.1:162755-163516 GCF_002375335.1 Methylophaga sp. UBA3603
AACAGACCGGTACGTGGTGAATATGCCGCTGGCTGTTGATCTTTTGAACCCAATGCTGCTGGGCAGATACCAGTGGTGTTAACGTCTTCACCGTTACGTGCAGTTGAGTATTTCGCTACACGATCATGCAGACCGGTTTTCAGGTTAACGCCGTTTGACCAGTTAACCGCTGGGTCATATTTTTGTGCAACCAGCAATTCACCTGTGACGCGATCCATGGTGTAACCAAAACCATTACGGTCAAAATGCACTAACATTTTACGCATTTTACCTTTGACTTTTTGGTCTACCAGGATGTTTTCGTTGACGCCATCATAATCCCACTCATCGTAAGGCGTCATTTGGTAAATCCATTTCGCCATACCAGTGTCTAAATCACGACCAAACAATGACATTGTCCATTTGTTGTCACCAGGACGTTGTACTGGGTTCCAGGTAGATGGGTTACCTGTTCCATAATAGAACTGGTTCAGGTCAGGGTCATACGAATACCAACCCCAGGTAGTACCACCACCGATTTTCCATTGGTCACCCTGCCAAGTTTTCAAAGAAGAATCTTTGCCAACTGGTTTCAGCATAGACATGGTTTTTTCTGGGTCAACTAACATTTCATCATCTGGACCGACACTGTAAGCTTTATACAGTGATTTTCCATCTAAATCATATGCTTGAACGTAACCACGAACACCAAACTCACCGCCTGAAATACCGACAATGATTTTGTCATCAAAAACGTGTGCAGCAGCTGTGCTGGTTGCACC
>NZ_DFMC01000007.1:163801-204272 GCF_002375335.1 Methylophaga sp. UBA3603
ATTTGAGTCAGTTCGCTGTAACGTTGGTTAGCATAGTTACCTGCTGGCATAACCCAGTTATTAGCATTTTTTTGCATATCGATGAGTTCATCAGCAGCCACCAGACCTGGTGCTGCTAATCCCATCATTGCAATTGATAATGTTTTCAGCTTCATAAAGTTGTCCTCTATTGCTTTTTAGTTTTGTACGTCACGATTTGTTCGGATGAACCTCATGCGTATGACGAACCTTAATCCGACTTCCCGGGTTCGTCAAGAACTTTACACAACTTTTTTATGAGTATTTCCATCTTATTTTCGGGAAGATTTTCCCGACAACATAAGCTTTTGAAATTTAACAACTTTATTTTTCAGCTAAAAATCAGGCATGATCTTTGATCCATCTAATTGCAGACTGAATAGCGGTGAGTGCGCGCTCTCGACCATAGAGCTCTAAAGTCGCATCCAAGGAAGGAGAAATCGTATTTCCTGTTATCGCTACCCGTATTGGCTGTGCCACTTTGCCCATACCAACTTCATGTTTGTCAGCACAGTTCTTGATGACTGAATGAATCGGTTCAGCCAGCCAATCTTTGAGCTCAGTCAATTCTGCCAATACGGCTTCTAATAATGGCAAGCTGGCTTCAGTCAGATTTTTCTGTGCAGCCTTTTCATCATAGGTTTCGACGTCCCGGTAGAAGTACACACTTGATTCCGCCATCTCTTTAAGAGTTTTGGCACGCTCCTGCAACAACACCACAACATCTATCAGTGCTGGACCATCAGCAGGGTCGATACCCAACTCACCCATATGCCAGCTCAAATGCTGTGCAACGTGTTCCGGGGAACTGGTTTTAATATAATGCTGATTAAGCCAGATTAATTTATCCGTATTAAAGCTGGATGCTGCTTTGTTCACATCCTGGATATCGAATAACTGCGTCATCTCAGCAAGAGAAAAAATTTCCTGATCACCATGAGACCAACCTAATCTGACCAGATAATTCAGCAATGCTTCGGGAAGATATCCCGCATCACGATAACTCATGACACTGACTGCTCCATGTCGTTTGGACAGGCGTGCGCCATCATCACCTAAAATCATCGGTACATGAGCAAAAACGGGTGGTTTAGCGCCCAGTGCTTTAAAAATATTTATTTGCCGTGGAGAGTTATTCAAATGATCATCACCACGGATAACGTGGGTCATCTGCATATCCAAATCATCTACCACTACGGTTAAGTTATAGGTGGGCGTGCCATCTGGACGGGCGATAACCAAATCATCCAGCTCACTATTCTCAAAAACCACATTGCCTCGAATGGCATCTTCAACCACCACTTGGCCCACGGTAGGGTTTTTAAAGCGGATAACCGGTTCAACACCTTCTCGGGGAGTGGATAGATGACGGCATCGTCCGTCGTATCGTGGTTTTTGCTTATTGGCACGTTGCTCTTCACGCATTGCTTCCAGTTCGTCTTTACTGCAATAACAGTAATAAGCATCGCCCTGATCCATTAGTTGCTGGATAATTTCCTTGTAACGATCAAAACGTTGCGTTTGATAAAAAGGGCCTTCGTCATAATCCAACCCCATCCATGTCATGCCTTCGAGAATCGCGTTCACCGATTCAGCTGATGAGCGTTCGATATCGGTATCTTCAATCCTTAATACAAAACGGCCGCCATGTTTTCTGGCATAGAGCCATGAAAAGAGTGCGGTACGGGCGCCGCCTACGTGAAGATATCCTGTCGGGCTGGGTGCAAAACGCGTACGAATTGTCATAATCAAAAGTTCTCTGCTAGCTATGTGGATGTATTGCGATAAAGTGCGTTATTGTAACAGTTCAGACGCTGACAATTAGTGAGTCATCAACATGCGTATATTAATTTCATTTCTATCTATTACTGTTTCATCCTTTGCCTTTGCCAGCAGTCTTCAGGCAGACAACTATAAGGTGCAGCAGGTTGCTGAAGGTGTTTTTTACCACCAGGGCAGCCACGAAGAAGCGGATGCTAAGAATCTGGGCGCCATTGCCAATGTTGGTTTTATCATTGGTGAGCAATGCATTGCCGTCATCGATAGCGGCGGCAGTTTTCAGGAAGGTAAGTTATTGCGTAAAACCATCCGCCAGCATAGTGACTTGCCGATCTGTTATGTTATCAATACCCATGTGCACCCGGATCATGTTTTAGGAAATGCAGCTTTTAAGACCGATAAGCCGGAATTTGTAGGTCACGAAAAATTACCGGCTGCAATGGCCAGTCGACAGCAACACTTTGCCAGACAGTTTTCAGAGATTTTGGGTGATGCCTACAAAGGCACCGAGTTTATCGAAGCGAAGACCCTGGTTAAGGTTGGCTCACCATTAACATTGGATCTTGGTAACCGGCCACTGATTTTAACCGCATTTACCACGGCGCATACTGATCATGATTTAACCGTTTATGATGAAAAAACCAGTACATTATGGACCGGTGATTTATTATTCGTTGAACGTATTCCGGCCTTGGATGGCAGTATTAACGGCTGGATTGATGCCCTTGATACCTTAATTGAACATGATGCGACAATGATCATTCCGGGTCACGGTACTGCTTTTAACGGTGAAAACTCAAAAGGCTGGCAGGATTTACTGCGCTATCTGACCACCGTACGTGAAGAGATTAGAGTCATCATTAATGATCTGGGAACCATTGAACAAGCCATTGACTCGGTAGGCACGCAAGAAGCTGAAAAGTGGAAACTTTTTGAAGAATATCATCGTCGAAATGTTACCGCTGCTTTTGTAGAACTAGAGTGGGAATAATAATTATTAGGAGAGCGAAAATGATGGGGCGAAATACAATTTTTTGGGCTGTATTTGCAGTTTTTATGAGTCATAGCTTCATTGCAAATGCTGCAACAGCTGAAGAGGATTTATGGTCAGCGCTTAAACAAACCTATTTTGGTGATCGTGAAATTCATGAAAATGCCGATGATGTTTTGATCCTTGAAGCGCCTACCCGGGCTGAAGATGCTGCCATTGTTCCAATCAGTGTCAAATCGGTTCAGCCACAGACCGCTGAAAGATACATTAAAAACATACATATCATCATTGATAAAAACCCGATGCCGTATTCTGCGAATTTCCATTTATCACCGACACTGGGTGATATTGATATCGCTACTCGGGTCAGGGTCGATCAGTACACCGATATGCGCGCTATTGCAGAAATGAATGATGGTTCTTTGCATATGGTGTCAAAATTTGTCAAAGCCTCAGGAGGATGTAGTGCTCCTGCAGGTAAAGACATGGAAGCCGCTATGGCTCGACTGGGCAAAATGCAGATTCGTATGCGAGAAGCCAACATTGGCGAAACAACAAAGGCACAGGTAGTTGTAAGTCACCCGAATAATAGTGGCTTACAGTTTGATCAAAAAACCCGTGGCTATATTCCACCGCATTATGTGAAAGAAATCGTCATAGATTTTGATGATGAAAACCTGATTACACTTGAGGCTGGCATTTCTATAAGTGAAGACCCAAGTATCCGGTTTACCTTCACGCCGCAAAAACATGGTGTGTTAAAAGCGATGGTGAATGACACTAAAGAAATGACTTACAGCATGGATAAACAAATATAGCGGACATTTTCACTACGCCCATGCAAAAAAAAAGGCCGTTTTAAACGGCCTTTTTTTTGTCGCTGATATCTATCAGAAATTATTGGATGCGACATTCTTTATAAGCTGAAGCCGAGACTTCTTCGTATTTATCTATACCGCCACTTAAACCTTTATCATCGCGGAACTGTGCACCTTTGTCTGCTGGCATATTTTGGTACATATAAGCGGTGTTGACATCTTCGAACTCAGTCTGAGTAAAAGCTTCATCAAGTTTGTCCACTACGCATGAACATTTATGCACACCTTCATAGACGTTTAAATTTGTATTTGCCTGCATACAATCATTGACGTATTGCACCTTAGTCACCGTAGAAAAATCCATATGGTCATCGGCAATAGCGGAGGCACTTAACATGGTCATACTGGCAAACAGGACTGTCAGACTGGTTTTCTTCATTCTCTACTCCTAAAATTTTATTATATGGTGCTGCTGTGACTGGTAATTTGGAAGACAAGTTCCTACACAGGAACAGGATATTGCCACTTTAACGTATTGCCAATCAAACTTTTTGATAGAGCATAATGGCAGTTTAATTTCCTCACAGAAACAACATAGGGTAAAATCCAGCGTTTATTTATCTCACATCAAGCCATGCTAAACGCAGGAGAACATGATGAAAAAATTACTGCTTCATCTCGATACTGATACCGTCGCGAGCACATTTGATCAAGCTGTTGCCTATGACTCCGGCGTGGATAATATTATCGCGCATGGTGGAGCAACGCGTGACAATGTCACCTCTCATGTTCATGGCATGATTTTTACCCGCGGTGGAAAGAACCTGAAAAACAGCGCAATTTTTATCGGTGGTTCAAATGTAGCATCCAGTGAGCTTGTCGGAGAAGCTGTAAAAAAAGCATTCTTTGGCCCCGTTCGAGTTTCGGTCATGCTGGATCCAAATGGGTCTAATACCACCGCAGCAGCAATTGCCCGAAAAGTAATGACTGACTACGATATTACCGGCAAAAATGTGGCGATTCTTGGGGCAGGACCTGTAGGGCAACGAACTGCCTTGTACCTGTTAAAAGAGGGTGCAAGCAAAGTCACCCTAACCTGCCGTAGTATGGCGCGAAGCAAAGCCACTGTTGAACATATGAAAAAAGCCTATGGGGTTGATGTGATTCCCGGTGAAACACGGAGTGATGAAGCCGTTGCTGCATTGCTTAAAGACGCCCATGTGGCTATTGCTGCCGGTCCCGCTGGTGTTTGTATTGTTCCAGAGGCGACCTGGACTGCTAGCAAAACACTCGAAGTGATTGCTGATGTTAATGCGGTTCCACCGTTGGGTGTTGAAGGTATGGAAGTGATGGATAACGGGACGGAAAAACAGGGAGTGCGTTTTTACGGTGCTATTGCGATTGGTAACTTTAAAATGAAGGTACATCGAGGAGCAGTGGCTTCACTGTTTGACACCAATGACTTGTTTTTGGACGAAACCACTATCTACGATATCGCCTGTAAAATTGATAACGCCTAGTGATAGCAATGCAACAACCGGTTTCACCTGTTAAGCTTCAGACGATTTGTATACAGGCTCCGGCAAGACTCCACCTAGGTTTTCTGGATCTAAATGGCGGCTTAGGCCGTCATTTTGGCAGTATCGGTTTGGCAGTAGATAGTCACTATACTAAAATCAGCCTTACTGATTCTGATGATCAGCCCCCCTCAGATACCCCCGTTTCAGACTCTATTCGTCACAAAATCACTAAACTGATTAATCAGTTTTATCTCACGTTAGGGTCGAATATCCCGACTGATTTACGCCAAGTCAACCTCACCATTCACTCGTTGATTCCAGAACATGCGGGGCTCGGCTCAGGCACTCAGCTCGCTCTAGTCATTGGTCAGATACTGGCGAACCATCATCAGCTGGACATTCCCACCGCAAAAATTGCTCTGGCAATGGATCGTGGAAAGCGATCAGGAATTGGGATCAGTACCTTTGATACCGGTGGTTTTGTAGTAGATGCGGGCTTAGGGCCTAACTCACAGACACCGGTCAGATTATTTCAGCATGACTTCCCCTCTCAGTGGCGACTGGTAATGTTGATGGATAAAAGCCATCAGGGCATTCATGGTCAAACTGAAATCCAGGCATTTCAGCAATTGCCTACGTTCCCTTTACAGCACTGCCAGCGTATTTGTCACTTGACGTTGATGCAGCTACTCCCCGCATTAATTGAGCAGGATATTCAATTATTCGGTTCCGCCGTGAGCGAAATTCAAGCCCTGATTGGTCAGCATTTTGCCCCAGCACAAGGTGGCCAGTACACCAGCAAAGCCATAGCCATATTGATGGAACACAGCAAGTCTCTGGGCTTTAACGGCATGGCACAAAGCTCATGGGGTCCAACATCCTGCGTATTTACCGAGAGTCAGTCTCAGGCGGATCAGCTTATCGACGAGCTACGTGGCGTGATTGACGCAGATCCTCAATTGCAGAATATTGAATTAATTAGTGCTGCTGGCGTTAATAAGGGTGCTGGCATTACAATCGACGGCAAGACTTTACATTTTAATAAACAGTGAGGGATTAACATGTCCAAGCGCTCCATCATTCATATGCTCAACCCTATGAAACAAAACAGTCCGTTTGATATCAACATGGCATTGGATGCCGGTTATGACATCATCATGCCTTACAATAACGTTGAGTTGAAAGAGGTTGCTGGCTTAACGCAAGACGCCATTTTTTCTCGTGGCCCTGCCGGTGTAAAAAAGACGGGTATGTTTATCGGTGGAAGAGATATTGGCTTGGCAATGGATATGCTTGATGCAGCTAAGTCTGCAATGGTCCCTCCATTCGAAATTCCGGTATTTGCAGATCCAAGTGGTGCTTTTACCACTGCAGCGGCGTTGGTGGCCTGTGTCGAACGTGAATTAAAGAAACAATTCAAACAGGATTACAAAGGTGTTAAAGCGGTTGTGTTTGGCGGTACTGGTCCAGTGGGACTTGCCACCGCAGTAATTGCCGCACTGCAAGGTGCTGAAACCACAATTGTTGATCACTTTTCACTGGATACCGCTCTGCAGTTTTCTGATGAGGCCCGTAAACGTTACGGGGTAAACTTACGAGCCACCACTGCTGCATCTGATGCAGATAAAGCCCGTTTGTTAAGCGATGCTGATGTGGTCTTCTGTACCGCTAAAGCAGGTATTCAGGTCTTGAATGCTTCTGTGTTGAGCGATGCTAAAAAACTTAAAGTGGCCGGCGATGTAAACGCCGTTGCCCCACTGGGTATTGAAGGTCTCGAGTTAATGGATAACGGCGAACCGCTGAAATTTGCCCCACAATGTCCAAATGCTGTCGGTATCGGCGCACTTGCAGTTGGTAATGTGAAATATAAACTGCAGCAAGCATTACTCAGAGAAACACTGGAAAGTGATAAACCTGTTTATCTGGATTTCCGTAATGCCTTTGAAGGTGCTCGTAAACTGGTTTAAGCATAGAAAGTACAGGAGCCAGTAATGGCTGAACATCCGATGCTCCTGTTGATCGTTGCACAAAGCGCAAGAATGCTGGCGCAATCGGCTAGACGGGAGGGTTATACCCTCCGTGTAGCTGATTGCTTTGCTGACATTGATACCCTCGACGCTGCAGATAGATTTCTGCAACTATCTGCGTTGGATAACCTTGAAGAACATCAATGGCTACAGACCATTATTACCTTAAGTGATGATGAGCCATGCTGGTTAATCTGTGGCACCGGTATCGAACGTTTTTATCCTGCTCTGCCAAAGTTACCCGCTCATATCAAATTTGCAGGGCCCTCATATGAGTGCTTTGAGCAGATTTGCCTCCCTGAAAAATGGATTGCGATACTGGAAAAATTATCTTTACCGCATCCTCCAACAACATTCCAAAAACCCCAGACGGAAAATAGTAAATGGCTAGCCAAATCGGCTGCCAGTTGGGGAGGAACACACATTGTTGAAGCAAATTTGGTACCAGAAAGTCCCGACCGATATTATCAACAATATATTGAGGGTATCAGTGGGTCCGTGCTGTTTCTGGCTGCAGCGGATGACATTCAGTTATTACTTTTCAATGAGCAATTTCCTGTTAATCTCAGCCTGTATAACTTCAGTCTAAACGCTATCTCAAGTGGCCTCCAAATTGAGTTAAAACAACAAAACTTTCTCCATCAGACATTACAAAAACTGACTGAACATCTGTCGTTAATCGGTTTGATGTCATTGGATTTTATTCTCAAGCCATCCGGCGAAATTTTTCTGCTGGAACTGAATCCACGTCCTACCGCTTCCTGTCAGTTATTGCCGGATCATGCTCCCATTATCAGTTGGCAGTTGATGAGTTTGACGGGGGGTATGCCTGAAACAGCGCTTGAACTTCCTGCAAAAAAACGAATCTTATGGTTTTGTTTTGCTCCGGAACAAATCATTATCCCGGTGGATTTTGACTGGCCAGAGTATTGCCATGACTTGCCTGCCGAAGGAAGTGTTATCGATAAAGGTGACATCATTTGCAGTTTAATGCTAGACGAAACCGAGCAGAATAATGCTCATCATCTGGCCACTATATTGGTTCAAAATTTAGCGGTTGCCGCTTGAAAACAGTCCGTTGCTGACCCATATTACTGACAACTTAATCTCAAGGAATCTCGAATGAAACGAATCATGTTGTACCTTGCCACCAATATTGCGGTGTTAGCGGTATTAAGCGTGACAATGCGACTGCTCGGTATAGATAGTCTTTTGGATGAGCAAGGTTCTGGTTTAGATATGACCTCCTTGCTTATTTTTGCGGGAATTATTGGCTTCAGCGGTTCATTCATTTCTCTGGCTATTTCAAAATGGACAGCAAAACGCCTGACCGGCGCAGAAGTAATTACTTCACCCAAAAATCAAACTGAAAAGTGGTTGGTGGATACTGTGTCACGTCAGGCACAACAGGCGGGCATTGGTATGCCTGAAGTGGCCATCTATCAATCACCGCAACCTAATGCTTTTGCCACCGGCATGAATCGTAACAATGCCCTGGTCGCGGTCAGTAGTGGTCTGATGCAATCGATGACACAGGATGAAGTAGAAGCTGTTTTGGCACATGAAGTCAGTCATGTAGCGAATGGCGATATGGTGACCATGGCGTTGATTCAAGGGGTGGTGAATACATTTGTTATCGTATTATCCAGAGTGATTGGCCATCTGGTGGACCGGACGGTTTTCAAAACCGAACGAGGACATGGTCCAGCTTTCTGGATTACCTCAATCATTGCTGAATTAGTGCTGGGTATTCTCGCCAGTATTATCGTGATGTGGTTCAGTCGTCAGCGGGAGTTTCGTGCCGATGCCGGCGCAGCAAGGCTTGTTGGCTCAGGAAAAATGATTGCTGCCTTACAACGCCTGGCAGGCACTGCCGAAGAGGCTTTACCCGATCAATTACATGCATTTGGTATTTCAGGTGGACGTGCAGGGATTTCGGCATTATTTATGACGCATCCTCCGCTTGAAAAACGGATTGAAGCATTACGTTCCGGTCGCATTTAACGCTTAACAGGCTGATTTTGCACTTCAAATCAGCCTGTTATATTTATCAGAACCTTCTCTAAACTGATTAGAGATCTTCGTCTTCAAAGTTGTAATCAAGCTTATCTGAAGGCTTATGAATATAATAACCTTGGGCGTAATCAACACCCAACCGCCATAAAAGAGCAAGACTGACTGCGTCTGAGACAAACTCGGCAATACAGGGTTTTTCAGCCTGCTTTGCCATATCGATTATCGCTTTTATGGCTGCCTGATTTTCAGTATCGTTCGCCATATTTTCGACAAAATTACCGTTGATTTTCAGATAGTCAACATCAAGCACATTCAGACTATGCGAAAATCCTATACCGGAACCAAAATGCTCTAATCCAAATTCACAGCCAATGGCCTTAAGTTTGGCAATAGTATTTTTGGTGTCTTCAATATTATCCACGGCAGCTGTTTCACTGATCTCAAATATCAGCGCCTGCCCGGTCAAATTATGTGCTGAAAGGGTGGCTGATAACCAGTCTACATAATCTTTTTCATGCAGAGTCTGTTCAGAAAGTTTAATAAAAAACCGTGTTTTAGGATGCGTTTTTTGATGTTCTGACAGCATTTTAAGTGCTGTGCGTATGACCCATTTATCCACCTCTGCCATCATCTGCAACTTGACAGCATGCTGAATAAACTCCTCCGCTCGCAAGATTTTGTTTCCGTCCTGCAATCTTAACAGAACGTCATAGAACTCTTGTTGAGGACCGTGCAAAGCAACAATGGGTTGAAAATGAATATTGAATAAATCGTTGTTCAGGGCATTTTGCAACACTGTTTTCCAAGCAGAAAGTTCGCCTGAATCACTCTGGGGCATTTTCTCCTGGAATCGAGCTGTCTGATTGCCGCCAGCATGCTGGGCAATAGTACAGGCTTTATCAGCATTCTCCAGAGCCGTTTGGGCTGAGGCGACATTTTCACTGATACGCGCTATCCCAATACTACAGTGCAAATCGATCATTTTACCGTTGGTATGTGAAACAAAATCAGCAACGCTCTTCAAAAAATCATCGGCTCGTTTATCCACAAAACTTTCGTCGGTGCTGGGGATAATAATGGTAAAGATCTGATCACCGTAACGGCCGACCGTTTCACCCTCTTCGGCTGTTTGTAGCAATAGATCGGCAACACTTTTAATCAGAACATCGCTGGTCGTAAGACCTACAAGCTCTTTAATTTGCTGAAAGTCATCCAGCACCATGTAAAGCAAAGCAGAATCCTGCTGATTTTCAGCTGCCTGGTTAACTGCAAGCTGTAACGCATCTACAAAACGCGTTCGATTGTATAGTCCGGTCAGAAAATCAAAGTCACGTAAACGTTGTAGTTGATCGTTGTCTTCAACAACGGCGACATTGCGATCACGAACAACAACCTGAGTACATTCTTCCCCTTCTACCTGTGCATGGCTGAACTCGATATCCGCATCAAATGCATAACCACCACTCTTCAAACACTGAGCTGTGACCGTAGCCGGTTTCGAATCGACCTGCTCAGTAAACTGACGAAATACCATTTTAAATTTGGCGTGGTCGTCAGGATCAATCAAATCCAGAATTGGCAAACCATCAATGTCTTCCTGTTCTTCATAACCAAACAGATTCAGGTAGGCACTGTTAACATATAAATGCATACCCTCGTGCATATAGGCCACGGCATCTCTGGAGCTTTCCAGTAAAGCTCGGGAGCGTTTTTCACTCTCGCGCAATGCACGTTCATTGCGTCGTCCAAGACGTCGCATAAACAGATTATCCAGTTCACGCTCAACAACGAACTTCAGCCGTTCAATGTCATCTTTCAAGACAACATCCTGAACGCCGGTCCGGAACAATTCTTTTTCAGCGGCTTTATTTTCAGTAATCACAATGCATGGTAAATCCTTACCCAGGCGTTTGATTACGTTAACAATTTCAACAGGAGCCAGCGCTGGCAAATTATCACGGCAAATAAGCAAATCCCAGCTTTGCTTGCTTAATGACTGCTCCAATGCGTCAAAATCATCTTCACGTCCAGCTCTGACCGCATGGCCTGCACTGCGTAATATATTAATAATAGCGTCAGCTTCAGTAAGCGAATCGTCAATAATTAATAACCGTAAAATACCTTCAGCTCTCGCCACGCTGCTCACCTTTAGTAAATTGCACCGGTGTTTTCCCTTCCAGTTGGGTCATGGTTGATGTCATCCAATCGTAAGCCTTTTGATTAACGGCCGTAGCTGACAAATCCTGAATCTCTATCTTAGCGCCAATCACCATTTTGATCACGCCTGGACGTTTAAGAAAGCCTTTTTTTGCCCAAAAGCTGCCGGCATTATGCGCCACCGGAACGACTGGAACAGCTGCTTCCACCGCCAAACGGGCTCCCCCCACCCCAAACCGCCCCATCGTGCCAGGCGGTAAACGCGTCCCTTCAGGAAACACCACAACCATTGCGCCTGATTGTAACCGTTCCTTGCCCTGCTCAATTACCTGATGCAAAGCCTGACGGCCGGCATTTCGATCAATGGCGATTGGCCGCAATGAAGCCAGTCCCCAACCAAAAAAAGGAATCCATAATAATTCACGTTTCAACACCCAGACCTGGGGAGGAAAGACAGCCTGTAAGGCCAACGTTTCCCATGCGGATTGGTGTTTGCATAAAATCACACAAGGTTCTTTCGGAATATTTTCTCGTCCTTCAACTTCCAGTCTCAATCCACAAATAACTTTTAACAACCAGATATTCATTACCGCCCAACGACTAACGACCCAGTAGCGCTGTTTAAACGGTAATGGCCAGATTAGCACGCCAATGACCGAGAATAGAATGGCTGTTATTGCGTAAACGATCAGAAAGATGAATGAACGGAAAATTTGCATCAAATGACGATTTCCAACAATGCATCGGCCACTGCAGCCAGGTTGTCATATACTGGTATATCCTTGGGGATACCTTTCTTCAGAGTCTTTTCACCTTTTCCGGTGCGCACCAGAATGGGTTTGGCTCCAGCAGACTGTGCTGCCTGAATATCTCTCAGCGAATCGCCGACCGCAGGCACATGATCCAGATTCACCCGCAGTCGATGGGCAAGCTCTTTAAACGCTGCGTCTTTAGGTTTACGACAGTCACAATTATCATCAGGCCCATGTGGGCAGAAAAAAATGGCTTCAATGCGTCCACCAACCTGCGCCAGCATACGCCGCATTTTACTGTGTATACGATTAAGGGTTTCGACATCCAAAAAGCCTCTGGCAATGCCGGATTGATTGGTAATGATCACCACCCGATAGCCGGCATAATTCAGTCTCGCAATAGCTTCCAGACTGCCTTCAATGGGCTCCCATTCAGACGGAGATTTAATAAAATCATCCGAATCATGGTTTATCACACCATCACGATCGAGAATTATCAGCGACATATACGCATCCTAATTTTGTAATCGGGAAATATCCGCCACACCCAGAAACAATGCCCGAGTCTGATTCAGTAACGCCAAACGATTATGACGAATTGCTTCATCTTCTGCCATAACCATGACTTCGTCAAAAAACGCATCAATACTGTCGCGCATATCGGCCAGACGACGTAATACACCGGCGTAGTCAGCCTTTTGCATCATCGGAGCAACATCTGCAGAGACTTGTTGTAAGGTCTCAGCCAGTTTTTGTTCGGCCGTTTCTTCCAGTAAATCAGGATTTAATTGATGACCCGCTTCGTAGGCACCGTTTTTCCGCAGAATATTATCAATCCGTTTATTGCCTGCAGCCAGCGCTTCGGCCTGCTCCATCTCACGGAAAGCGGACACAGCCTGCATACGCTGCATAAAGTCCAATGGACGCGTGGGTTTCAAAGCAAGCACGGCTTCAAATACATCACCATGATGGCCGGCATCGGCCGCATAGCCACGTAACCGATCAAACAGATATTGCATCACCGGAGCCACGATTTCTGTTTCAGTAAGCTGTTTATCGTAACTTTGCACTGACTGTTGTATAAGTTCAGCCAGATCCAAATCCAGATTATTCTCGATGATAATTCTCAGTATGCCTAACGCCGCACGACGTAAGGCAAACGGATCTTTGGCACCTGATGGTGGCTGACCAATGCCAAACAGTCCGCACAAGGTATCGATTTTTTCGGCAAGACTTAATGCCTGTCCGGTTTTGCCCTGTGGCAAAGCATCACCGGCAAAACGTGGCAGATATTGCTCATCCATCGCTGCAGACAACTCTTCCTGCTCTCCATCAAGACGAGCATAAAAGTTGCCCATAATGCCTTGCAGTTCGGGAAATTCACCGACCATTTCAGTGACCAGATCACATTTGGCCAACATGGCAGCGCGTTCAGCAAGCGCTATATCACCATCAATTTTGCCCGCAATAAAACCAGCCAGTTTCGCAACTCGTTGGGATTTATCAAAGACCGTACCCAGTTGATTCTGGAACACGATGGTTTTCAGTTGTTCCTGACGATCCGCTAATGGACGTTTTCTATCGGTATCCCAGAAAAATGCGGCATCGCTTAACCGGGGTAGAATTACCCGTTCATTACCGGCAATAACTTGCGCCGGATCACGACTTTCAATATTACACACTGTAATAAAAAATGGCAGTAACTTGCCAGCCGCATCTTCTACCGGGAAATATTTTTGATGGCCCTGCATTGAAGAGATCAGTGCCTGCGAGGGCAATTCCAGAAAACGCTTTTCAAACTCCCCCGATAATGCAACCGGCCATTCCACCAGTCCGGTGACTTCATCGAGCAATTCATCATCAATAATGGCCTGACCACCCAGTTGGCTGGCCAATTCTTTGACCTGTCCGCGAATGGCTTCGCGACGCTCAGCAAAATCAACCATCACATGCCCTTCGCTAAGCAATTGTGGCGCGTAGGTTTGGGGACTACTGATTCGAATTGCCTGTGGATGATGGAAACGATGTCCATAACTAAGCTGATTGGATTGTACGCCCAGCAAGCTGGCCGGAATAATCTCATCCCCCAGCATCAAAATCAGCCAATGCACAGGCCTGACAAATTCTTCGGATAAACTGCCCCAACGCATTCGTTTGGGTATGGGCAATGCCGCCAAAGCCTGTTTAACTATCTCCGGCAGTAATTCAGTGGCAGCCTGTCCCGACTGTTTTTCGCGATAGACTAACCAGGCACCTTTATCCGTTTCCAGCGTTTCCAGAGCATCGACATCCACACCACAGGAACGGGCAAAGCCCTGCAATGCTTTGGTCGGGTTACCCTCTTCGTCAAAACCGGCGGTAACAGCAGGTCCACGTTTTTCAATCTGCCGATCCGCCTGGTGGCTCTGCATTTCTGTGATGACAACGGCTAAACGACGTGGACTCGCATAGGCTTTTGAAGTTGAGAAAGTGAGTTCAGCCTCCGCTAATCCTTTTTCGACACCTTTCAGTAAAGCTTCACTCAGAGTCGAAAGGGCTTTAGGCGGTAATTCCTCAGTGCCAAGTTCTAACAGGAAATCACGTACATCACTCATGACTGCACCTCATCCTGTTTGCTTAACATCGGAAAGCCCAGAGATTCACGTCGGTCATAGTAAGCCTGAGCTACTGCTCTGGCCAGTGTTCTGACCCGCAGGATAAAGCGCTGTCGTTCTGTAACCGAAATCGCTTTACGTGCGTCGAGCAAATTAAAGGTATGTGATGCTTTTAAAACCATTTCATAAGCAGGTAATGGCAAGCCCGCTGCAATCATTCTTTCACTCTCTTTTTCACAGGTATCGAACTGTTGAAACAGATGTTCAGTATTGGCATGTTCAAAGTTGTAGGTCGACATTTCTACTTCATTCTGGTGAAACACATCGCCATAAGTCACTTTACCTAATGGACCATCTGCCCAGACCAAATCATAAACACTTGCAACGCCTTGCAGATACATGGCGATACGTTCCAGACCATAGGTGATTTCGCCGCTGACGGGTTTACATTCGAGGCCGCCAACCTGCTGGAAGTAGGTGAACTGTGTCACCTCCATGCCATTGAGCCAGACTTCCCATCCGAGGCCCCAGGCACCTAATGTTGGTGATTCCCAGTTATCTTCTACAAAACGTATATCGTGAATAGTGGTATCAATTCCCAGCATTCTTAATGAACCCAGATACAGCTCCTGAATATTCAATGGAGAGGGTTTGATCAAAACCTGAAACTGGTAATAATGCTGCAGTCGGTTCGGGTTATCACCATAACGTCCATCTGTTGGGCGACGGGATGGTTGTACATACGCCGCACTCCACGGCTCCGGGCCAATAGCTCGCAGGAAGGTTGCCGGGTGGAATGTGCCCGCTCCAACCTCCATATCATAGGGTTGCAATAACACACAGCCTTGTTCTGCCCAGTATTGTTGCAGACGTAGAATCAGTTCCTGAAAAGTTTTTGGCGTGGCCGCCACAGTTGCCGCAGAATCACTCATTGAGAAAATTGTCTTCGCATAACTAAAAATGTACTGATTATAGCGAATAAAGCAGTGGCTTGTAGAGACAACTCAGTAATGAATTTACAGGCTCGACGATTTGACTAATGCGACTGTCACCGCAAAGAAACAGATACGGTACAATGCAGCGACCCATTAATCGTTAAAGAGCAGAATTATGTCGCGACATATCGGCATCGTGATGGATCCCATTTCAGCCATCAATATCAAAAAAGACAGCAGTTTTGCGATGCTGTTGGCCGCCCAGGCCAAAGGCTGGACGATTCAGTACATGGAACAACAGGATCTGTATCTGAGTCAGGGCAAAGTGATGGCCAGCATGCGGGATTTACAGGTCACAGAAGATGCCAACAACTGGTACCAACTTGGCGAACCAACAACCCGCAGACTTAGCGAGCTTGATGCCATCCTGATGCGCAAAGATCCACCATTTGATATGGAATATATCTACAGCACATACCTCTTGGAACAGGCTCAGTCTGAGGGTGTATTGGTGGTGAACCATCCACAAAGCCTGCGTGATGCCAACGAAAAACTGTTTACCGCATGGTTTCCGCAATGTTGTCCGCCCACCTTAGTCACCCGAAAAAAACAATTGATGCGTGAATTTCAGCAACAACATGGCGATATTATTATCAAACCATTAGATGGCATGGGCGGCGCTTCCATTTTCAAAGTCAGCCAAGGCGATCCGAATTTTTCGGTGATTGTCGAAACGCTGACCGAGCAAGGCAAAAAATCGGTGATGGTGCAACAGTATTTACCGGCTATTAAAGACGGTGATAAACGTATTTTGTTGATTAACGGTGAGCCGGTGCCTTGTGCGTTAGCCCGTATTCCTGCCGATGGCGAAACGCGCGGTAATCTGGCAGCGGGAGGGAGAGGTGAAGGCCGACCTTTAACAGAAAGAGACCGCTGGATTTGTCAGCAGGTTGGGCCAAAATTACGCGAAAAAGGTCTGTTATTTGTTGGTTTAGATGTGATTGGCGATTATCTGACCGAGATTAACGTCACCAGTCCAACCTGTATCCGTGAACTGGATCGGCAATTCAACCTGGATATTGCCGGTGATTTGATGAATTGTATTGAGGCACATTTATGAAGACTGTTTTAAACAGCCTTATATTGGTGATTGGATTAAGTTTATTAAGTGCATGCGGTGATCAGGATCGCGCCTTACAAGCCAAGTTTTATGCCTTTGGCACCGAAATCGACGTCAGTCTTTACGGTGTTGATGAAGAAACCGCAACCAAAACCATTGATGCTCTGGAGCAATCCTTTTCAGAAGTAAATGACCTGTGGCATGCCTGGCAACCCAGTGTGTTAACCAAAATAAATGACGCAATTGCTGCAGAACAACCTATCGCGGTAGAAGACAATGTTGCCAGCGTGATTTTACTGGCTCAGAAACTAGCCAAAGACAGTGGCCATTTGTTTAATCCAGCAGCCGGTAATTTATTTGCATTATGGGGATATGAGCAGGATGACTGGTTTGAATCCCGCCCACCTCCTGCACAGGCTGATATCGATGCATGGCTGGCCGTCAGCCCAACGATGGATGATATCGTTATCGAAAATGGTCAATTAACCAGTAATAACACTGCTGTCAGACTCGGTTTTGGCGGTTTTGCCAAAGGTTATGCGGTCGATAACGCCATCGCAATTCTGCAGCAACAGGGTATTGAAAATGCCGTGGTCAATATTGGTGGTGATTTACGGGCGATAGGAACTCATGGCGAGCGTCCCTGGATTATTGGTATTCGCCACCCCAGACACGACAGAGTGTTAGCCTCGGTGGCAGTCAGTGATGATGAAAGTGTTTTCAGTTCCGGTGATTACGAACGATTTTTTACCTACGAAGGTAAACGCTACCCACATATTTTGGATCCACGTACTGGTTATCCAGCTGATCAGGCAATGTCCTCAACGGTAATTCATGAAAATGCTTCAATGGCGGATGCCGCTGCAACAGCAATATTTGTGGCCGGAAGCGACTGGCCAACCATTGCAGCAGAAATGGGAATTGATATGGTAATGCTGGTGACAGAAGATGGTCAGGTTGAAATGAGTCCTGCTATGCAGAAACGCGTCAGATTAACCGGACATGATGCCGAACCGGTGATTCGCGAAATTCCCCACGAGTGAGCGAATGATTTCGACCAGCAGTGCCACTGATCGGATGATACTGACCCTTATCGGGTCGGTTATTTTGCATGTCATCGTGGTGTTTACCATCAGTTTTAATGTTTTTTCTCCACCGACCAACGCCCCGGTCAATCAGCTTGATATCACTTTGGTTAAACAACAAACCGAGCAGGCACCGGAAGAAGCCAGTTATCTTGCCCAGGTCAATAATGAAGGTGGTGGCGAAACCGATGAAAAATCACCTGAACCTACGCCGGAGCTAGCGGTACCTATTGCCGAAGAGACTCCGGCATCAACAGATCCCGTATCTCCCGCGGTTACGGAACTGGATCCGGTTCCTGTAGAACCGGTTAAACCCGAACCTGTTGTGGAACCGGCTCCGCCTGTTGAACCATCCACTCCAGCAGAGGCGCCAGCTGAAAAGGTGGTTCCAGAGCCACCAGCTGAAAAAACAGTTGTTGAAGCAAAACCTGAACCCAAAACCACCAGCAAAAAAGTTACGGCTGAAAATGCTGATCGTAAGGTAGAGACGTCTGAAATTGTCGCTGAAGAGACCGTTGAAGAAACGGCAGAGATTACGCCAAACATTTCCGGGGCAGAGCTGATTGCCCGTGCAAGAAGCGAAATCGGATCACTGCAAAGCACACTGGAATATAATAGCCGGGCATTAAGTGAAACACCAAAAAAACGTCGCATATCAGCAGCTACCAAGGAATATTCTGCCGCCGCCTATATGCGGGCCTGGGCAATGAAAGTCGAACGAATTGGCAACATGAATTATCCGCAGGAAGCCAAGGATAAGGGCGTTAATGGGAGCTTGATGTTATCAGTGGATATCAAACCGGATGGCAGTGTTCCACCCGATGGCATTGTAGTATCACGATCATCCGGGCATAAGGTACTGGATGATGCCGCCGTGCGAATTGTGCGTTTAGGTGCTCCGTATGCCGCAATCCCCGAGGATGTTCTGCAAAATAATGACATGCTTACCATTATCCGCACCTGGAAATTTGAAAGTGCCCGAGGCCTGTCGGCCCGTTAGTTCTTCAGTCCGTATTTTGTTGTTGATATAACTGATACCCCGTCTCGGCCTTACTGCGGTTGTTATAACTCAACGGCAATTCCGACTTCAGCTTTTCTGCAATTTGCTGTAACACTTCCAGTGAGCCGTGACGTAACTCCAGCTCGACTTCATGTATGACCGCCTTGTTGTTACCCGAAACGGCTTCACCAAAGTCGTACGCCAGTTCAATCAGGGTATTCTGATCGGCCTCCAGCATAAGGATATCCCGGTCAAATTCAGTATAGAACAGACGCTGCAACTGCTTCCAGCTGCCACTGTCATCGACAATCGGCGCTATGGGTGTCTGGCGAAGCAATGGCAGATCAAACTCACCATTGATGATCGGATGTTCCCACTCTTCACGCTGATGCAGACCATCTTGAACCTTGCCACTGGTTTTCACGGTTTGCAGCCATTGATCGTCGATCTGTCGCCTGCGTAAAGCGATGCCCTGCTGTTTCAGTTTCAGTTGCGGGGTATCAAAATATTCCGTCCGCAGATGCAACTGCTTTTGCTCACTGACCATGGCTTGCAGCCATTCCAGATCAGCAAGATTCAGTTTGGTCTCGCCATTCACGGCGAGTTTCATTTCCTGTTCAAGACTCATTTCAGTAACGGCTTCAGGTAATGTCCGGTATGCGAACGTGGATATTCAGTGATTTGCTCAGGCGTGCCGACAGCAATCACTTCACCGCCGCCAGCACCACCTTCAGGGCCCATATCAATTACCCAATCGGCGGTTTTTACTACATCCAGATTATGCTCAATCACCACGATAGTGTTACCGCGGTCGCGTAAGTGATGCAAGACTTTCAGCAGTTGCTCAATATCGTAAAAATGTAGCCCGGTAGTCGGCTCATCAAGGATATACAGCGTTTTACCGGTATCACGTTTGGATAATTCTTTGGCCAGTTTGACCCGCTGCGCTTCACCGCCGGAAAGCGTTGTAGCGTTCTGCCCCAGCTTGATATAGGTCAGGCCGACATCGATCAGGGTTTGCAGTTTTTTTGCCACCACCGGAATATTTTCAAAAAACACATTGGCATCTTCGATAGTCATATCCAGCACTTCAGTGATGGTTTTACCTTTATAGCGAATATCCAGGGTTTCCCGATTGTAACGCTTACCTTTGCAGACATCACAAGGCACATAAATATCGGGCAAAAAGTGCATTTCGACCTTAATCAGACCGTCACCCTGACAGGCTTCACATCGTCCACCTTTAACATTAAAACTGAATCGCCCCGGCCCATAACCCCGAGCCCGTGCTTCCTGAGTGCCGGCAAATAATTCACGAATTGGGGTAAATAAACCGGTGTAAGTGGCCGGATTGGATCGTGGTGTCCGGCCAATTGGGCTTTGGTTAATCGCTACTACCTTATCCAGCTGATCCAGGCCCAAAATTTCGGTATGTGGAGCCGGTTCATCTGAAGCACCGTTCAGAGTTTTAGAGGTCAATTTAAGCAAGGTTTCATTAATAAGCGTCGATTTACCGGAACCAGATACGCCGGTCACACAAGTCATCAGACCGATCGGAATATCGACATCGACATGTTTCAGGTTATTACCGCAGGCACCACGCAGACCAATGGATTTACCGGCATGGGCGGTTTCGCGTTTCGCTGGTATTTCAATTTTTCGCCGACCAGAAAGGTACTGTCCGGTAAGCGAATGCTCACTTTTCATAATATCTTCTGGTGTGCCCTGCGCCACAATTTCACCGCCATGAACACCGGCACCCGGCCCGATATCCAAAACATAATCGGCACTGCGAATCGCGTCCTCATCATGTTCAACTACAATCACCGTATTTCCCAAATCACGCAGCCGGGTCAGTGTTCCCAACAGACGATCATTGTCACGTTGATGCAAGCCAATGGAGGGTTCATCGAGGATATACATCACACCGACCAGACCGGCACCGATCTGGCTGGCCAGCCGGATACGCTGCGCTTCACCACCAGATAAGGTATCGGCACTGCGCGCCAGCGAAAGGTAATCCAGCCCGACATTAACCAGAAAACTTAATCGGGCACTAATCTCGCTGACTATCTTGCTGGCTATCTCGCCTCGTTTACCCGGCAACTGTAATTGCTGGAAAAACTCGGTGGCTTCACCAATCGGCATCGCCGTTATTTCTGGTAAATTGGTTTCATTGATAAATACATTTCGAGAGGCTTCGCGTAAGCGGGTGCCATGACAATCCGGACAGGCTCTGATTGAATGGAATTTCGCCAGTTCATCGCGCACACTACCTGATTCAGTCTCATGATAGCGGCGTTGCAGGTTGGGAATTATGCCTTCGAAAGCATGTTTACGGCTCACCCGTTTGCCACGATCACTGATATAACTGAAATCAATTTCAGTTCGACCACTGCCATACAAAATCACTTGCCGGACATTTTCAGGTAATGAATCAAATGCCGCATCAATATCAAATTGAAAGTGATCGGCTAGCGATAGAATCATTTGATAATAATAGGCATTACGACGATCCCATCCGCGAATGGCACCGGCGGCCAAACTGAGTTCAGGGTGTGCAACGACTCGGGAAGGATCTACAAACTGCTTAATACCCAGACCATCACATGTCGGGCAGGCACCGGCCGGATTATTAAAGGAAAACATGCGCGGTTCGAGCTCAGCAATCGAATAACCACATTCAGAACAGGCAAAACGGGCCGAAAATAAAGTTTGGTCCGCGTCATCATCCATTGAGACGACTTTGGCCACACCATCGGCTAATTTCAAAGCCGTTTCAAACGATTCCGCCAAACGCTGCTGTAAGTCTTCACGAACTTTAAAACGATCTACTACGGCTTCAATAGTATGTTTTTTGCGTAATTCGAGCTCCGGTGGCTCGTCCAATTCAACGACTTCACCATTGACTCTGGCACGAACAAAACCTTGCGCTCTCAGGCCTTCAAACACTGACAGATGTTCACCCTTGCGATCCTGAATCACCGGTGCCAATAGCATTAAACGTTTGCCTTCGGGCATCGCTAATACAGTGTCCACCATCTGGCTGACGGTCTGGGCTTCCAGCGGCAGGTGATGGGTTGGACAGCGCGGCTCACCGGCTCGCGCCAGTAATAATCTCAAATAATCATAGATTTCAGTGATGGTACCGACGGTGGAACGCGGATTATGCGATGTCGACTTCTGTTCAATCGAAATCGCCGGTGAAAGCCCTTCGATATGATCCACATCGGGTTTTTCCATCATCGATAAAAACTGTCGGGCATAGGCTGACAGCGATTCCACATAACGCCGCTGACCTTCTGCATATAAGGTATCAAAAGCCAGTGACGATTTGCCTGAGCCAGACAAGCCGGTAATCACAATCAGCGCATCTCTGGGCAGGTCCAGATCGATGTTTTTCAAGTTATGCGTACGGGCGCCGCGAATACTGATTTTTTTCATGCCTGTTCCGTAGTAAAATCCAACGGATCAATATACTCTGTCACCCTATCATGACGCAAAAGCAAGCCACACCTGACGCACTTAGTGCGCTGGAGAAACGTACTATTTCCGGTTTATCTGTCATCTTCGCCCTGCGTATGCTGGGTTTGTTTATGATTTTGCCGGTATTTTCGCTCTCCGCTCAACAATATTCACACAGCACGCCTTTATTAATAGGTCTGGCGATTGGTGCCTATGGTTTAACGCAGGCGCTGTTGCAAATTCCATTTGGCATGCTCTCCGACCGGATTGGTCGTAAGAAGGTTATCTATCTGGGTCTGATCCTGTTTGCCCTGGGTAGCCTGTTAGCCGCCATGGCAGATTCAATCTACACTGTCATTGTTGGCAGATTATTACAAGGCAGTGGCGCGATTGCCGCCGTAGTGATGGCCTTAACCGCAGACCTTACCCGCGATCAACATCGCACAAAAGCGATGGCCGCCATTGGTATCAGCATTGGTTTATCTTTTTCAGTGGCGTTAGCCAGTGGCGCGGCTTTAGAAAGCTGGATTGGACTGGATGGTCTCTTCTGGGCCACTGCATTAATGGCTATTTTTGGCATGCTGGTATTGCATTGGTGGGTCCCCACTCCTTATAAACACAAACAACATCAGGATATGAAACCTGCCCGTGCGCAAATTGGTGAGGTATTGGCAAATACCTCCATTATGCGGCTGGTGGCCAGTATTCTGATTCTCCATTTATTACTCACCTTAAGCTTTTTTGCACTGCCGATTGCTTTGCAGGATTATGCTGGTGTCGCCAAAGCGGATTTAGCCTTAACCTATTTACCAGTGTTATTACTGGCGTTTATCTGCATGGTGCCGTTTATTCTGCTGGCCGAAAAACAGCGTAAAATGAAACTGGTTTTTACCGGCGCAATTGCTGTACTGGCCGTCGCTCAGGTCGGTTGGGCTCTATTACCCGGTTCATTGGCCATGCTGATGATTTGCTTATGGTTATTTTTCACCGCATTTAATATTCTTGAAGCCAGCTTGCCTTCGATGATGTCCAAACTCAGTCCTATTAAAAACAAAGGCACCGCGATGGGCATCTATTCCAGTGCGCAATTTATTGGCGCTTTTCTGGGCGGTATATTGGGTGGCGTTATATATAGTTTCGGTGATATCAGCTGGATCTTCTGGTCAGCGGGGCTCATTAGTGCAGGTTGGTTAATTATGATGTTGCCGATGCAAGCCCCAAAACATTACAGTAGCCGCATTGTTCCATTAAACGAAGTCACCGCCGAGACTGCTGATGAGTTTGTAGAACGGCTGAATGCAATCAAGGGCGTGGTTGAGATCGTCATAGTGCTGGAAGAGAGGATTGCATACGTCAAATACCTCGCCGATGATGTAGATCTACATGAACTCGAAGCATGTCTGATTTATGCGTAAAATGAACCAAAATTTGAATTAGTAAAGGAATTCACCATGTCAGTAAACAAAGTTATTCTGGTTGGCAGACTCGGGGTTGATCCTGAAAGCCGGGCATTTCCTAATGGTGGTTCGATCTGTAATTTGCGGATTGCGACCTCAGAAAGCTGGCGTGACAAACAAACCGGTGAGCGCCAGGAACGTACCGAATGGCATCGTGTCGTGTTACGTAATAAACTGGGTGAAATCGCTCAGCAATATCTGCGCAAAGGCTCACAAGTCTATATTGAAGGCCGTATTCAGACCCGTAAATGGCAAAACCAGCAAGGTCAGGATCAATACACCACCGAAATCGTTGGTAACGAAATGACCATGCTGGACAGCAAAGGTGCGGGTGGTGGCGGAAGCAACGATAATCAGGATTACAACCAAAATCGTCCTTCTCAACCAGCAGCGAAAAGTAACTACAACAATCCACAACCTGCTTCAGCATCTGCGGGTCCGGATTATGGTTCAGGCGGTGAAGCAGATTATTACGATGATGATATTCCGTTCTAATCATTAGCAGAAACCTACAAAAAGGCCCCTGAAATAGGGGCTTTTTTTTGGAAAATTGATCAGATAAAACCGCTCTAACCGCTCCATAATTGAACATTATCATTGAAATTCGCACAATTCTGGTGCAACAAACATTTACTGTCGTAACCTAAAAACAAGTCAAGCTATTGTTTTTAATTGATATCTAAACACTTTATGAAGTTGGCCTAGATCCTGCGTTAACACCTGCAGCGTGTTAGAGGTGTTTTTATCACACCAAAAGAACAGCAATAGGGTCTCTAGGGTTCCGGTTATGTAAATAATGTCTGGACCGAGAGTGACCGACCTTCACAGCGAAGGTTACACGGAGGGATAAAAGCCCGGGAGATTGTTTGAATAAAACATCTCTTTCACCGTGTTCTTAACCTAAGCTGTGAGGTACTACCAAAATGAAGCGCACTTTTTACCGCATCGGCAGCGTTTTGCTGCTTTCACTCTCTTTTATTATTTCCCCATTAACAGCACACGCTGAAACCAAAGATAAATTCAGTATTGCCTGGACAATTTATGCCGGCTGGATGCCATGGGATTACGCTGACAATGCAGGCATCGTTAAAAAGTGGGCCGATAAATACGATATCGAAATAGATGTCGTGCAGATAAACGATTACATCGAATCTATTAATCAATATACCGCTGGCCAGTTTGATGGTTGCACCATGACCAATATGGATGCTCTGACCATTCCTGCTGCGGGTGGTGTCGATAGTACAGCCTTAATCATCGGTGACTTTTCCAACGGCAATGATGGCATCGTGCTGAAGGGCGCAGATAAAAAGCTTGCTGATATTAAAGGTCAACGGGTCAATCTGGTCGAATTATCCGTTTCGCATTACCTGTTAGCGCGTGCTTTGGATAGCGTCGATATGAGTGAACGCGATGTGACCGTAGTCAACACCTCAGATGCCGATCTGGTAGGCGTATTTAATGCGTCGGATGTCACCTCTACAGTCACCTGGAATCCATTACTGTCAGAAATCACTGCTATTCCAGATACGACCAAGGTATTTGATTCCTCCGATATCCCGGGCGAAATCATCGACCTGTTAGTGGTTAACAGTGAAACGTTAGAGGCTAATCCGGCTTTTGGTAAAGCGTTAACCGGTGCCTGGTATGAAATCATGGCCAAAATGCAAGCAGGTGATGAAGAAGCCTTAACGATGATGGCTGAAGCATCAGGAACCGATCTGGCAGGCTATCAAGCACAGCTGGATGCAACCAACATGTTCTACACAGCCGCTGAAGCGGTCAGTTTTGCTAACAGCGATCAGCTGCAAGCAACGATGAAACACATAACTGACTTCTCGTTTGATCATGGTCTGTTAGGTGATGGCGCGATGGATGCCGATTTTATCGGTATTGCCTATCCTGATGGTGATGTGGCAGGTAATAAAAACAACGTTAAACTCAGATTTGATTCCAGTTTCATGAAAATGGCTGCGGATAACGCCCTTTAAGTTAAGAAACACAGGGAGTTTCTCGTGAAGAGACTGATCAATCAGCGTCCAGGTACTCTAGGAAAATGCTTGCTGGGTCTATTGCCATTCGTTGTTATTGGGATTGTTTATTTTTACTTTTCCAGTGAACGTCTGGCAATTAATCCGAATGATAAGTTGATGCCATCAATGCAGTCTTTTATCGATGCGGTGTCTTATCTGGCATTTGAGCCCAACAAGCGTACCGGTGATTATGTACTGTGGGCGGATACTGCTGCCAGCCTGCAAAGACTAGGACTCGGTGTCGGCATCAGTGCTTTGACCGGTCTGATTATCGGCATTCTGGTCGGCATTATTCCATTGGTCAGAGCTGGGATAGCACCGGTGATAACCATCATTTCACTGGTGCCACCTTTAGCCATTTTGCCAATATTATTCATTATATTCGGGTTGGGTGAACTCTCCAAAGTGATGCTGATTGTGCTCGGCATCACGCCCTTTCTGATTCGAGACGTACAACTCAGGGTGATGGCATTACCGCATGAAATCATCATTAAAGCCCAGACATTGGGTGCCAACAGCTGGCAACTGATTCTTCGAGTGGTATTACCTCAAGTGTTACCCAAGCTGATTGATGCCGTTCGCTTGAGTCTGGGATCAGCCTGGTTATTTCTGATTGCGGCAGAAGCCATTTCTGCCACCGAAGGACTGGGCTACCGCATTTTTCTGGTTCGACGCTATATGTCGATGGACATCATTTTGCCTTATGTGGTGTGGATCACCCTGTTGGCCTTTTTGATGGATTACCTGCTAAGACGCCTGTCAAAAAGCGTCTTCCCCTGGCATGCGACCGACCAGGGGGAAAACAAATGAACGATATCAAGATCAAAAATCTGTGGAAGGAATACGGCGACAATATTGTGCTGGAAAATATCAATCTTGATGTCAAAGCTGGCGAATTTGTGACGCTGGTGGGTGCATCAGGTTGTGGCAAAACCACTTTTCTGAAAATGCTGTTGGGCACTGAGCAACCCACGCGAGGTGAATTGCTGTTAAACGGTAAACCAATAGCTAATGAACCGGGTGCTGATCGCGGCATCGTGTTTCAGAAATACTCGGTATTTTCCCACCTTAACGTCGTCGAAAACGTGATGCTGGGTGAGGAACTGAAGGAATCCCCCCTACTGGGACGCTGCTTTGGCAAAAAACGTCAGGCTATTCGTGAACGGGCGATCGCTTTGTTGGAAAAGGTCGGTCTCGACCACGCTTTAACCAAATATCCCAGCGAATTGTCAGGTGGTATGCAACAACGGCTGGCAATCGCCCAGGCTTTAATTAAACAGCCACAAATTCTGTTACTGGATGAACCCTTCGGTGCACTGGATCCGGGTATTCGATCCGATATGCATGAGTTGATTCTGGAGATATGGCGCGAGACCAATATCACGATATTTATGATCACTCATGATCTCTCCGAAGGTTTCTCCCTGGGGACCCAACTGCTGGTCTTTGATAAACAGCGACATGATCCGGATCAGCCTAACCGCTATGGGGCGTCGATCACTTATGACATACCGGTAGGACGTTCCAAAAAACAAATCAATAATGATTTTCAAGATACGTTGATGACACAACAGGCTATAAACAATGACTGAAATTACCCAAGACAAAGACGTTTTATATCAAGACACGCTTCCAGGTGGAGCTCACTGGTCAATGCTGATGCGAAAAGGCACCACCCTGCGGCTGATTGACCAGGAAGGCGGCGCCAATGTCGGCATGTTGTTTTACAACCCTGAGAATACGCTGGAACGCTACAACACTCCCGACACCTTGAAATGTCAGCATACCTTCAAACTCACCAAAGGCCATTGCCTTTATTCTGATATGGGCCGCATCTTTTGCTCAATTACAGAAGATACGCTTGGCTGGCACGATACCGTGGGTGGCAATCTGACCAATGCTGCGTTGGAGGAAAAATGGGGCATCAAAAATTACCAGCAGTTTCGAAATGATTGGACCATCAGTGGTGAACAGGCCTTTTTAGTCGAATTGGCCAAATATGGTCTGAATAAACGCGATATGGCAGCCAATCTTAATTTGTTTAGCAGTATCAAAACAGATGATCTGGGCAATATGAGCTATGTCGAAAACCACAGTAAAGCCGGTGATTATGTGGATCTGCGCTTTGAAATGGATACCCTGGTGCTGTTCCACACCTGCCCACATCCGATGAACACGGCAGCGACCTATCCGAAAAAACCGGTTATCTATCAAATTCGAAATGCTGCCGCCCTCACTGAAGACGATCTGTGCCTGAATGCCTGTGCCGAAAACCAGCGTGGTTTTGAAAACAATCGTCTCTATCACCTGTGTGGTCATCATTAACGAAAAAGGACAAACAGATCGTGATTAAAGAAAGTCATTTGAATATTAATCAGGCAGCCCGTTACGAAGAAGTACTGGCCGGTGATTATTGGATGCAACCGCTGCTGAAAAACCAGACGTTGCGCATTGTCGATTTACATGGAAATCAGGCAGCAGATACATTGTTCTATAGTGTTGCTGATCCTGCTGAACGCTACAGCGCGATAGATACCATTCGCGAACAAAAAAATGTTTACCTGACTGCCGGCACCACCTTACTGACCAATATGGGAAATCCCATGTTAACCATTACCGCCGACACCTGCGGTCGTCACGATACCCTGGGCGGAGCCTGTGCTACGGAATCCAACACCGTGCGATACGCACTGGAAAAGAAAACCATGCATGCCTGTCGGGACAGCTGGATGTTGGCTGTTGCTGAAAACGAACAGTTCGGCATCAGCAAACGCGATATCACTCATAACATCAATTTTTTTATGAATGTACCGGTCACTAAACAAGGTGGGTTGACCTTTGCAGACGGTATTTCTGAAGCCGGTAAATACGTTGAAATGCAGGCTGAAATGGATGTCATCGTGTTGATTTCTAATTGTCCTCAGCTCAATAACCCTTGTAACGCCTACAACCCGACACCGATAGGCCTTTATATCTGGGATTGATGATTCACACAGTAATAACGTGTTTTAAGACGACTTGAAATGCGCCGGAATGAAGTGGGACGACCCACACCTTGAGATGATAAAACCATGTTCAAGAAGATTTTAATTGCCAACCGCGGGGCTATTGCCACCCGAATTATTCGCACCCTCCAGCAAATGGGTATTCAGGCTGTCGCCATCTATGCCGAAGCCGATCGTGACTCATTGCATGTCAGTTATGCCGATGAGGCCTTTTCGCTTGGAGAGGGCCGCGCTGCAGACACTTATCTGAATCAACAACGCATTCTTGAAATTGCCAGAGAAACCGGTGCCGAAGCGATTCATCCCGGTTATGGTTTTTTGAGTGAAAACTCCAACTTTGCACGACAATGTGAAGCCAGTAATCTGGTATTTCTGGGGCCCACACCGGAACAGATGGAAGCCTTTGGTCTGAAACACAGTGCCAGAGCGCTGGCTCAGCAAAACGATGTGCCGTTATTGCCAGGTTCAGAATTACTTGAGGATATTGAACAGGCGCTTGCTATTGCTCAGACCATTGGTTATCCGGTGATGCTGAAATCCACCGCCGGCGGTGGTGGTATCGGCATGAGTCGTTGTGATACCGAAGATGAACTGAAGAATGCTTTCAATTCCGTCAAACGGCTGGGCGCCAATAATTTTTCCAATGATGGCGTGTTTATCGAAAAATTTATCACCCAGGCCCGGCATATTGAAGTACAAATCATTGGCGATGGTCAGGGTCATGTGCTGGCACTGGGCGATCGGGACTGCTCCAGTCAGCGACGTAATCAGAAAGTTATCGAAGAAGCGCCTGCGCCGAATATTCCAGACAACGTTCGTCAGTCTATGCATGAGGTTTCCGTCCGGCTGATGGCCGCTGTCCATTACCACAGTGCCGGTACCGTGGAATTTGTCTACGATGCCCAGTCACATGATTTTTATTTTCTGGAGGTCAATACCAGGCTGCAGGTTGAGCATGGTGTAACCGAAGCCATTTATCAGGTGGATCTGGTTCGCTGGATGATTGAAGTCGGTGCTCAGGAAAGTACACTGCCTGCTGAAGCGCCTAAACCTCATGGCCATGCCATACAAGTACGCTTGTATGCCGAAGATCCATTCAAAAAATTCCAGCCATCAGCCGGTCTGTTAACTGAAGTAGAATTTCCTGAACTGTCAGATTTACGTATTGATCACTGGATTAAACCCGGCATTGAAATCTCGCCGTTTTTTGATCCGATGCTGGCCAAAGTAATCAGCTATGCACCAACACGCGAATCAGCGCATGCAAAACTTCTCACAGCACTGAAAAAAATCAGCATCTACGGTATTGAAACCAATACCGACTATCTCAGCCATATTTTGAATGATGCGGCCTTTTTATCCGCCAGCATTACCACCCGTCATCTGGACAGCTTTGTCTATTACCCCAATACTTTCAGCGTGTTATCGCCGGGCACCATGACCACAGTACAGGATTATCCCGGCCGGCAAGGTTATTGGGATATTGGCATTCCGCCTTCCGGCCCTTATGACAACTGGTCTTTCCGGTTGGGTAATCGTCTGCTTGGCAATACCGAAGACTGTGCCGGATTAGAAATCACGCTGAGCGGCCCCGAACTGGTGTTTAACTGCAGCAGCCAAATTATCATTACCGGCGCCACCATTGAGGCCAAACTCAATGGCGAGCCGATTGATTGCTGGCAAATTTATTCAGTGTCTAGCGGCGACAAGCTAACATTGGGTCAAATCAAAGCCGCCGGTACAAGAACTTATCTGCTGGTCGCCGGTGGTATTCAATGCCCGAATTATCTTGGTTCACGATCCACCTTTACCCTGGGTCAATTTGGCGGCCATGTTGGTCGCACGTTAAAAACCGGCGATGTTCTTCATTTATCAGACGAAACAGCGGCAGTTGATTTAACAACAACACCTGCCGAATTAATTCCGCAAATCACTACTCATTGGGAGATTAAGGTCATTTACGGCCCGCATGGCGCGCCGGATTTCTTTACCGAACAAGATATTGAAACGTTTTTTGCTGCTGACTGGAAAATTCACTATAACTCCAGCCGAACAGGCATAAGACTGATTGGGCCACGTCCGGAATGGGCCAGAAATACCGGCGGTGAAGCGGGCTTACACCCGTCCAATATTCACGATAATGCCTACGCAGTCGGCACCATTGATTTCACTGGCGATATGCCAATTATCCTTGGACCCGATGGACCGTCATTAGGGGGCTTTGTCTGTCCCGCCACCGTTATCACGGCAGAACTGTGGAAAATAGGCCAATTAAAAGCCGGTGATACGGTGCGTTTTATTCCAGTGTCGATAGAAACTGCCAGAGCCATGGAGCGGGCTCAGCAGGAATCGCTTGCTCAACTGTCACAGCAACCTGTTGAAGTCATCCCCACAGCAATTGGCTCACCCATCTATGACACGCTGGTGTCACCGGAAACGGGTATCGATGTCTGCTACCGGTTGGCGGGTGATCATTATCTTCTGGTCGAATATGGTGAACTGAAACTGGATATCAATCTGCGTTTTAAAGTGCATGCTTTGATGTTGTGGTTACAGCAACAAAATATCAAAGGATTACATGAACTGACACCCGGCATCCGTTCACTGCAGATTCACTACGATGGTATGCAAATTTCTCTGGAAACCCTGGTCGGGATTCTCAAACAGGCAGAACAGGAAATCAGCAATATCGAAGAGATGGATGTGCCTGCACGTATCGTGCATTTACCCATTTCCTGGAACGACGAAGCCTGCCAGCAAGCCATCCAGAAATACATGCAATCAGTGCGGCATAACGCGCCCTGGTGCCCGGATAATATTGAATTTATCCGCCGTATTAATGGGCTGAGCTCGGTCGATGAAGTGAAGCGTATCGTGTTTGAGGCCAGTTATCTGGTGATGGGCCTGGGTGACGTCTATCTGGGCGCTCCGGTGGCAACACCAATGGATCCAAGACACCGTCTGGTCACCACTAAATATAACCCTGCCCGTACCTGGACTGCCGAAAACTCCGTTGGTATCGGTGGTTCCTATCTGTGCGTTTATGGCATGGAAGGACCGGGTGGCTATCAGTTTATCGGCCGGACCCTGCAAATGTGGAATCGTTATCTGAAAACTACTGAATTCACCAAACCCTGGTTGTTACGGTTTTTTGATCAAATCAAGTTTTATGAAGTCACTCACGATGAGCTGGTGCAGATCCGTCGTGATTTTCCGCAAGGCAATTATCCACTGAAGATAGAAGAAACCACCTTCAATCTCAAACGCTACAACCAGTTTATTACTGAACATAAAGAGTCGATTGACAGCTTTACCCGCCAGCGTGAACACGCCTTTGAAGAAGAACTGGAACACTGGAAACGCGAGGGTCTTTTACATTTTGATAGTGGCAATGAACCGCAGATCATTGAGGAGGAAAGTGCGCCGCTACCGGAAAATGCTATTTCCGTTGATAGTCCACTCAACTGCAGTGTGTGGAAAGTGGAAGTGGAAATCGGTTCATCCGTACAAGAAGGCGATGTATTGATGATCCTGGAAGCGATGAAAATGGAGATCCAGATAACCGCGACTCAAGCCGGTACCGTCACAGAAATTAAACGACAGGCCGGCGCGCAAGTTGGCATGGGTGATCGTCTGGTCGTTATTTCCGGGGAGGTAGAATAATGGATATGACCATTGATGCCATCCATCAGGCTTATCGTGATGGCAAGCTCTCTCCGCATAAACTGATTGATGAGGTACTGAAACGCGCCGCCACCTATACGGATCGAAATATCTGGATAACCCTGTTATCCCGCGAAGCCATCCAACCTTATCTGGACAATTTAATCGGCCAATCACCTGATAAATTGCCCTTGTACGGAATTCCATTTGCGATAAAGGACAATATTGAATTGGCTGGTGTGGATGTCACAGCTGGTTGTGAAGCCTATCGCTATACAGCAGAGCAATCCGCTCATGTAGTGGAGTTACTGATTAATGCCGGGGCGATTCCGATTGGTAAAACCAATATGGATCAGTTTGCTACCGGGCTGGTCGGTGTGCGTTCACCGGATAAATGGGGCGCCTGCCAGAACAGTTTTGATCCAGAGTATATTTCCGGCGGTTCAAGTTCAGGTTCTGCGGTAGCGGTTGCATTAGGACTGGTGAGTTTTTCTTTAGGCACCGATACTGCTGGCTCTGGTCGGGTACCAGCTGCATTTAACAATCTCATTGGCTTAAAACCTTCGCGTGGTTTGCTCAGTAATCACGGTGTCGTTCCAGCCTGTAAAAGTCTGGATTGTGTGTCTATCTTCAGCCTGACCACCGACGATGCAAACCGGGTATTTGAAGTGGCTGCAGCATTTGATGCGAAAGATGATTACTCCCGGCAAAATAAAGATACTAACCGACGAAATTATGGCCAAATTAAAGATGAATCCTTTAACTTCGCCATTCCGCAAGCTGGACAATTAGCGTTTTTTGGCGACCAGGAAAATGAACAAGGCTTTTATAACTCGGTTGAAACGCTGAAAAAACTTGGCGGCATCTGTCATGAAATTGATTTTGAGCCGTTTTTGACGGCAGCCAGATTGTTATACGAAGGCCCGTGGGTGGCTGAACGACGTCTTGCCACTGCCAATGTTAACCGTGAAGACATGCTGCCGGTTTTACAACACATTCTCGATAGCAATAACACCGCTTCAGCCGAGGATTTGTTTAGTGCCGAGTACCAACTACAGCACTGCAAACAGCAGGTCACCCCGGTACTGGAAAACGTTGATTTTATTCTGACACCAACCACTGGCATGATTTACAAAATCAAAGAGGTTCAGGCCGAACCAATTAAACTTAATAGCCAGCTGGGTTATTACACCAACTTTATGAATCTGCTCGATTGCAGCGCAGTTGCCGTTCCAGCAGGTTTCAACTCAAACGGGTTACCGTTTGGCGTGACACTGTTTTCCAGAGCTTTCAGTGATACCCGCTTATTGTCTTATGCCAATCGATTGCAACAAACATTGAACTTACCGCTCGGAGCAACCTCGTTGCCGCTGGCTGAATCTCCAGCGTTAAACGCCGGGGTTATGGATCGAATAAAGGTCGTTGTCTGTGGAGCACATCTGGAGGGACAACCACTCAATTGGCAATTGCGGGAGCGTGGCGGCAAGTTAATACGCGCCACACAAACCACTACAGATTACCGACTTTATGCACTCCCCGGCGGACCACCAGCCCGACCAGGACTGGTCAGAGATGAACAACAAGGGGAAGCGATTGAAGTCGAGTTATGGGAATTACCCACTGCCAGCTTTGGCTCTTTTGTCGCTGGGATCCCTGCCCCATTAGGTATTGGCAAGGTGCAACTGGCCGATCAGCAATGGTATGCGGGCTTTATCTGTGAGCCTTATGCCATCCCCAATGCCACCGATATCAGTCATCTTAAAGGCTGGCGGGCCTACGTTCAGCAGCAATAAGTCACTTCATGTTTAAAACAAACCGGGTCGGAAAACATCCGGCTCGTTTTGTCTGCAGCAAAAATACTGACCGCTATTTTGACAGGCATCGACTATTCCATTGATTCCCAATCACAACAGTGGGAGTATGTTAGCTCGCCTTTTTTATCTATAGAAGTCTATGAACAAAATCCAATACACCACGATTCGCCCATTAAGAACCTTAAATCTGCTCTCTCAGGAAGAAATCCAACGCATCAGCAATACCAGTGAAGATTTGCACCGTCTGTTTCGTGATTGCGCTTTGGCGATTTTAAATACCGACAGTCATCAGGATGATGCAGAACAGATCTTTCATACCTATGCAGATTTCGATATCAAACTGGTGCCGCAATCACGTGGTGTGGTGTTGGAAATCAAAAATGCCCCGGCACAGTCTTTTGTCGACGATAAAATCATTCGCGGTATTCAGGAGCATTTGTCATCGGCGCTGCGCGATATTATCTATACCGATTTCAAAATTCTTGCCCGGCAAACTTCACCGACATCAGAACAGATCACCGATAGCGTGTTTATGATTCTGCGTAACGCCGATGCCATCAAGCCAAATATGACACCAAATCTGGTGGTGTGCTGGGGTGGTCATTCGATTCCCCGTGAAGAATATGATTACGCTAAACATGTGGGCTATGAACTGGGCTTGAGAAATCTCGATATCATTACTGGCTGTGGTATTGGTGCAATGAAAGGCCCGATGAAAGGTGCGGCGGTGGGTCATGCCAAGCAACAATTCAAAAACGGTCGTTATCTCGGTAT
The DNA here is from genome assembly GCF_002375335.1 of Methylophaga sp. UBA3603. Lineage (NCBI taxonomy): Bacteria > Pseudomonadati > Pseudomonadota > Gammaproteobacteria > Thiotrichales > Piscirickettsiaceae > Methylophaga > Methylophaga sp. UBA3603. The sequence goes on from NZ_DFMC01000007.1 coordinate 198,825, forward strand.
CAGCGAGCCGGGGATTATTGCCTCAGAATCACCCAATGCCATCGTTAATGAACTAGTCATCATGCCGGATATTGAAAAGCGGCTGGAAGCATTTGTACGTCTCGGTCACAGTTTTATTGTGTTCCCAGGTGGCGTAGGTACGGTCGAGGAAATTTTCTACCTGCTAAGCATTTTGCTGCACCCGGAAAACAAACAAGGTATTCCGCTGGTGTTTGCCGGCCCCGAATCCTGCCGTGATTATTTCGAGACACTGGATAAATTCCTACGCCGTTGTCTGGGTGATAAGGTGGCTGAACTATATCAAATTGTCATTGGCGAGCCCGCCACAGTGGGCCAAATCATTCGTGATTCCGTGGATCAGGTACATCTTGCCCGTCGTGACTCGCAGGATGCCTATTATTTCAATTGGCAACTGCATATCGATCCGATGCTGCAACAGCCGTTTATTCCTACCCATGAGAATATGGCTTCATTACGTTTGTATCCCGATATGCCAGGTCATGAACTGGCCAGCAATTTACGTTCGGCATTTTCCGGGATTGTTGCCGGTAATGTAAAAGCCTTTGGTATTCGCGAAGTAGCCAAACATGGCCCTTACATCATCAACGGCGATCCCGATTTAATGCGAGCCATCGATGACTTGTTACGTATCTTCGTCCGTGAAAAACGTATGAAACTGGGACAGGACGAAAATGCTTACAAACCGTGTTACAAGCTGCTGGATTAATCCAGCAGTTTAGGGTCTGTTTATCTTTCATCGTCACCACTGCTGGTGTCTATTTTCCATCTTGCAAGGTGTAATTGATAGGGTGTAGGCATTCTCAACCTATGGGATGGACAAATAGGCCCAGCCCTATGGGTTGTGACAGAAAACGCACCACTCTGCGTTGCTCGTCATTTATTTAGAACGGCTAAACTGCACTCCTCGCGCCTTGATTGGTACGTTTTCAGTCCCAACAGAGGCGGCGATGAAAAATAAACAGACCCTCGATAAGCTTTAATCATGCAGATGAAAGACTTTATTCATTACCTGCCATTTGCCATCAATTTTCAATAAATTAAAAAAATCGGTAAAGCGATGACCGGTCCAATTATCTGATTCGAGTCTAACACTGGCTGCTGTGCCAACCACATCGATATGGGTAATTTTGGACTGCATCTCTTTGGCTGGTCCATTTTCATCATTCCAGTCATACAAGCCCTGAATGGGGCCGGCAAATAAATCCGGACCAACATAACCATAAATGGTGGCATCCTGATGAAACGCCGGTTTCATAAGTTCACCACGGCCTGCCACAGCACCATCAATATAATGCTGAATCAGTTTGCTAATGGCCTCGTAATCATCGATTGAAATAGCGCTATTCGACATAATTAACTCCTTGTTGTTAATTCAAGCAGTCAACATAGCATAAACATTTCGGGGAAATTTCCCGCTAAAACCAGCTGTTAGGAAATGATTTTCAGTTGTTTCACGTAAATTAATTCACAGGCATTGGCACCAGTATCATCCCGAGTTAACGAACTGCGCCAGCGCCAGCCATCATCGGCATTCACATTTACCAGATAGCCCTGCAGAGTAATTAATTGTCCCGGACGGATCTGCTTAAGCGTTCTGGCGACTTCATCATTCGCCGCAATCAAATGCATATTGGCGCTTTGGGTTTCAATGTTCCGACGAGGAATCGGAAATGAATCGACCTGCCAGAAATACCAGCGACCGGACTGGCGAATGTTGATCTGTTTAACAACTTCAGGATCCGCCATTTCTCCCCAGCCCAATACCAAATCGGTGGGTGATAAATCAGTTTCACGTCCTAACCAATAATCTTCCCGTGCCAGAACTCTGGCTTCCAGGGTAAATTCAGCCATCGGCTGTATTGCATAGTCATCAAAAGGTATAGGCGGAAGATCTGCTACTTCGGCTTGTAAAGGTGCTTTATCTATGACTTTATCAGGCGCGGCGTAATGGATGGCGTCGGGTGAACAGTAACGCCAGCCAACAAAGATCACCATGATAATGAATAGCCAGCGCCACATAAGCTAATCAGCTAACCATCAATTCGAAAACGGCGGGCAGCCAGGAAGACCAGCAGCAATACTGGTACCCCCATTAAAGCAGTCATCAAAAAGAACTGCTCATAACCAATGCTTTCGACCATCGTCCCGGAATACCCTCCAAGGATTTTCGGCAATAAGGTCATTAATGAACTGAAAATGGCATATTGCACCGCGGTAAACGAGATATTGGTCAGGCTGGATAAAAATGCAATAAAGGCGGCACTCGCCATACCGCCGGACAGATTATCAGCAGAAATCACGATATACAGCATCCAGATATCATTGCCCATTTGGGCAAGCAGCATAAACAACAGATTGGTCAATGCCGATAAAACCGCCCCTAAAAACAGGATGCGCATCACCCCAAAACGTAACGCTAGAATACCGCCAAGAAAACCACCAACAATGGTCATAAACAAACCAAAGGTTTTCACCACCGTGGCAATCTCTGGCTTGGTGAAGCCCATATCCTGATAAAAAATATTGGCCACAACACCCAGCACAATATCGGATATTCGATATAACCCAATCAACGAAAGCAACAACAACGCCATAGATAGGCCGTAGCGTTTGAAGAAATCCTGCACGGGTTCAACATAGCTTCGATGCACAATGCTTTTCTGCGCCCAGCCCATCAAGATCAACACTCTGGCAATAATCACGGCCACCATGGTGGCCAGTACTAAGCGCACTAACTCAACACCAACCGCCGACATAGGGCCATTATTAAAAACGTTAAGTAACTGCAAACGTGCCTGACCAGCCCAGTCGCTGGTAAGATAGAAAGAGGCAATAAATCCGCTTATCGACAACGCAAACGTCAGCATCAACCCCAGATAATCCCGCTTGCGATCCTCATGAACCTTTTTATTTACCTCAGGTTCAGGGCTTAACAAGGTGGTGACCACACCAATCAGCATCAGTGCCGCCATAATTAAATAGCTTTGTCGCCAGGCCAGATAATCGTACTCACCCATTTCAGAGCCAAAATAACTGGCCAGCATCAACGCACCAGCCCCAGCCATCAGCATGCCGATTCGATATCCGGCGATATAACTGGCAGACATTAATGCCTGCAAACGGGTATCGGCAGACTCGATACGATAGGCATCAATCACCACATCCTGCGTCGCGGCTGAAAAGCCCAGTAACACAGCCGCAACAGCCATTAAGGTTAAGGAATGTGTTGCCGGATCGACCATCGCCATCATTATGATCGAAGCGATAATCATCAACTGTGACAAAAATAACCAGCTACGCCGTCGACCTAACAGGCGATGCAAAATCGGTAATGGCAGAATATCCAGCAGCGGCGCCCAGACAAATTTAAATGAATAACCCAGCGCCGCCCAACTGAAATAAGTGACTGCACTGCGATCGACGCCCGCTTCACGTAACCATAGGCTGAGAGATGAAAAAATCAGTAATAACGGCAACCCCGCCGCAATGCCGAGAAACAGCATGGTGACAACTTGGGGGGTAAAAAAAGCCCGCAGACTTTCTTGCCAGGAACGGATACTTGCAATCAAACGTAAGCTCACTGATGAGGTTTAATTCGCTAAAGTAACATTGACGCTTCCGGCAATCCACTCTGAAATGACTGTCGGATCAAGATAGCAATATCTATTGGCACATCCGCAGATGGATTATGAGAAAATATCGAGAACTTACCAACACTAATTCTTAATGGCTAAACAACGAAAAATCATTCACGTGGATATGGACGCGTTTTATGCCTCGGTTGAACAACGTGACTTTCCCGAGCTGAAAGGCAAACCGCTAATCGTGGGCGGTCAACCCGACAGCCGTGGCGTAGTCGCAGCGTGTAGTTATGAAGCGCGCAAATTTGGTATTCATTCAGCGATGGCTTCATCAAGAGCTTATCGTTTATGCCCCGAAGCCATTTTTGTCCGCCCCCGTTTTGATGCCTATAAAGAAGTATCCAACCAAATCCGTGAAATATTCTGGCGTTATGCTTCAGAAGTTGAACCACTTTCGTTAGATGAAGCCTATCTGGATGTCACATACACAGAATCGTTTAACGGATCTGCTACCTTGATTGCCAAAGCCATCAAAGCTGAAATCCTCGCCGAGACTGGGCTCACCGCTTCGGCTGGCGTCTCCTACAATAAATTTCTCGCCAAAATTGCCTCCGATATGGATAAACCCGATGGCCTTTATCTGATCCGCCCCGAGCAAGGTCAGGAATTTGTAAACAAACTCCCCGTCGGCAAATTTCACGGTATCGGCCCTGCCACCGAAGCCAAAATGAAAAACCTCGGCATCCATACTGGTAATGACTTACGGCAGAAGTCCTTAGCCGAACTCACCGAACGCTTCGGTAAATCCGGTCAGTATTACTACAACATCGCCCGGGCGATTGATGAACGCCCGGTACGTAGCTCACGAATCCGTAAATCGCTTGGTAAGGAAACAACCTTTGCCGAAGATATTCTGTCCGTTCCTGAGTTGACGAACATCCTGCTCGGCCTCGCCGAACAAGTGCTTGAAAGCCTCAACAAACACGATATGCAAGGCAGAACCGTTACCGTTAAAGTGAAATATGCTGACTTTCAGCAAGTCACACGGGCTCAAACACTGGATCGGAGTATTGGCTTAGCCGAGTTGCAGGAATGGATTCCGAAGTTGTTGGCTCGGACTGAGGCAGGGAATAAACCGGTTAGGTTGGTGGGGTTGAGTTTGAGTGGGTTTGAATTGCCAGTCGTTGATGAGAAGGGGCAGGCGCAGTTGGATTTGTTACTTAATTCTGAAAATATGAGATGAAAATATGAAAGGTCACAACTATATCGAAGCCTCAATTCACGCAATCTTAAGCTTTCAGATGCTTGAGGAAGTACTAAAAATCTGTATAGGCTTATCTTATGAAATTATTCAACTCTCAGTCCCAAAACCGGTAAAGTTCAGATTTCAGGAAAAAGACATTAACAACCTACCTCTTGGATCCTTAATATCTAAATACAAAGATATATCTTCCAAGCCTGAACAGGCTGATGAGATTAAGAAAATTACTAAATGGCGAAACTTCATTGCTCATAACGCTTTTAGACATGAGTTTCTGTCAAGAACAGGCAAAAGCCCATTCGACAAACACTCACCAGAGGATATAGGTAAAGTTTTGACTGAAACCACACGATTAATTTCCTGTTTGGCTGAGGAAATCAAAGAGCTCCAACAGATTCTAAAATCATTAAAGGGAAATAAGGCATAGTCAGCCCGAAGTTTGGGTTGAGTGTGCAAACCCCAACAAATCAAAATGTTTTTGGCACTAAATTTCGCCCTATGGGGCGAGTTCATTTTCTTTGTTTGCCCAAAGAAAACGAACCAAAAGAAAAGGCACCCCTTATGTTGGCCTGCGGCTTCACTGCG
>NZ_DFMC01000007.1:204428-207435 GCF_002375335.1 Methylophaga sp. UBA3603
TTTGGTTCGTTTCTTTTGGGCAAGCAAAATAAATGAACGCCCAGCGGCAGCGTGTGATTTTAAATCAAGAAACTATCCGTTGGGTTTCGTTCCTCAACCCAACCTGCATATATCACTAGATTCCCGCCTGCGCGCGAATGACAGCTATCTGTTGAGCTGCATTGAAGTTAGCCCATTCTTAGAGAGATCAAAAAACGTTTTAGGAATTTGATTTAAATTTATTTTTTAAAATCTTAAAACGGCTAAGAGCACATTTAACAAAATTGCCATCTTGGTGTTTAAATTGCTTTTTCAAAGCTTTTTTAACTTCCCAAGTACCTTTATACCCATTAGGGAAAACCACTAAATCACCGGCTTTAAAAGTTGTTGGTGAGCCACCATCGTTAGGCGTCATGACACATTCACCTTCAACGATATAAGCGATTTCTGTGGTGACAAATGACCATGGGAAAACCGATACGCCTTTTTCCCATGTTGGCCAGTGAGCCACGCCCAGTTGTTTTAAACGAGCTTCACTGGGGTTGCTGTCCACTGTAATTTCTTTCATTTTAATTCCTAAAGATTGAGATGTATCCCCAAAACCTGACTGTTTTGAGATAAGCGATTTGTGATTTGCCTGCGCTATTTTGCCTGCCTTTGAACGATAAACCGAATTTATCGTCCCGATCCCATGTTAAACCAAGCACAATTTGCCATAATGCCCCTTTCCTTTTATCACTGAATTTCTTATGCAGCATGTCGGGCAACCCGCGCTGGAAGTGTTACAAAACGTTTTTGGTTACAGCGCTTTTCGTCACAATCAGCAAACTATCGTTGACCATGTGATTGCCGGTGGTGATGCCTTGGTATTGATGCCGACCGGTGGTGGTAAATCATTGTGTTATCAGCTTCCAGCACTGATTCGCCCGGGTACTGGTGTTGTGGTTTCACCATTGATTGCCTTAATGCAGGATCAGGTGATGGCATTGCAACAACTGGGCGTGAATGCGGCATTTCTCAATTCCAGTTTATCCGCTGCTGAAGCAAATGCCGTTGAGACTCAGCTTGAAGCCGGCCAGATAGATTTGCTGTATGTGGCTCCAGAGCGTTTATTAAACGAACGCACCCTGTCGATGCTGTCGCGGATTCAGGTTTCACTGTTTGCCATTGATGAAGCGCATTGTGTGTCGCAATGGGGCCATGATTTTCGCCCGGAATATCAGCAACTGCGGATGTTGCATGAACGCTTTCCCGATATTCCACGTATTGCGCTGACTGCTACCGCCGATAAACGCACTCGTATTGAGATCATCGAACAGCTCAATCTGCATGACGCCAATGTCTACCTGAACAGTTTTGATCGAAGCAACATTTTTTATGCCATTGCCGAAGCCAATCAGGCTAAACAACAGCTTTGGCAGTTTATTGAAACTCAACATGCCAACGATGCCGGGATTGTTTATTGCCTGTCGCGTAAAAAGGTCGAGGCAATTGCCGAGTGGCTAACTGACCAGGGTCGCGTCGCTTTGCCCTATCACGCAGGCTTAACCTCACAAATGCGGGCACATCATCAGCAGCGTTTTTTACGCGAAGAAGGCGTGATTATTGTTGCCACCATTGCCTTTGGTATGGGCATTGATAAACCCGATGTACGTTTTGTCGCGCATTTAAATCTGCCAAAAAATATCGAAGCCTATTATCAGGAAACCGGCCGTGCCGGGCGTGATGGTTTACCAGCCAATGCGTGGATGGCGTATGGGCTGCAGGATGTCATCACCCTGCGTCAGTTTATGCAGAATTCTGATGCGCCGGACCTTATCAAACGAGTCGAACATCACAAACTCGATGCCATGTTGGGCTTATGCGAATCCATCAGCTGCCGGCGGCACGCCCTGCTCGCCTATTTTGATGAAACGTCACCGGAAACCTGCGGTCAGTGTGATAACTGTCAGAATCCGCCAGAGCATTTTGATGCTACTGAAGTTGCCCAAAAAGCCTTGTCATGTGTCTATCGGACCGATCAACGCTTTGGGGTGAATTATCTCATTGATGTGTTGGTAGGCAGTGAAGATGAACGCATCAAGACCAACCAGCATGATCAGCTCAGTACGTTTGGTATTGGCTCAGATCTGACCGCTACGCAATGGCGCGGTATCTTCCGCCAGCTTATCGCCACCGGCTATCTTGATATTGATATCAATCGTTATGGTGCATTACGTCTGACTGAAAAATGTCGGTCGATTTTACGCGGTGAACAAAAACTGCTGCTGCGTAAACAGCAAGCCAAACAAACGCTCAGCAAAAAAGAGAAAAAACAATCTACCGTGCGTCCTCAGGATCAGGAGCTATGGGAAGCGTTACGCCAGTTACGAACCGAGATCGCCCAGCAAAATGGCGTGCCGCCTTTTGTGATTTTTCATGATTCAACGCTGCAGGAAATGTGTCAGACCAGACCTAATGATATGCAAGCCATGGCACGTATTTCCGGTGTCGGTGCTCAGAAACTGGAACATTACGGTCAACGGTTTTTAACCGTTATTCAGCAGTTTCCATTATCGGAATTATTAAATAACGGCTTACGTGACACGGTGAATCAGACGTTAATGCTGCATGAACAAGGATTGAGTCCTGATCAAATAGCGAAACAGCGTGAGTTAAAAGTCAGCACGATATACAGTCACCTGTCAGATGGCATTGAAGCGGGTTTGCTGGATGTTAAAAAAGTGCTGGATCTGGCTGATAATGAATTTAATGAAATCATCTCGACCATTGATTCACTTGGTGATGAAGCAGATAGTTTAAAAACCGTTTTTGAAGCGTTGGATGAAGCCTATGATTATGGGGTGATTCGTTGTGTCAGGGCTTCGATTTATTAACGTTTTTAGCTAATTTGGCCTTAATTCGATTTAGCAGTGACTTCGAACCGCTTCACCATTCAGATTTCGCATGAATGCGAGTCAGGGAATTGCGTGCCCAATTCCCTAACAACCCAAGGGCACCCCTTGTGTTGGCCTGCGGCTTCACTGCG